>JADJQW010000003.1:628377-991755 GCA_016712535.1 Flavobacteriales bacterium
CGTGACGCTGTCGAAGGCGGTGCTGAGGCGCTTGGCGGGCAGGCCCTGGCTCACGTAGTGGAAGCGCTTGTTGGTGCGCTCCGGTCCGCCCTCGCCGGCGAACATGCGCGCGGGGTCCTCGCCGGTGCGCTTGAAGGGATAGATGCCCGCCGTGTAGGGATAAAAGCCGGGTGTGTTCTCCTGCATGGCCCAGCGCACCTTGTCGCCCCAGCTGCGGAACTTCGGCAGCGCGACCTTCGGGATCTTCAGGTGACTGAGGCTCTCGGTGTGGTTCGGCACCTTGATCTCCTTGCCGCGCACCAAGTAGGTGTAGAACTCGCCGCCGTACTTCTCCTCTTCGCTCTTCCAGCCGCTGATCATGGCCCAGAGGTGCGGGTCGAGGTCCTTCTTCAGCGCGTCGAACTTCTTCACCAGCGTCGCGACTTCGGCACTGCCATTTTCTGATCGTCTGATCGTCTGATCATCTGATCCGAGAAGGTCAGGCCCACCGAACGTCAGCACAGCCGAATAGAGACCGTAGAGTTGATCAGCAATCGTGGCTTGCTGCCTGACCTTCTCGTCATACCTCCGGTTGTTCTCGCTGATCTCGCTCAGGTAGCGGCTCTTGGCGGGGGGGATGATCCACACCTTCTCGCTCATCTCGTCGTGCGCGTGGAAGCTGCTGTCGAGCGCGACGCCTGTCTTCTCGGCGATCTTCTTCATCAGGCGCGCGTACAGCGAGTTCGTGCCGGGATCGTTGAACTGGCTGGCGATCGTACCCACCACGGGCAGGTCATCGTCGTTGGCATCCCAGAGCTGGTGGTTGCGCTTGTACTGCTTCTTCACGTCGCGCAGGGCATCGAGTGCGCCGCGCTTGTCGAACTTATTGATCGCCACCACATCGGCGAAGTCGAGCATGTCGATCTTCTCCAATTGCGTGGCCGCGCCGAACTCGGGCGTCATGATGTAGAGCGAGACATCGCTGTGGTCGAGGATCTCCGTATCGCTCTGGCCGATGCCGCTCGTTTCGAGGATGATCATGTCGAAGCCGGCGGCCTTCAGGATGCTCACGGCCTCCTTCACGTGCTTGCTCAGCGCGAGGTTGCTCTGGCGCGTGGCCAGTGAACGCATGTACACGCGCTCGCCGCGGATGCTGTTCATGCGGATGCGGTCGCCCAGCAGCGCGCCGCCGGTCTTGCGCTTGCTAGGGTCCACGCTGATCACGCCGATGGTCTTCGTGGGCTGATCGAGGATGAAGCGACGGATCAGCTCATCCACCATGGATGATTTGCCCGCGCCGCCCGTGCCCGTGATACCGAGGATCGGCGCCTTGTTCGCTTCGGCCTTCTTGTGGATCTCGTCGGCAATGGTGGCGAACACCTCCGGGTGGTTCTCCGCCGTGCTGATGAGCTTGGCGATGGCCGGCCAGTTGTTCGGTGTAAGCTTCTTCGCCTCGCCGTTCACCTTGTTGCTCAAGTCGAAGTCGGCCTTCTCGAGCATGTCGTTGATCATGCCCTGAAGGCCCATCGCACGACCGTCGTCCGGGTGGTACAACCGCGTGATGCCGTACGCATGCAGCTCCTTGATCTCTTCCGGAAGGATCGTGCCGCCGCCGCCGCCGAAGATCTTGATGTGCCCCGCTCCCTTCTCCTTCAGCAGGTCGAACATGTACTTGAAGTACTCGGTGTGCCCGCCCTGGTAGCTCGTCATGGCGATGGCGTGGGCATCCTCCTGGATCGCGGTGTTCACCACATCCTCCACGCTGCGGTCGTGCCCCAGGTGGATCACCTCGGCGCCGGTGCTCTGGATGATGCGCCGCATGATGTTGATCGCAGCATCGTGGCCGTCAAAGAGGGACGCAGCGGTAACGACGCGGATCTTGTGCTTGGGGACGTAGGGAGGGGCTTGGACGAAGGACATGAGGCGAAGGTATCGGTGGAGCAGAGCATATCATGCGTTTCGCCAAATTGCGGGCATGCGATCCGCCTTGCTCGTCCTTCTCTTCGGTTTTTCTGCCGCGCTCTTCGCCCAACAGCGCAAGGTCCTCATCATCGGCATCGATGGCTGCCGCGGCGATGCCATCCTCGCGACCAATGCCCCGCACCTGGACAGCCTGGCCGCAGCGGGCATCCAGAGCTTCCAAGGCAACACGCATCCGCCCACCTGGAGCGCCACCGGTTGGAGCACCATGCTCACTGGCGTGTGGGAGCAGAAGCACAAGGCCATCGACAATTCATTCGCCAACAACCAGTTCGCCACTTGGCCCCACTTCTTCGCCCGCCTCAGTGCGGTGGACCCCTCCCTTGATCTGCGGAGCATCTCGCACTGGGCCCCCATCAACACAACGATCACCAGCGGTGCGGATCAGGAGCTGAGCCCCACCACCGATCAGGCCGTGGCCGATGCGGCGGTGAACCTGCTCACCAACGGTGATCCCGATGTGCTCTTCCTCCAGTTCGATGATGTGGACCACGCCGGGCACCTCTACGGCTTCAGCCCCGCCACGCCGCAATACACGGCCGCCATCGAGGTGGTGGACCAGCAGCTTGGTCCTATCCTGAACGCGGTGCGCCAGCGTCCCGCGGACGAGGATTGGATGATCATCGTGACCACGGACCACGGAGGCAATGGCCCTGCCGGGCACGGCGGCATCACCTTCGATGAGCAGCGCATCTTCACCTTCGTGAGCGGCGATGGCATCGACCCCGCCGTTCGGCCTGCCGACCGCGATACCATCACGCCCTCCACGGCCATCGTGTTCGCCGCAGGCAAGCACGCACGCGTCAGCAGCACCGCACCGTACCAGTTCGGCACTGCGCAGGATTTCACCATCGAATGCCGGGTGAAGATGCCCGCTTCGTGGACCGGCGACCCGGTGTTCGTGGGCAACAAGAATTGGAACAGCGGCTTGAACCCCGGCTGGGTGCTGAGCACCAACACCAGCGGCAGCACGTGGAAATTCAACATCGGCGACGGCGTGGATCGCATCGACCTGAGCGGGCTGCCGATCAACGACAACCAGTGGCATCACATCGCGGTGACCTGCGATCGCAACGGCGAGGCTCGCATCTTCCAGGATGGCCTGCTGTTGCGTAGCGCCGCCATGAGCGTCATCGGCGATGTGAGCACGGCCTTGCAGCTCTGCTTCGGGCAGGACGGCACCACCACCTACGGCGTCAGCCTCACGGGCACCATGGCCGATGTGCGCATCTGGAACGTGGCACTGCCCATCGAGACCGTTTCGGCGTGGAGCGGAAAGCCATTGAACGGCACCCATCCGAACGCATCGAACCTGATCGGCCACTGGCGAATGGATGAAGGAAGCGGAGGATCGCTGGCCAATCAGGTGAGCGGTGCGCCCTCGGCCCAGCACTACACATCATCCTCGGCAACGAGCGCTACTTGGGCTGCGAACGTGCTGCCGCTGATCACCACGGATATTACCGGCACGGTCACACAAGCCGATCTGGTGCCCACGGTACTCGCCTACTTATGCATCACCGATGACCCCGCCTGGCAACTGGACGGCCGCTCGATCATTCCGGTGTGCGCGCCGGTGCAAGTGCAGGTGCGCACGCTGCTGTCCGGACCATACAACACACTGGACGGCACCATGAACGATGGCCTTCGCAGCGCGGGCCTCGTGCCCGTGAACGAGCCGTACACCGCGTTGGGCTACGACCACCGCATGAAGGGCGGGGGAGAAGCGACCACCAACGCAGTGCTCGCGATCGCCGGACCGGATGCCGTGGTGGATTGGGTCGTGCTGGAACAACGCGATGTAGCAGACCCTACGAGGGTGCTGGCCACACGCTCGTGCTTGCTGCAGCGCGATGGCGACATCGTGGGCATGGATGGCACATCATGGCCGCTTTGGCCCTTGGTGCTGGGGAACCACCACCTCGCCGTGCATCACCGCAATCACTTCGGGGCCATGTCGCTCTTGCCGGTGGCCTTCAGCCTGTCCGGTGCCACGGTGCTCGACCTGTCCGACCCGGCTACACCCGTTGTCGGCAACCAGCCGATGACCCAAGTGGGATCCGCACGGCTGCACTGGGCCGGCGATGTGCTGCGCGATGGCACGATCAAATACGTCGGCACAGAGAACGATCGCGACCCGATCCTGGTACGCGTCGGTGGCAACGTGCCCACCAACACGGTGAGCGGCTACTGGCCCGAGGATGTGAACATGGATGGCGTGGTGAAGTACGTAGGCGCCGATAATGATCGCGATCCGGTGCTCATTACCATTGGCGGTGCTACACCCACCGCCACACGCACAGAACAGGTACCCTGACGGAGGCCGATGGACATCGTGCGCCCTGGCAGCTTGTTCCTTCTGTTCAGCACGGCACGTTGACAACTACCCCGGCCATGAGCACCGCATCGCGTTGATTGGCAAGTCCTCTACGCTGCGGTCGTGTCCCAGGTGGATCACCCCGGCGCCGGTGATCAGGATGATCCGCCAAGCATGTAGAGCGAAGCGAAATCCCGCCTAAGCGGGAATGCTGCTGGCGGCATCGTGGCCGCTGAACAACGAGGCGGCGGTGACGATGCGGATTTTGTGCTTTGGGTCGTAGGGTGGGGCTCGGACGAAGGACATGAGGCTAAGGAATCTGGAGAGGGTGGACCCGAACTCATCCCGCCGCGCGTTACGTTAGCCCAGCGCAGCATTGATCTCATCATGCGGCTCACGCTTCTTCCCTTCGCGCTACTGCCGTTCAGCGCACCTGCCTGCACCAGCTTCAAGGTGACCGCCGACGGCCGCACCTTCATCGGCTGCAACGAGGATGCGTGGAGCATCAATGCACAGGTGCGGTTCGAGCAGGGGCATTACGGGCAGTATGGCGCGATCCATTTCGGCCACTTCAACGGCAGCCCCCTGCGCACCATGACCGACCAGATGGGCATGAACGAAGCCGGGCTGGTGTACGATGGACTCGGCATCCCCATCCACCATACGGCAGCACGACCAGGGCTCAGCACGCTTCACCTGGATGACTTGATACGGCTCGTGCTCCGCACGTGCGCCGATGTGCACGAGGCCGCCACCGTATTCCGCCGTTACGACCGCAGCGCCATCCCGCATGCCATGCTCTACCTGGCTGATAGGAATGGCGACTACCTGATCGTGGAGAACGATACCCTGATCGAAGGCCACGACCCGTGGTACGCTGTAGGCAACTGGCGCATGAGCACATGCGCTGACCCTGCTGCGATCCCGATTCCACGTCTGCAGGCCGGTCGTGCGTTGCTCAGCGAAGGCACCGATGCTTCATTGGAACACGCGACACGCGTGCTGGAAAGCATGAAGGCTTGTCGCAGCCGGATGGGGGAAGGAACGCTCTTCAGCGCGCTATTCGACCCCGCGCTCGGCAAGGCGCACCTCTTCTTCTACCACGACTTCGGCGAGCGCGTCACCTTCGACCTCAAGGAGGAACTGGCCAAGGGCGATCACGCTGTGGAAATGGCCTCGCTCTTCAGTGAGCGGCCGGAATACGCCGCGCTGCTCTCCTACCGAACGCCCTTCCATCAGCCGTGGCTGTTCTGGACCTTGGTGGCAGTGCTTTGCATCGTGCTGCTTGCCGGCGTGGGCTGTGGTTTCTGGTTCCTGCGCGATTCAATCCGCCTGATCCGGAAGCATCCCGGATCGGCGTTGGTTACGGCACTTCTGAGCGGCCTGCTCTGTGTGGCCTTGGCGGTGCTGCTATCCGTGCTCTTGCTGAACGAATCGCCGTACTACTTCGGTCTCGCCGATGTGCATCCTGCATTGGGTTGGCTGCCGCTCATCATCGTAGCGATGACGGCGGGCCTGTTCATGGCCGTTCGTGGAAGCGGCGTGCCTCGTTGGCTCAATGGAACGCTCGTCGTGCTGATCGTTCCGATGGTCGGCCTGTTGGCCTATTGGCAGATGCTCTGGCCGTAACCCTACGTCTTCGCAAGCACCTTGATGTCCTTCACCTCGATGGTCGACTTGGGATATCCCTTCCGCACCGCGTTGATCATCGCCAGGCCCACCGCCTTCATGCTGCAAGTGGCCCAGGGCATGAGCACAGCGAAAACCGGCACCAGCGCGCGCATCCACCATTTGGGGTTACGCATGCCCGGCGTCACTGTCATGATGCCCGGCCGGAAGTTGTAGTTCGCCTTGAAGCCCAAGCGCCCCAGTTCGTTCTCCGTGCGCCCCTTCACCCGCGCCCACATCAAACGGCCCTTCTCGCTGCTATCGGTGCCAGCGCCGGAGACGTAGATGAAGATGGCCTGCGGCGAAGCGCTGACCATGGCCTTCGCGAAGGCGAGCGTCGTATCGTAGGTGAGGCGGGTGAAGTCCGCTTCGTTCTTGCCCACAGAGCTCACGCCCGCGCAATAGAAGCAGCCATCGTATCCGCGCAGTTGGTCCACGGCTGCATCGAGCGAGAAGAAGTCCATCACCAAGAGCTCCTTGAGTTTCGGATGCTGGCGGCCGCAGCTCTTCCGTCCGACGACGAGCACCTGTTCGACGGCAGGATGCACGAGGCATTCGAGCAGCACGCCTTCGCCCACATAACCGGTCGCGCCGGTGATGATGACCCTCATTCCCATGCGGCCAAGCTACTGGACCCATGGTCCGAGTGAACGCCAGGACCGCTAGCGCTTCACGAACTGCAGCACCTTCGTGCCCTTCGCATTCGACACATGCACCAGATAGTGCCCGTTCGCGAGCGCGCCTGTGCCGATGCGACCATCGCCCAAGAGTCCAGCTTGCAACAAGCGGCCATCATTGGCCAGCAACCGGTAGGAAGCACCTTGTTCTTGCGGGCCGATGATGCGCACATGATCCTCCGCAGGATTCGGTGCAAGCGCCCATGCATCCACCGCGCCTTCGCCGACGCTGGTGCTCACCTCGGTGATCACCACCGCATCGTTGGTGCGGATGGGCGGATTGAAATCGAAGAAGATGTCGGCCGCGTTGCTCACCACCGTGCCGGGCAGTTCCGGTTGGTCCAGCTTCACGCGGAAGCCGATGAGGCCGTGGCTCGCCGGCTCGTTCACGTTGCTGTCCGGCAATAGGATGCTCGCGAAGGTGAAGGCGACGATTCCATCTCCGCTCATGGCGACATCATAGGGATGCGATGCCGCCCCAGGCTCGAAGCTGAGCGGATCCAAAGCGGCTGGCAGCGTGTCCACGATCACCACGGTGAAGGCCGTATCGGTGCCGGTGTTCTGGAAGCGCACGGTGTAATCGAGCCAGGCATCGGTGCCGATGAAGTATTGCGTGGCGCTGGTGCCGCTGCTGGTGCGTACCATCTTGTCGTTGGGGTCGACCGCGGCGGTGATGGTGCTCGTGAGCGCGATGGCGTTGTTCGCCAGCGTCGTCTCGCTCACGCTGTTGCTCACGGATGCCGTGCACGTCACATCGGTGCCGAGCAGGTTGATGTTCGCAGGCACGTTCAACGCGATATGGATGTCGGTGCTGCCGAATGCGCCCAGTGCAGGCAGGTCCCAAGTGAGCGTATTGCCAGCGATGATTGTCGGCGATGGTGATGCACTCACGTATGTGAGCTCCGGATCGATGACGAAGGCGAGCGTGATCGGACCCGAGAGCGCGCCGGAGAGGTTGCGGACGTCCAAGTGATAGCTCGCATCGAAGCCGACGCGCGTGGGGCCCTGCGCGCCGAAGAGTGCGAGGTCGAAGGGGATGGCGCTGCTATCGGCGATTGCGATGCTGACGAGCGGTGAGCCCGCCGAGATCGTGAACGGGATCGGATCCTGCGCCGGGCACAACTGGATGAGAGCAGTGCCCGTTTGCTGATCGAGCGTGTACGACCCATAGGTGAGGTTCCGACTGAAGGTGCCCGCGGCATTCGTGATCACATACTCCGGACCGGGCGTGATCTCCATCACCCGGTAAGGCATGGCTTCATCGTTCGCGTCCTGCGTGCAATCCTGGTCGTGATCGAAGAAGAGTGAGCCGTAGACCTGCCCGCAGAAGGGCCCGAGATCGGGCACGGTCACATTCAAGGTCTCAGGCGGACAGCTCATGCCGTAGGGATCGTAGTAGTACTCGGTGCGCACGATGTGGTGGTCGCCCGCCGCAAGTCCCTCGAACGTGTACACTTCGGGCCAGCCGCAGGCGGTGCACCCGCCCACCTCCGTCCAAGCATCGTTGTACACTGTCACGTTGATCTGGTCCACGATGCCGGCGCCAGAGAACACGTCAATCGTAAGGCTCCCATTGGCGCCGAGGCAGGCGCCCTGCACATCGAGCAAGGCCATGGGACTGCCATAAGACACATTCAGCGTGTTGAGCGTTACCGTGCCCATGCAACCCGTGCTGTCCGTGATGGTGAGCTGCGGATAGTCGTTGGCACAATACGGTCCGAAGAGCCAGCCGAATCCCGGGAAGGAATCGAAGGCGGCCGGGGACACCGCGAAGAAGCCTTCGACATTGTGCCAGCCGAGGTCCATCGGGCTATCGGGCAGATGCAAGCCTGCGTTGCAGCCGCCGCAGCCGAAAAGACCGCCTTGCGGAGTGGTCATGGAATAGGGCCATTGCAGGTAGGGCACGGCCAGCACCTCTGCGCTGTCCACTGCGACCTGGCCCAATGCATCGGTCACGGTCACGGTGTACCAGCCGGGGGTGAGATCCGTGATCGTCCCTTCGATAGAGCCGTTGGACCACGCGTACGTGTAAGGCCATTGACCGATCATGACATTGACCTCCATCGCGCCGTTGGCATGACCGCAGGTCTCATTCCACACGGTGAGTCCGATCTGCAACGCGAAGGAGACGTGGGGCGCACCGGCGGCGAGCAGGAGGGCGAGTAGTGCTTTCTTCATGGGTGGTGCTGCGGCTGGAAGACGAACGAGCCGGGATAGGCTGCTTCGCCAGGCTGCGAAGTTGTCGATCATGCGTTAGGCTGGCCTGACCTGGGCGTGTTATCCGGCGCGCCTGAACACCAGCCCCAGCCATCCGCGGTCAACGCGGATCTCCTGGAGCTGCCCATTGCGGTACACGTAGTGGTTCTTCTCCTTGTTGGGCAGCTTCAGGATGTACTCGCCCGGCGCGATGCGCTCCAGCGGGCACTCGAACAGCTCGCTCTCCACGAACACGCTGTCCTGCCCAATTGGCTCATCGTAGTACATGCGCGCCGTTGACCACGGGTTCTTAGGCAGGTCGGCGCTGTACACCTTGTCCGGATGCACCACGTAGAGCCCGCGGCCACCGATGCATCGGAGCGCGCTGCTGTCGCGCAATGCGCCGCTTTCGTGCACGGTGGTGAGGCAGTTGGTCACCTGGCCGGCCACATGCAACGTGCGCGCCACCGTGTTCACGTGGCGCTTCCACAGGAGGGTGAAGTCCGAACGCGAGATCATCGAGTAGGTCACGCTGTCGCCTTGGGCCACGCGCAGCACGTCGATGGTGCCGAGCATCTTGTTGTTGTGGAAGATGTGGAAGACGCCATCCTGCGCAGCGCTGGTGAGCGAGAAGGGGAGCAGCCCGAAGGCCAGCGTTCGTAGCATGGAATGGAAGGCGCGGGAAATGTAGGCGGCCGTCAGCTGAGTTCTTCAACGGGGAACAGGTACCGCACAGGCCCGCCTGACGGGTCCTTCTCTTCCTTCGGCTTGGCGAATGCGCTCCGGGCCAGGTAGAGGGATAGCGCTCCGATGCCCACGGAGAGCGCGCTCAGCGCGATCGACCATGCATCTACTTCGCCCTTGGCCAAAGCTCCCAGTTCGCTCAGGAGGGTGGTGCCGCTGAAGATGTTGCCCCAGCCCACCCATTCGAATACCTGGCCTTGCCAGCGGTAAAGGCTCCAGCCTACGAGAAGGGTAGCGATGGGCACCAGGCTCAGGTAGGCCGTGGCCTGATCGAATTGGATATCCTTCTCCATCAAGGAGCGGAGCACGCGCAATGCGGCCGATAAAGCGATGATGCCCAGGAGCGTCAGGTGCGCAAGCCGGAATTTCTCCCGTGCCCATTGCGTGGGCATGTAGCGCAGCAGCTCGGCGATCTTCCTCGGCTTGGCCTCAGGGTGCTCCAGCACCATCGTATCGAACACCGTCTGCTTGGGCATGCCGAAGCCCAGGAGCTCCGTGGCCTTTTTCCGAAGGGCTTTGCTCATGCGTGGCGAAGATGCGCGATTGGTCTGTGCGGCGTGTACCGGCCATCACGCGGAGGTGATGCTCATCACTTCGCGTGGGTGAGCACCTGCTTGGCGTGCGCGAAGCCGATGGCGCGGATCAAATCGGCATCATGCAGGTCGAAGGCGCTGAAGGCGGCGAGGTCGGGCGGCTCGATGAGCAATCGGCATCCTTGCGCCGATCGCGCCACCATTTCGCGGAAACTGAGGTGCACCGTGCGGTCGAACGTTTCCCAGAAGCCGATGCGGCCATCGAGCGGCGACAACGGGTTCACGTACACAGCGATCACCTGCTCCCGTCGATCGTCGAAGGGCTCGATGGGCAGGTTGTTGCTGAGGCCGCCGTCCACATAAGAAACGCTGTTGATCTCCACGGCTGGGAAGATCATGGGCACTGCGCTGGCGGCCAACAACGGAGGCACCAGATCGCCGCTGGAGAAGAAGCGCTGTCGGCCGGTGGTGAAATCGGTGGCGCTCACGAAGAAGGGAATGCCGAGCTGCTCGAATCGCTTCGCGGGCAGGTAGGCCTCGAGGAAATCGCGCATGCGCTGCTGCGAGAGCCGGTCGCCGCGCAGGATGCGCCAGCGATTGAAGACCTCCGGCACCTGAGCGTGGATCAGTTCGAGCACGGCCTCGGGTGCCAAGCCGCCGGCAATGAAGGCTCCCAGCAGCGCTCCCGCGCTGGTGCCGCTGATGGCTGAAGGTGTGATGCCCGCTTCGGCACATGCCTCCAGCACGCCCAGATGCGCGAAGCCGCGGGCCCCGCCGCCGGAGAGCACGAAGGGAGCGCGTTGCATGGCAACGAAGATCGGGTGCATGGAAGAATGCGGCGCTCACCTTTCAAGCAGAGACGCGATCCTATCCAGAACTTCCGGTTACATTCGTTCGCTATGCGCGCATTTCTGATTTCTTGCTTGCTGGAGCCGTGCATGACCATGGCCCAGAGCTGGTGCCCGCCCGGCGCCCAATGGAATTACGAGGACATGTCCATCGGCTTCTACGGCCATTACCACAGGGCCTACATCGGAGATACCGTGTTCTTGGGTCATCCTGCCCAGCGCATCCGCACCACAGGCATGCGTGCGAGCATCCTTGATCAGGACACCGTGTGGATAGATGAGGTCCTCTATACCACGGTGCAAGACGACATCTTGATGGTGCCCGCATGGAGCCCGAATGGCACGGCTTGGGACACCTTGTTGCGCTTCGATGCCGTGCCCGGCGATCGCTGGTTCTTCCCGAATCATGGCCTGTACTGCGCAGGAGCCATCGGAAACACCGGGATCATTCAGGTCAACGATACGGGCACAGTGCTCGTTGATGGTGTTCCGATCAGGCGCTGGCAGTACATGGTTGATCTTGGGAATGGTGTCCCGGTCTTCGGCGGTGAATGGTATTACGAACGGATTGGCTTCATTTATGGCATGGTGCCTTACCCGTTCTGCGGTTGGACCATCGACGCTGGTGAGAACTTCCGCTGCTATTGGGATGGCGAGATCACCTTCACGAACCCCCAATTACCCGGCGGCACGACTTGGTGCGATGTGGCGTTGAGTACATCCGGCGCACAGCTCGACCATGGGATCGGCATCTTCCCGAACCCGGGCTCGGAGCAGCTCACGGTCGCGCTTCCTGAACGAGCGCACGCGTTCACGATGCTCGATCCTGTGGGGCGCATGATTGCAGCCGGATCGGGACTGAGCGGTTCCACCACCTTGAGCACCGCGCATCTCGCGCCGGGTCAGTACTTGATCCGCATCGAGTCAGCTGATGGAATGCGCATCACCCTGCGCTGGGTGAAGGAGTGAGTTTGGGCCGCTGTGCAGAACCGGCATGGAGGGCAAGCGCGGCAAAGTGCAATTCCCCTACTTTCACCATCGTCAAGGAATGGCATGGTGAGATTCTCCGCTTCCTTCTTCTTCCTGTTGATCGGTGCTGTTGCGGCAGCGCAATGCCCGAACAACAACACGCTCACCGGTGCGGCGGTAACACCCAGTTGCCCCGGCACCACCAATGTGCCGTGCGTGCAGGGCGGTCAGTACGCGCTGATCAATGTGGTGACAGGCAACACATACACCTTCAGCACCTGCGGGGCTTCCTTCGATACGCAGATCACCTTGTACAACAACGCCGGCGGCGGCTCGCTCGGCTACAACGATGACTTCTGCGGGCTGCAATCAACGGTGACCTGGACAGCGGGCTTCACCGGGCAGCTCCGTGTGCTGGTGGATCTGTACAACTGCGCCACCAATGCCACGTGCGCGCCGCTCGCGATCACCTGTGCCACGCCGCCTGCGGGCGATTGCGTGTACACCCTCACGCTCTTCGACAGCTTTAGCGACGGCTGGGGCACCTCGAATGTGGGCGTGAGCATCAACGGCGGTCCGTTCCAGTACTACACGGTTCCCTTTGGATCGCCTTCCGTATCCGTGCAGTTCGGCGTGAACATCGGCGGCACGGTGGTGCTCACCTACAACGCGTCGGGCGCGTGGCAGACGGACAACTCGTACATCCTCACGCTCGGCGGCTCCACGCTGTTCAATTCCGGCACCCCACCGGCCGCTGGAACCACCTATGCCGGCACGGTGACCTGCGTGCCGCCGCCGCCACCGCAAGAGGATTGCCTCGGCGCCATGACCATCTGCAGCAACGTGTCCATCGGCAACAACACCACCAACACCGGCAATGTGGCCGACATCAATCCTACGAACTCCGGCTGCCTCGACGTGACCGAGTTCCAAGGCACCTGGTACGTGTTCTCGCCCAGCGCCTCGGGCAACCTCGGCTTCTCCATCAACCCGATCGGACCGGATGATTACGATTGGGCGGTGTGGGGGCCTTATCCCCCAGGCACCACGCCCGGCACACTCTGCCCGCCCAGCGGCCCGCCGATCCGGTGCGCCGCGTCGAGCGGTCCGGCCACTTTCGCGAGCACGGGCAGCTACGCCACCGGCATGGGCCACGCAACATTCTCGCCCCCGCAATTCGCGAGCACGGCGGTTTCCTATGGGATCCCCTCCACGTTCGATGACTGCCCGTTGGTCGCGCCGCAACGCTGCGGATGGGTCCCCGGCATGCAGGTCGTGATCGGACAGGTCTACCTCATGTACATCAGCAACTGGAGCCAGAGCAGCACGGGCTTCAGCCTGGATTGGATCCTGCAGAACGGCGCCTCGCTCGATTGCACGGTCCTTCCTGTGGAGTTGCTGAGCTTCGATGCCCACAGCGAAGGCACAGGCGTCAACCTGGAATGGCGCGCCGCGAGTGAATCGGGAACGGCATACTTCAGCGTGGAGCGTTCAAGCGATGGACGGTCCTTCGAGGCCATCGGGCATATGCAGGCCGCCGGCAGCAGTGCGCAGGCGATTGCCTATCGGCTCGTCGATGAGCATCCCGTGCAGGGCGTGAATTATTACCGCTTGCATCAAGTCGATGAGGATGGAACGGCTGCCTACTCCGGCACCCGTGCCGTGCACATCGCATCCTTCGCCAGCGCGGTCCGCTTGGTGCCGAATCCGGGATCGTCGATGGTGCAGGTGCTGCTGAATGGCGCTGAGGCGGGCGGCCTCTTCGAGCTGCGCGATGCCACCGGGCGCTTGGTGATGCAGCGGCTGATCATGGATGCACGCGTGGAATTCGATGCCAGTGCACTTCCGTCCGGAGTGTACGGCTACCTGGTGCTCGCGCCGAATGCCGAGGCCGTTGCGCGTGGGGCCTGGGTGCGCGACTGAGGGTCCTACTCGGCGATCAGTCTCCCGCTTCCCGTGATCACGCTCTGGATGCTGGCGGGATCGCCTTTGTAGAACACGTCGCCAACGCTGCGCACCTGGGCGTCCAGTTCATTCACCGCCCAGCAGCGCACGTTCGCCACGCTGCTGTTGTTCACGCGCACCGTGCTTGCGCGAAGCCCGCTCGCATCGATGGGCGCCATGATGCCGCTGTAGAGGTTCGCTTCGTTGCAGGCGCCAGTGATGAGCGCATCGCCGGCGCCGGTGTGCAGCGCGATGTCGAGGCGGTCAACATCGACTTTCAGCGCGGCGGTGCCTTCAGCGCCCCATTGCTCCAGTAGGAGCGCGGCGCAGCGCAGCGTATCGGCGCAGCTGATGTCGCCGGTGCCGCGCAGGGTGATGCGACAGATGCCTTCCACGGGTGCATGCACCGTGATGCGCGGCTTGAAGCTGCGCACCCATCGGCAGCGCATGTCGTTGCGGATGCGCAGGGTGCCGTCCTTGACTTCAGTGACCACTTGGCCGATGAGGTTGGCACCGCCTTCCACCGCCACGCTGCCTGTGGCGCGCGATCCGAGCACGAGGTCGATGCGGTCGTCGATCTCGATCGAGCTGAAGGCTGGGACGGCGCGGCCTTCAACTTGCACGGCGCCTGTGCTCGTCACGCAATCGTCCCATTGATCGCGCTGGCAGCTTGCGAGCACGATGAAGAGGAAAGGGAGGAGGCGCTTCAATTCCATCGGTATCCGATGCCGAACTCCCAATGGTCGGCGGTGGCGAAGTGCGTCTTGAGGCACACGCTGGCGAGCAGGTGCTTGCCCAGCCGGTACCGCATGCCCGTGCGCTGGTACACCGGCGCATCATCGGGTTCTGGGGAGAAGAGGTAGCCGCCGAAGTGGAAGAGCAATTCGCCGCGGCCCATGAGCAGCGAGCCGCCGATGTGCGCGCCCGCTTGGGTGAGCTCCGCCCGGCTTCTTCCCTCAAGGCCGGGAAGCACCGTGGGCAAGTCGCCCTTGTTGAAGGCATCGATGCCTGCGCACAGCGCGCCCTTGCCGCCCATGCGCCAGCTCGCGTCGGCGCTGAGCACGTACACGCTGTACTGTCCGTTGAGCGGACGGCCGCTCTCGCTCATTCCGAATGCGCCCACCACGCAGAACTCGCGACGCTCCCGCTCGAACCCGCGCGTCTCGGGCACGGCGCGCTGTGGTGGCGCATGGCCCAATGCGTATGATGCGCCGAGCGCGAGGCTGAGGAAGTTGAGGCCGAGGTTCGGCTGCCTCGCGCTGCCATTGCTCCAGTGATCGAGGCTGAGGCCAAGGTGCAGGCCAAGGCGTCGCGCATCGTAGCGCAGCTCGGGCATCAGCTGCAGGGAGCCGTTGATCCGCGAGCCGATGGCGATCTGCCGCGTGTTCTCAAGCCGGTCGAAGGGCTTGGCGATGTAGCCCACGCCCCATCCCACGCGCAAGCCGAAGCTCAAGCGTTCGCCCTGGGCCAGCGGGAAGGAGAGGTAGGGCATCAGGCTGATGGCGTCGCCGATGCGCTCCGGGTTCGCCATGCGCGTATGGACGGCGAGCACCCCGTACCGAGGCATACCGTAAGACCGGTGCCAGGCCCGGTCGCCTTCCACTTGCCGTTCAACGAACAGCTCAGTGGCACCAGCATGTCCCTCCACGAGGATCCAGCTGGCCGGCCGGTGCGCCCACAAGAAGCCGTAGTGGCCGCGCGCGCCTATGGACCACGGCTGCTGGGCGCAGGCAGTGGCCGATAGGACCAGCAACGGGAGGACGACCGTTCGCATTCGGCGCGCAAGTTATCGGGCAAGGCCAAGGCCTCACGAGCGCCCGCGCGGATGGAATTGCAGGATGCTGCTGCGGAGGTATTCGCGGTCGAGGTGCGTGTAGATCTCGGTGGTGGTGATGCTGGCGTGGCCCAGCATCTCCTGCACGGCGCGCAGGTCGGCGCCGCCCTCGACCAAATGCGTGGCGAACGAGTGGCGGAAGGTGTGCGGGCCGATGGCTTTGCGCACGCCGGCCTTCACCGCGAGCGCGCGCACCAGCTTGAAGACCCACATGCGGGAGATGCCGCTTCCGCGCTGGTTCAGGAACAGGATGTCCTCCGCGCCATTCTTCATCGGGAGATGGCCGCGCTCATGGGTCTGGTAGAGTCCGATCCAGTGCAGCGCCTCCGCTCCGATGGGGACCAGCCGCTCCTTGTCGCCCTTGCCCACCACGCGCACGAATCCTTCCGCCGCGCTGATCCGCGAGATCCGCAATCCGCAGAGCTCGCTCACGCGCAGGCCGCAGCCGTAGAGCGTCTCCACCATGGCGCGGTCGCGGTGGGCCATCGGCCTGCTCAGGTCGATGGCGTCGCAGATGGCGTTGATCTCATCGAGGGTGAGGAACACGGGCAGCTTGCGGCCCAAGCGCGGACTTCCGAGCAGCGCGCTCGGGTCATCGCTGATCGACCTCTCCTTGCGCAGGTACCGGTGGAACATGCGCACCGCGCTGAGCAGGCGCGCCTGGCTGGTGGCGGCTGCGCCGCCCCGAGCAACGGACGAGATGAACTCCTGCAGATCATCGAGCGCGAAGGCGTCCGGCGCGATGGGCGGAACCTGCTCTTCGGCAAAAGCGCGCAGCTTGGCCAGGTCGGTGAGATAGGCCGCAAGGGTGCGGTCGCTAAGTGAGCGCTCCAGCTTCAGGTGCATGCGGAATCCGCGAAGCGCCTTGTCCCAATCCATGCGTGCGAAGGTGAAGCGGCATGTACTGCACCGGCCACGGGTCCCGGAGCGCAATGCCAACGCGGCGGTGTGGATGGTTCATCACTCCACGGGGATAGCGAACTTCGCCCGCATGACCCCAGCCCCGCGCATCCTCATCCTGAACGGTCCGAACCTGAACCTGCTGGGTGCGCGCGAGCCGTCGGTGTATGGCGGCCGCTCGTTCGAGGAGTATGTGGTTGAATTGCGCGAGGCGCTTCCGCAGGTGGTGATCGAGCACCTGCAGACCAACCTCGAGGGGGAGCTCGTCACCGCCATTCAGCAAGCAGAGGGCGCCTTCCAGGGCGTGGTGCTGAATGCAGGAGGGTACTCCCATACTTCAGTGGCCATCCGAGATGCCGTGGCCGCCGTGCGTGTGCCGGTGGTGGAGGTGCACATCAGCAACCTGCTGACGCGCGAGTCTTTCCGCCACGAATCGATCGTGGGCGCGGCGTGCGTCGGCAGCATCATGGGCCTGGGCCTTGATGGCTACCGCTTGGCGGTGCTTCACTTGCTGGAGCGCTCCTGAACGAAGGCCTTGGCATCGAGCTGGTCGAAGCGGCGCCATCCGATGATGAAGCGGTCGTAGGCGATGCTGCGCAGATAGAGGCCGGTGAGGTCCGGGTCGCGCTCGGCGCGCATCAGCTCGCGGCGCTGGCGCAGCACGCGCGGAAGCGCCGCGAAGAACGACCAATGCGCGTGCGCCACTTGCCAGGCATGGCCGGGATGCCCTTCGAGCAGGAACTTCAGCGCGGCGAATCCATCGAGCACCAATCGGCGCAGCAGCCGCAGCCAGAGGGCGCGCGACTTCAGGTTCTTGGTGAGCACGATGAGGCTGTTGCGGAAATTGAGGTAGGTCTTGAAAGGATGGCCGTACCCGAGCGCGCCGCCGCCCACGTGCAGCACGCGCGCCGAACTCGTGTAGCCGATGCTCCAGCCCATCCGGCGCAGTCGCCAGCACAGGTCGATCTCTTCCATGTGCGCGAAGAGCGCGTCATCGAATCCGCCCGCTGCGCGGAAGGCATCGCTGCGGATCATCAGGCACGCGCCCGTTGCCCAGAACACGGCGCGATCGTCGTCGTACTGGCCGTTGTCCTGCTCCGTGAGCTCGAAGATGCGGCCGCGGCAGAAGGGGTATCCGTTGCGGTCGATGCAGCCGCCCGCGGCACCAGCGTGCTCGAATTGCTGCGGCGCCGCGTGCGAGAGGACTTTCGGCTGGCAGGCCGCCATGCGCTGGTGCGCGTCCATGTACGCGTTCAGCCGATCGAGCCAGCCCGGCGTCACTTCCACGTCGCTGTTCAGCAGCACGTAACGCCCGGCTTCCACCTGAGCGAGCGCAGCATTGTAGCCCCCGGCGAAGCCGAGGTTCCTCTCCAATGCGATGCACCGGACGCTCGGATGCGCGCCGCGCAACCAGATGCGTGAATCATCGGTGCTGCAGTTGTCCGCAACGATCACCTCGGCCCCTGGGCTATGGGCGAGCACCCCCGGCAGGAAGCGCTCGAGCCAGGCCCGGCCATTGTAGTTGAGGATGACGACCGCCGTCCGGTTCATGCGGCGGCAAAGGTGGCGCGCTTCGGCTTGCGCCGGTCAGCGCGGCATCTGGAAGAATTCGTTCGCGCGCTCGCCGCTGTAGGTATCGACCTTGGCCGGGTCCACATTCGGCATGGCCACGTTGCGGCTGTGCAGGATCTGGTTCCAGCGCGGGTTCTGGATCTCACCGGGCACCTCGCTGTGCAGCAATTGCATGCAGGTGCTCGCGAGGTCGGGCTGGTAGAACACGAATCGCCGGTTGGTGAAGCGGCCCGCGCGGTAGTAATGCCAGATGGTGTACGGGTAGGCATCCATCTCATTCAAGCGGTCCATCATGCTGTTGGGGGCACCATACTTCAGGAAGACCATTCCGCGGTCGGTCTGGTAGCCTTTCTGCACGCGGCAGCCGAAGAGCTTGTTCACCTTGATCACTTCCGCCCGGTAGGCGTTCCATGCGGCTTCCGGGTCCGCGCCGCCACGGTTCATCCAGAAGCTGTAGAAGAAGCGGCGCATGAGGTCAATGTCCTGGTCCTTCCAGCGGTCGTCGATGATCTTCCGCTCAAGTGGATCGGCGATGGGCCGCATGCTCAGCAAGTGCTCGGCGAGCGTGTCGCGGTCCGTGAGCGCGCCTGCGAAGGTGTTGCTGAGGTCGAGCGTGGCCATGGATTCGAGGTCGTAGTTGCGCTGGATCGGATTGTTGCGCTGGAAGAAGAGCTCGCGACGCGCGATGAGCGCTCCGCTGCGGTCGCGGGCCTCAACAACGGCCACGTAGTTGCCGCTAGGCAGCTGGTCGATGGGCATCTCCAAGGCCACGGGTACCACGGGGGCCGCCTTGGCGCGCATGCTCCGCTTGAAGGCGCCTTGCACGCGCTTGTGCTCGAAGTCCTCGATCTGCACGTTCAAGAGGAAGAGGCTATCCGCGCCGAAGGCCGAGTCCGTGCCATACACCTCGGCATAGAGTCCCAGGCTGGCGATG
Source organism: Flavobacteriales bacterium (assembly GCA_016712535.1). NCBI lineage: Bacteria > Pseudomonadati > Bacteroidota > Flavobacteriia > Flavobacteriales > Flavobacteriales bacterium. The sequence continues at coordinate 647,473 of JADJQW010000003.1, forward strand.
GCCGAAGGCAGGTAATCGCTCAAGAGCGGGACCGGCCAGTATCCCGATGGACGAGGACGCTCGGCGGTGGCCGGCTCGATGCGCTCGGCGAGCAGCATATCGCTGATGCTCACGCCTGCCGGTGCCGCTCCGATGGCCAGCGGTGAACGATGCCGTGTCACGGTGGTGTCGGTGCTGTTCAGGTCGCGCAGCTCCAGCACCAGTTCATAGCTACCAGGCGCCAGGTTGAAGGTCTCCTGGTGGATCAGATCGACCTGGATCGAATCGAGCCGCTCCGGCCCGAGCACCTCGGTCTTCGCGAAGGCTTTGATGGCGCCGTTCTGCTCGATCAGCGTGAGCGCTTCCACGCGCGCTTGCATGAAGCCCGCCGCGTTCGGCGCCGTGATCAGCGTTCCCGCGAGGAAGGCCATGCTCACCTCCACCCGAGGGCCGATGCCCGGAGCGTGGTACACCTTCGATTCAACCACAACGCCGACAGCTCCAACAGCGAAGGTGGGCGTGAGCAACAGGAGGGCGAGCGCGCAGGGGTTCCGCATGGTGTGCCAAAGCTAGCGCCCGCACCGGGCCGGCAGGTGCCGGTGCCTTGATGCCCTCAGCCGCTGCCTGCGCGCAAGCGGCGCACCAACGGTTGGTCATGGCGCCTCACCATCGGGTTTAACCAGATGGTTAATATTGCGCCCGCATGGCCCCCGTGAAGGAAGAGAGCACCGAGCAGCGCATCCTTGAAGCTGCGCGCGCGGTCTTCATCCGCAAGGGCATGGCGGGCACCCGCATGCAGGAAGTGGCGGATGAGGCCGGCATCAACAAGGCGCTCCTCCATTACTACTTCCGGGACAAGCAGCGGCTCTTCGAGGGCGTGTTCAAGGGCGGGGTGGAGAAGCAATTCGGCTGCATCTGGGATTCGCTCAGAGGGCGCGAGCACCTCTTCGAGGCCATCGAGGCCTTCGTAGGGGCCTACCTCGACCGCATGACGGAGAACCCGCAGCTCCCGCTCTTCATCGCCAATGAGGTGAACCGCGATCCCGAAGGGCTGCGCGCCTTCATCGACCGGGGCATGGAGAGCCGCCAGTGCTTCTTGAGACTCGTGTCGGAAGCGCGCGAGCGCGGCGAGATCATCGACATCGACCCGCGCGAGCTGCTGGTGAACATCATGGCGCTCTGCGCGCACCCCTTCATCGCCCGGCCCATGATCACGCACATACACGGCATCACCGACGAGGCCTTCCGCCGCATGATCAGCAAGCGCCGCAAGTCCGTCCCCGAATTCATCATCCGATCCATCCGCGCATGAATGATCTCTTAAGAAGACGCCTGTCAATCGTCCTTGGCCTAGTGCTCATGGTGGGTGGCGTGGTCACCTGCAGGAAGTTGAAGGACAGCAAGGCCGATACCGAGCGGTCAACGCCAGCGACGCAGGCGCGCCTGGTTCGAACGCTTGTGGCGCGGAACGGCCCCGTGCAGTTGAGCATCCCGGTAACTGGCAGGCTCCGCGCCATGGACCGCATGGTGATCACCGCGGAAGTGGGCGGCACCGTGCTGCGTACCGGCAAGGATTTCCGCGAGGGTGTGAGCTTCGCCGAAGGCGAGGTGCTGTTCCGCATTGATGATGGCGAGGTGCGTGCGCAGGTGAACGCCCAGCAGAGCGGCTTCATCCGGACCCTGGTGCAGCTTGTGCCTGATCTCCGCATCGACCTGCCGGATGTCGCGGCGAAATGGGATAGCTATCTGAAGAGCGTACCGGTGGAAGGCCAGTTGCCGGATCTGCCGAAGGTGGTGAGCGAGCAAGAACGCAATTACCTCGCAGGCCGCGGAGTCCTCGACCAGTACTACGGCATTCGAGCGCTTTACGAGCGGCTCGCCAAGTACACCGTACCGGCGCCATTCGATGGCGTGGTGGTTGGAGCCGGCATAGAAGCGGGCACGATCGTGACGCCGGGAACACGGCTCGGAGAATTCATCGCGCCGGGCTCATTGGAAATGGAGACGGCCATCGGTGCGGGCGAGTTGGCCTTCGTGAAGGTGGGCGATACGCTTCGCCTTGCCAGCCATGAAGTCCCTGGAACCTACAAGGGCCGCATCATCCGGGTCGGTGAGAGCATAGATGGCGGCACGCAGACAGTGAAGCTCTTCGTCCAGGTGAACGGTCAAGGACTGCGCGATGGCCAATACCTCACGGGCACCATCATGGCCGGTTCGCTGAACGATGCGGTGAGCGTTCCGCGAAGCGCCTTGTTGGAGGATGCGGCCCTCTACACCGTGCAGGACAGCGCGCTGGTGAAGCAGCCGGTGGAGGTGCTGCACCAAGGCGTGGAGCAGGCCGTGGTGAGCGGCCTTGCGAATGGGCAGGTGGTGGTGACCGATCGCCTCAGCGGCGCTCATGAAGGAATGCGTGTAGCCGCCGTGCAGCCATGAAAGGCCTGACCGCATACTTCATCAAGTACCCCGTTGCGGTGAACACCGTGATGGTGCTCATCTTCATCTTCGGCATCTTCGGCCTGAGGTCCACGCGGAGCTCGCTCTTCCCTGAGGTGGAGAGCCGAACGATCCAAGTGCAGATCATCTATCCGGGCGCTGCTCCTGAAGAAGTGGAGGAGGGCGTCGTGCTGCGCATCGAGGATGATGTGAAGGGCGTGAGCGGCGTGGAGCGCGTGAGCAGCGTGAGCCAGGAGAACGGCGGCATCATCACGGTCGAGGTGGTCAAGGGATACGACACGGATGCGGTGCTCCAGGATGTGAAGAACGCGGTGGACCGCATTCCGCAGTTGCCTGAAGGCATGGAGCCCATCCGCACGTTCAAGCTGGAGAACATCCGCCCGGCGGTGAGCTTCGCGCTCAGCGGTGAGGGCGTCGACCTGCGTGCGCTGAAGACCATGGCCCGCCGTGTGGAGCAGGACCTTCGCTCGGTCGATGGCCTCAGCAAGGTGGAGCTCAGCGGCTTCCCGGAGGAAGAGATCGAGGTGGCCTTCCGCGAAGCCGACCTGCGCGCCAACAACCTGAGCTTCGTGCAGGCCGCTGCGGCGGTAAGGGCCGCGAACCTCGATGTCACGGGCGGCAAGATCAAGACCAGCGACGAGGAACTGCTCATCCGTGTTCGCGATAAGCGCGTGGAAGCCGAAGGCCTGCGCAACACCGTGGTGAGGGCCGGAGCCGACGGTCGGATGCTGCGCTTGCAGGACGTTGCTGATGTGCGCGATGCCTGGGCCGATGACCCAGCGCGGAACTACGTGAACGGGGTGCCCAGCGTCGTGGTCACGGTGAGCAGCACGGTGAGCGAGGACATCCTTTTCATCGCTGAGACCACCTTGAAGTACATGGAGGACTTCAACGCACGCGGCAGCGCTGTGAAGGCCACGCTCATCAGCGATGCGACCACCGTCCTCAGGCAGCGGATCGAGATGCTCGTGGAGAACGGCCTGCAGGGATTCGTCCTCGTGCTCGTCACGCTGGCGCTCTTCCTCAATTGGCGCCTTGCCTTCTGGGTGGCGGTGGGCATACCTGTCGCTTTCGCCGGCATGTTCATCCTGGCGCCCTCAGCCATCACCATCAATGTCATGAGCCTCTTCGGGATGATCCTCGTGGTCGGCATCCTCGTCGATGACGGCATCGTGATCACCGAGAGCATCTACCAGGAGTTCGAGCGCGGCCATCCCCCGGTCCAGGCTGCCTTCATCGGCATCCGGAAGGTGCTGCCGGCTGTGGTCAGCTCGGTGCTCACTACGGTGGCCGCCTTCAGCACCTTCTTCTTCATCGAGGGCCGCTTGGGTGATTTCGCGCCGGCCCTTGCCTTCGTCACGATCGCCACGCTTGGCTTTTCCTTGGTGGAAGCAGCCTTCACGCTGCCAGCGCACGTAGCGCACTCGAAGGGCCTCACGAGGCAGAAGAACCGCTTCGAGGCGCGCATGGATGGCTTCATGGGTTGGCTGCGCGAGAAGCGCTACGGTCCATTCTTCGATCGGATTATGCGGCACAAGATGCTCACAGTGGGCATCTGCTTCTTCCTGTTGGCTGTGACGATCGGCTTCGTCGGGAAAGGCGTCATCAAGACCACGTTCTTCCCGGTGATCGAGCGCGACGATGTGGCTGTTGACCTTGAGATGGTCACAGGCACGCGGGAATCGATCGTCCTGAGCGAACTGCAGCGCATGGAGCAGCTCGTTTGGAAGTTGAACGATGAGCTGAGCGCCAACCGCGAGGACAGCCAGGACGTGGTGCTGAAGGTCCAATCCATGCTCGGGCCCCGCGCGGAGCAGGGCAAGCTGAACATCATACTGCTCGATGGAGAGCAGCGCGGCTTCCGCGCGGAGGACTTCAGCAACCGGATCAGGGAGATGGCAGGCACGGTCCCGGGTGTGCAGAACCTCACATTCGGGCTGGCCACGCCCTTCGGGAAGCCCGTATCGGTATCGCTGCGCAGCAACGAATTATCGGAGCTCAACGCGGCGAAGACCGAGTTGCGGTCGGAGCTGCAAGAGCTCCCGAGCCTTCGCGATGTGGTGGATAGTGACCGCCCGGGTAACAGGGAGGTGGTGCTGCAGCTCAAGGAGAAGGCGTTCCTGCTGGGCCTTAACGCCCAGGAGATCGCCGGTCAGGTGCGGCAGGGCTTCTTCGGGCTTGAGACCCAGCGCGTGCAGCGCGGCGAGGATGAGGTGAAGATCCAAGTGCGCTTCGCGGAAGCTGCCCGCGCATCGCTCCGCGATCTGGAGGATATGCGCATCCGCACCATCGACGGACGGCAGATCCCTTTGAGCGAACTGGTCACGTATCACATCGAACGGGGCATCCGTGCCATCAATCACCTGGATGGGAAGCGGGAGGTCCGCGTGGAGGCCGACCTGGCGAGCAGCGCCCAGAGCGCCACCGATGCCCAGGGCGTGATCGCTGCCGAGGTGATGCCGCCGCTGCTTGCCAAGTACCCCGGTCTCAGTTACAGCTTCGAGGGCCAGGGAGAGCAGAGCCGCAAGGTGGGCACCAGCGCCATGCGCGTGATGCCCATCACGCTGATCATCATGTTCGCCATGATCGTGATCACGCTGCGCAGTTTCTGGCAGATGCTCGTGGTGCTGCTCTGCATCCCCTTCGGCTTCATCGGGATCGCATGGGGCCATTGGCTGCATGGCGTGCAGATCAGCCTCTTCAGCTTCTTCGGCATGATCGCCCTGATCGGCGTGATGGTCAACGATTCATTGGTGCTATTGAGCACGTTCAATGATAACATGAAGGAGCGCATGCCTTTCCACGAAGCGTTGCGCACCGCAGCGCTCTCTCGCCTGAGGCCCATCCTGCTCACCTCGCTCACCACGGTGGCCGGCCTGTTGCCCATCACGTTGAACAAGAGCTTCCAAGCGCAATTCCTCATTCCCATGGCCATTACCGTGGCGTACGGCCTGGCCATCGCCACATTCGTCACGCTTATCCTCATTCCGGTGCTCATGGCCGTGCTGAACGAGCTGCGGCGCTTCATGGGCTGGGCCTGGAACGCAGAGAGGCCGAGCGCCGAATCCGTTGAACCCGCCGTGATCGAACTACCTTATGAGAACCTTGAGGATCATCGCGAGCACTAGTGCTTTCGTGTGCGCTGCCGTACTGTTCGCTCAGGATACGCTCATGCTTTCCGCTGCGATCCAGCTTGCGCTCGCCAACGAGCACGGCATCCGCATCGCGAAGAACGAGGCGGCCATCGCCGATGCGCAAGCCACTGCGGGCAATGCGGGCCTGCTGCCGCGCTTCGAGGCCTCTGGGCGCGGCAACTACAGCAACCAGGACACCCGGCTCGACTTCACCGAAGGGATCCCCGATGTGGAGCGCACCGGCGTGGTGAACACCTCCCTCGGCGGGCAGATCGGCCTCACCTACACGCTCTTCAATGGCATGGGCAATTTCGCCACGCTCGATCGTGCTCAGTTGAGCGCCCAGCTGGCCGATCTCCGCACCCGCGCCCAGGTGGAGGGCACGCTCACGCAGGTGATCGCGCTGTATTACGCCCTCGCCGCGCTGGATGAGGATGTGTCGATCACGCAACGCATCGTGGAGATCAGCGCCGACCGTTACCAGCGGCAGGAAGGGAAGGCGGCTCTGGGCGGCACGGGCCGCTTGGATTTGCTCAACGCGCAAGTGGATCTGCAGTCCGACAGCACGGCGTACCTGCTCGCACGCCAGCGACGGGAACGCAGTGCGCGCGACCTTAACGTGCTGATCGGGCGGGCGCCCGATGCGCCGTTGCGCGTTTCCCGGAGCATCACCTACGCCCAAGGCTTGTCGCAGGAGCAGCTGGTGCAGGAGGCCCTGCAGGGCAACGTGCAGCTCGCATCGGCCACCGCCCAGGTGCGCGCTGCGGAAGTGGAGCAGCGGATCGCGAGGTCGTTGCGCTGGCCACGTCTCGACCTGAACGCGAACTACGGCGTGAATGATCAGCGCAATGGAGTGGGCCTCGTGCTCGGCACCTACACGCAAGGCCTCAATGCCGGCGTCACGGTCAGCGTTCCCTTGTTCGATGGCGGACGGGTCAGCACCCAGGCCGAGCAAGCGAGACTGCGAGCCGAGAATGCCCAGCTTGCGGAGCAGCAGGCCCGCCTTCAAGTGGAGCGCGATGTGCGGAATGCCTTCACCACGTGGCGCAGCCAGCGCGAGGTCTTGAGGATGCAAGGTGATGCCGTGACAACGGCCCAGCTCAACTTCGATCGCACACGCGAGCTGTTCCGAGCCGGCCTGCTCACCGGCCTTCAGTTCCGCCAGGCCCAGTTGGACCTGGCGAATGCCGAGCGGCAGTCCGTTGTAGCCGGCTTCGATGCCAAGGTGGCGGAGATCACCTTGCTCAGGGCGAGCGGCGGCCTACTTGGTGCCTTGGGCCTCGTCGGTTTCCGCTGAGGTGCCTGTGTGCCGCATGCGGAAGAGCACTTCGAAGGCCGCATGGCCATCGTTGCGCATGTGCAGGCTGCCATCGAGCTGCTCGGCCAGCGCCTCCACGATCTCGAGTCCCAGCTTGCCCGGTCCGCTGCGCGCGCCGTTCGCGGGCGGGACGCCGTTGTTGCTCACCACCAAGCGGTACAGGTCGCCCTCCACGCGCGAAGCCGTGAGATCGATGTGGCCGCCCGTGGCGTGCGGGAATGCGTGCTGAAAGGCGTTGTTCACCAATTCGCACACGATGATGCCCAGTTCGATGGCGGTGTCCTGGTCGCATTTCAGGCCATTGGCCTCCACGCCGATGCTCACCGTGGAACGCAGTCCTTCGTGCATGCCAGCGATGGAGTCCGAGAGCTGCCTCAGGAAGGAATCGAGATTGATGTTGCGCAGGTCAGGCTGGTCATACAGGCGGTGGTGAACCAGCGCGATGGTGTCTATCCGGCGCTTGCCGCGCAGGAATTCGTCTCGTACGTGCGGATCGTCGAGCGAGGATGCCTGGAGGTTCAGCAAGCTGCTCACCACCTGAAGGTTGTTCTTCACCCGATGATGCACCTCTCGGCTCAGCACTTCACGCTCACCTGTGGCCTTCGTGAGGCGATCCTGCAGCTGGCGTGCCTGCAATGCGAGAATTCCAGCAGCCCGTCGCCGCATCCGGCCCCGCCAGGCGAGCAGGATGAGCAAAACGGCCAAGGTGGCCAGGATGGCAGCCGCGATGCGATTGGCGCGCAGCTCGCTGCTCGTGAGCTCCGCGAATTCCGTGGCTTCGATGCCGATGGCCGTATACAGCTGGCAGCCGTTCAGTTGCACGGGACTCACTTGGACGGCGTAGGACCGGCCGCCCTCTTCCAGGATGATGGACTTGTTGAATTTCCGTTCGATCCAGGTTGGGAGCGCCCGGGAGAGCACCATGGCCATGGGCTCTTCGGTGGCAGCTGGGTTGCTGGCATACACACGGGCGTCGCCATTGATCAGCAGCATGCCGTAGCGCACCAGGCTGGGTGACCTTGCATCCATGGAGGCGGCGCGGCCGAGGTCGATGTCGAGCAGCAGCACACGGAAGGCCTGCTCGGGGCTCTTGCTGCGGATCAGGTGACAAACCTGCAACACACGCTGCACGCTATCGCCGAACTGGCGTTCGCTCCAGACCGGTTCCTCGCGCCGGTTCTCCAGCGCCTTGCTGAACCAGATCCGCTCTCGCGGGTCGTAGCGCCCGAATGCGCCCCACGGCTTTGGCACGGTGTCCATGCCGCGCTCGCTGATGGTATAAGCCATGGGCAGGCTGTCCGGGCCTCCTTGCTGCGTGCGCACGAGCAGTAAGGCCGTGTCTTTCCGGTGCAGGCTGGTCTCGTTGCCGAACTCGTCGGCCAATCGGATGGAGATCACGGGCCAATCCGAGCGCAGCAGCCCTTTCCAGCGCAGGATCATCTGCTCATCGCTGATGCCTTCGGCGATGGAGGAGGATTCCTCCACGGCATCCTCCTCCCATTCATGGAACATGGCTTCGATCCGGACCGCAAGCATCTGCTGGGCACGCAGGAGGCCCATGCCCGCCAGGTCCGCCGTGCGCTGCTCGGTTTCACGGTGATGCCACCCCAGGAGCAGTCCGGAAGCCACCAGCAGCAAGGCGATCAGCGCTGGCAACGCACGGTCGATGGCATTGCGCTTGATCACGGGCAGGGGGCCTTGGTCACATCCGTACGCGTCACTTCGATCTGAGCGCCGCCATCCTTGATCTGATCGGTGGTGAGGCGCTCCGGGATGAAGTAGATCCCATTGAGCTTGCCCAAGAGCATCATGCCGGGGCGCAAGCAGGTGTCGGCCTCGAACGATTCAACGTTGCGGCCCTGGTAGTGGAGGTCGATGGCCAGCGCGATGGCGCGGTCAGTATCGGCGATGTTCTTCAAGCGCAGGAGCAGCTCGCTGGGCTTGCCAGGCGGGTGGTTCCATCGGTAAGCGACCTCGACACCATCGTGCGTTCCCTTCTCCAGGTATTGCGCACCGGTGCAGGATGCAAGGGTGAAAGCGATGGCAGCGAGGATGGCGGCTTTCATGCAGTGATGCTGTTCAGCGCGGCAATGGTCCGATCAGTGCCTTCGTCCCCGATGTCGAGGTGGGTGACCATGCGCACCTGGCTTGGGCCGATGGCGAAGCAGCGGATGCCCTTCGACTCGAGCAGCGCCACGTGCTCCTTCGCCGTGCGTTCAGCGCGCAGGTCATAGATGATGATGTTGGTGTCGATCGGCATCAGGTGCTTGCACCAGGGCCTTGTGCTGATCGCTGCGCCGATGAGCTTGGCGCGCGCGTGGTCAACGGCGAGGCGCTTCACATGATGATCGAGCGCATGGAGGCCGGCCGCTGCGAGCATGCCCGCCTGCCGCATGCCGCCGCCGAAGCGCTTTCGCACGCGACGGGCCTGAAGGATGAAGGTCCGATCGCCGGTGAGCACGCTGCCCACCGGGGCGCCAAGGCCCTTGCTGAGGCAGATGGAGATGCTCTGGAAGGTGCGGCCCCAATCCTGCGGTGAGCTGCCATCAACGGCCATGGCGTTGAAGAGCCGCGCGCCATCGAGGTGGAGCGCAAGGCCATGGGCATCGCAGATCGTTCGGATGCGCGCCGTTTCGGCAATGTCCCAGACGGCGCCGCCGCCGCGGTTCACGGTGTTCTCGATCACCACCAGCCGCGTGTTGGCCAGGTAAGCGGCGTTGCGGTCGTTGATGGCCGCTTCGACATCATCGGCAGTGAAGCGGCCGCGATCGGCAGGCAGGTGCTTCACGCTGCAGCCGCTGTTGGCCATCATGCCGCCGCCCTCGTAGCGGTAGACATGCGCGCCTTCCTCGCAGAGCACCTCGTCGCCGGGACGGGTATGCACATTGATCGCGATCTGGTTGGTCATGGTGCCGCTCGGGCAGAAGAGCGCCGCTTCGTGCCCGAAGAGCACGGCCATGCGCTCCTCCAAGGCGTTCACGGTGGGGTCCTCGCCGAATACGTCGTCGCCCAGTTCCGCGCTCAGCATCGCCTCGCGCATGGCGGGCGTTGGCTGCGTCACTGTATCGGAGCGGAGGTCGACGATGCGCACGCGCCCAAGATAACGGGCTCGGGTACAGGGCTAATGCAGGTGCTTGTGCAGCTCGGCCAACAAGGGCAGTTCGGCTTTGCCCACGCCATGGAAGGCGCTGGCCACTGCATCGGCGCAGCGGTAGATCAGCTCCTTGCGCTCAGCGGTGAGGTCGTGCCGGTGCCGGGCCATATAGGCGATGAAGGAGTCGAAGGCGCCCTCCACGGAAGCGCCGCGCTCGGCCAGCACCTCGAACTCGAATTCGGTGATGTAGGCCTGGTCGGTGCCGAAGTGATCGGTGCTCACCTCCTGCGGCACCAGCTGCTCGCTCACCACGCGTTTCAGGGTGCGCACCTCATTGTCGGACACCTTTCCATCCGCGGCCGCGATCGCGTAGAGGAGGCGGCCCAGTTCCTTGTAGAAGAGTTGTGCTTCCATGGCGGTGAAGTTGGGGTCGAACGAAGGTATGCGCGGCTGACGCCGGTCACTTCACGCGCACGACGAGCACTCCATCGCGCAGCGGGATCATCACCGGGTCGAGCCTATGATCCGCGTTCACCAGCTCGGCGAATCGGACCAGCGCGGAGGTCTGGTCGTCGCGCTGTTGCTTTGGCGCGAGCACCTTTCCGCTCCATAGGACATTATCGGCGATGATGATGCCGCCCTTCGCCATGCGCGGAAGCACGGCTTCGAGGTAAGCCGGGTAGTTCTGCTTATCAGCATCGATGAACACGAGGTCGAAAGGAGAGGGAAGCTCCGGGATCACCTCAAGCGCTGGCCGATGGTGCATGGTGATGCGGTCGAGCATGCCGGCCTTCTCGACGTAGCGGTGCACCATCTCCGGCAGGTAGGGGTCGATGTCGATGGTGTGCAGCATGCCACCGGGAGCGAGCCCTTCGGCCAAGCAGAGCGCGCTGTAGCCGGTGTAGGTGCCGATCTCGACAGCGATGCGCGGCCGAACGAGCTGGCTGAGCATGGCGAGGAATCGCCCTTGCAGATGACCGCTGAGCATGGCGGGCATGTGCACTTTCTCGCGTGTTTCGGCGGCGAGCTCTTTCAGGTACCACGGCTCGTTGCCGCTCTGGGCTTCGCAATAGGCATCGAGGGCAGGTTCAATGAACTGCATCAGGGAGCTTGATGAAGCGTGCGATGCTGAAGCCCTCGTTCAGCCGAAGATGCAGCGTGAATGCACCAGCTGAGAGATGATGGATCGGAAGCACGTGCCCACGGTTCGCCCTGATCCGGTCCACCACTTGGCCCTGGGCATTGATGATGAGGGCCTCGTTGAATGACATGCCATCAGGCAATCGTATCGCCTCGTTGGCGGGGTTCGGGTAAACGCTGAAGGAGGACGGCGATTGTTCGCCGATGGAGAATGCGAACGTGGTCCCGTACCAATCGTTGCGGCGTGCCATGGTGCCATCGAGCCCAAGGCCGTAGTTCAGGAAATTCCATCCACCGGCGCAGCCGGACGCGGCGACAACGCCTCCCCGCCGATCGCTTGGAAGCACGGCGTCTGCAAGTTCCCAGCCCGATGCGGTGAAGCGGAAAGCCGTCGCCCTGAAGTTCGAATTGTCAACCGCGCCGGCTATGTAGAAGAGGCCTCCGTTCCAACTCACCCCGCTTCCTCCGAACCGGCCTTCGGGCAATGCGGGCATTGGCGCCCACTCATCTCCAGAGATGTTATAGGACCAGCATTCATCCAATGCGGCATAACTGGAATCAGCGCCACCGGCGACGAATCCGCCTTCGGCAGTGCCCATCCGGTGCCTGCCCACGCCGGGCAGGGACGTGCGCTGCTCCCAGGAATCCGTGGAGGGTTCATACCTCCACAACTCGGTCAAAGCAGTTCCGCCGGCGATGATTCCTCCGCAGATGTAGAGGTCGTTGGCAGAAACGAATGAGCCGCATGCATAGCGACCAGCACCGGGCAGTGAGGCACGCTGGATCCAGGATTGCGTGCCCGGATCGAAGGACCAGAGCTCATTCAATGGACCGGAAGCATCCAGGCCGCCGAACAGGTAGCCTTGGCCGGATATGCTTTGTGCAGTGCAGTATTGCCGAGGTGACGCGGGTACTGACGTTGATGGGCTCCAGGTCTGATTGAAGGAGTCGTACCTCCAGAAGTCATTCGTCAACGACCAGCCCACTTGCATGCCCGTCCCAACGTACACGTCGCAATCGATGCTGAAGGCAGCGGCATCATCCCTCGCCGTGCCGGGGAAATCGGGCAGCTGCTCCCATTGGAATTGGGCTCCTGCAAGGCGCGTGAGCGCTAAGGCCAGCACGAGCATGAAGGTCCTCATGCGCCCGAAGCTAGCTCACCGACTGGCATCCGCGCGCAGCTCGTCCAAGCTCTTCGGTTCATCCAGCGGATGCGCCTTGAGCACCACGCGCGGCTCTTTGCTGTTCAGCGGGGCCACATCGGCGCGGGCCACTTTGCCGTCGCGGTCCACGAGGAAGAGCGATTTCATCTTGCCCGGCGCCACCAACAGGTTGTCGCGCGTGCCGGTGCCGCTTCCCAATAGGTGATCACGGAGTTCTCGTCGCGCAGCACGGCGTAGGCATTGACCCAAGGGAAGGGCGCGCCATCGGGTCCTACGGCGCTGGCCAGCACGTTCTGCTGCACGGCCATCTTCATGATGCGGTCGATGTTGTACAGCCCGAAGCCATCGAGGCCGAACGTGGTGCGCACCGCAGCGAAATTGGCATTGCCCTGTTCCCAGTTCACCGGGCGGCGCGTGGCGGCGTATTCGCGCCAGGGCTCTAGCACCATGGCCTGTTCGCTGTCATTCATGGCGCGGCGTGCGTGCTTCCAGGCAGTGAGCGGCATATCGGCATGCTCGCGCTTGTAGCGGTTGGCGCTGCGCATGACATCACGGTCGAAGCGGGCCTGCCGCTTGTTGAGCGCCTTGGCATACAGCACCATGGCACGGTCCCATTGAGCAGCCTTCAAGGGCGAGCTGCGGTTCCACTTCGCGCTCACGGGCAGTTGCAGCCATTCGCCGTTCTCCTTCAGCCAGAGCGTGCCTTCCTCCTGCCCGGCTTCCATATCGAGGTGGATGTCCTGGAACAGGTGCCTCCGCCCATAGAGCCGCTTGAACATGGCGCGCGATTCGGGACCGGTGTATTCCCAGATGGCCTTATGCGGCACGCGGCGCCAATCGGGGAATTGCTTGTCATTCTTGTTGTCGACCTGCACTACGAAGACGATGCGGTCGGCGTCGTACATGCCTTTGTGACCCGCCACGCGGATCTCCGGCACGCGGCCTTGGTGCTTGAAGCGGTCGCGCTTGCGGATCCAGCTTCTGCCGGATGCCGCGGTATCGCATGGCGTCAGATGGCAGTAACGGGCGCTGGCCCGCCGCGCATCGAAGAGTGTGGTGTCCGGCCGCTTCTCTCGCTCGAGGTCCCAGAGCTTGTTCCAATACAGGCTGGTGGCTTCCGTGGCGCTCGATGCTTGCACTGCGCTCATGGGCGCTGCGCTCACTTGGCCGCTCGGCTGCCAATCGCCCGTGCCGGCATTCAGTTGCCAGCCCACGAAGCCCTCTTCGAGCGCTGGTTCTTCCGGTCGCTCGAGGGTGATGCGCGCGCCTTCCGCAAGGCTCAGTTGTTCGCCGTTGGCGCTGGCGTACAGCTCGTACATGCCGGCGGTCTCCATGTGGCCCATGCCCGCCGGTGTGCTCACGTGCATGGGGATTCCGCTCGCGATGATCTCGTAGGGCTCGTTGAAGCTGCGGTAGCTCAGTTCGATCTCGCCTTCAACCGGTCGGCCAAGCGCGTCCAGGATCGCGTTCGCCGGGATCATCACGCGGACGCCATCGCTCATGAGCACGTTGATGGACTGCGCAGCATCCACCACATGCCGCTCGCGTGCCTTGTCGATGCCCGGCAGCAGCGGTTTCACTTTGGGATGCGCGCAAAGAACTGCCGGAGGAAGGGGGGCGTCGCCGAAGTGCAGTTCCACGTGGACGCGGCGGTTCAGCGCGTGGTCGGCCTCGTTGGCGCCCTGGGCCGCGGGCATGCGCTCACCGCTCCAGGTCACTTCGATGGGCTTGCCGGCGAGACAGGTGCCCGTCAGGGCCTCGCGCACGGCATCCACGCGGCGGCGGCTCAGGGCTTCGTTGTAAGCGATGCTGCCGCGCACGTCGGTGTGGCCGTGCAGGGTGATGCGCGTGATGCGGTTCACCGCGGGATCGTCGCAGGCGCGCAGCAAGGCGGCGTGCTCTGTAGCCGCGAGCTCGTGGCTATCGAGCGCGAAGCGCAGCTGGATCGATTCGGTGCTCTGCGCGGCGAGGCCTGCGGCCAGCGCCAGCGCCAACGACAAGGTCAAGGGTCGGACCATAGCGCAAGGGTTTGGGTTAGGATGCTTGAACAACCGCGATCGCCATGCGATCAGTATGCGCGCACCGTGAATCGTGCCGCTTTTCACCAATGACCTGTTGCCTTCGCGGTAACGAGCAGGGGTTGACCGGGGCTCCGGGCGGCTTCTTTTGCGCCATGGCCCGAAAGGCGGCGGTTGACGCCCTCACGCTCTTCGACTCGCTGGTGTACACCTGCCAGTACCGCGTGAGCATCGATGTGCCCAGCGATGCGCTGGCCTGGGTGATGCAGACGCGCCATGCGCTGCGCGACCGCATCGGGCGCTTCGAGTGCTTCTACCGCTTGCCGGGCATCACGCTGCTGGAGAGCGAGCTCCCGCCGGAGTACGAATCCACGTTGAGCGATTCCATTGCGCGCGGCGCCTCCGGCCAGCGCGGCTTCCGGCTGAAGCTCGATGGCATCCGCCATTCAGATGACCGCAAGCGCATCTATGTGGGCGTTGAGCCGGTCGGGCCGATCAGCGCGCTGCAGCAGCGATTGCTGGACCATGTGCGCGCGAACAAGCGCATCAAGAAGCTCGGTGTCGAGATTCCTTTGCAGCCCATGCTGCTGATCGCCGGGCCGCTCAAGGCCGCGCAGTTCGAGCAGGCCTGGTCCATGCTCGAGAACGAGCAGTACTGCGGCGAGCGCGTTGTGACCGACCTGACGCTGATGAGGCGCGAGGTGGCCGACGATTCGCTCGATGAGCATTTGAAGAGCGTGAAACTCGAACCGGTGGCCTGAGCCATGTTCACGATCCGCGCCTACGGCTTGCTGTTGAATGCGGAACGGACGCAGGTCCTGGTGGCCGATGAGCTGATCAAGGGCCAGCGCATCACCAAGTTCCCCGGCGGCGGTTTGGAATACGGCGAAGGCTTGAAGGAATGCTTGATCCGCGAAGTGCGCGAGGAGATCGGGGTGGAGGCCTTGGATGTGGAGCATTTCTACACCACGGATTTCTTCCAGCAGAGCGCCTTCCACAGCACGCCCATGCAGGTGGTGAGCGTGTACTTCACGTTCCGGGTGGCAGGCTTGGAGGCCATTCCCGTGGTGGATCTCCCGTACAGGGGCATAACGGGTCCAGGCGATCAAGAGGTGTTCCGATGGGCCCCGCTTGCGCAGGCCGCTGAAGATGCGGTGTCGCTGCCGATCGACCGGCACGTATGGCACCTGCTGCGGAAAAGGCGGGCGTGAGCCGATACCTTTCGGCCATGATGAACCGACCCCTTCTCTTCGCCCTGGCGCTCCTTGCAGCCTCCACCTCATCGGCCCAGGAGAAACCGAAGCCCAAGGCCCTGTTCAACGACAGCACTTCCGTGACCGGCGGCTACTTCGGATTCACGCCGAAGCTGACCAACGTGATGGGCGCCGATGTGCTCCTGCTCGGCTTCAGCGGGGCCTTCATCCTCGAGCACAAGGTGGCGCTGGGTTTGGGCGGCGCATGGAGCAGCAGCACGATCAAGAATGTGGCCTATGAGCAGTTCCTGCGCGATTTCGGCACCGAGGACGTGAGCGGGCTCGAGCTGCGCTACGGCTACGGCGGCCTGCTGATCGAACCGATAGTCCTGGGCAAGCACGCAGTGCACCTTACCGTTCCGGTGCTCATCGGTCTGGGCAGCGTATCGTACAGCTACCCGCGCTCGAACAGCGGCAGCAACAGCGATCGCCGTAACCGCACGGATGGTCAGGCCTTCGTAGCGGTGGAGCCCGGCCTTGAGCTTGAGGTCACCGTGGTGGAGGCTTTCCGCGTGGGGTTCGGCGCTTCCTACCTGTGGACGAGCGATCTCGAGCTGCCTTATACCGCGCCCGATGCGCTTCGCAACTACATGGCGCGAATGACGGTGAAGATCGGCGGGTTCTAGGAGCCCAAGCGCTTCATCACCACGGCGCCGACCGCTTCGTACAGCTCTTCCGGACCCAGCGTCCGCCAGCGCATCGCATCGAGCTTGCCGCCGAGCAGGAAGTAGTGGTCGATGTTCGCCGCTTGCATGTCCTCGAGCACGTGCGGGCGGAAGTTGAGCAGCGCGATCCAGCCATCGGCCTCGTTCACCTCGTCGAACCATTCGGCGTAGTACTCGTCGTCGCTCGCGTGGAAATTGAGGACGTTCTCGCCGATGAGGATGAAGCGCTGGATGCCGTTGGCCATCAGGTGCTCGACAATGTTCCGCTTGAGCGTCATCACGTCGTTGTGCAGCAGGTCGTTCCACTCGCCGATGAGCTCCAGGATCGCGAAACCATCCTCGTAGTCGGCGAAGAGCACTTTCATGTACAGCGTGCTGCTCCCGAAGCTGTCCCATTGCGGGTGGATGAAGTGGTCGTAAACGGCGTTGGTGAAGTAGAGCTCACTGTGCTCCTCGCCGAAGAAGGGCGAGCGCTCGTCCTCTTCACTGGTGTACTTGTGCCGCCAGTTCCAGTAGGGCTCGATTTCGTGCATGGGGCCTCGTCGTTCAGCGGCGGCTCTCTACCGCCTTCCGCACGCTGCCGTGCTCATTCAGCAGCGCGTTCGCCTCATCGTAGCCGATGCCCAGCCCGTCCATCACCATGCGCGTGCCGCGGTCGATGAGCTTGTTGTTGCTCAGCTGCATGTCGACCATGCGGTTGCCCTTCACGCGGCCGAGCTTGATCATGGTGGCGGTGCTGATCATGTTCAGGATGAGCTTCTGCGCCGTGCCGCTCTTCATGCGCGTGCTGCCGGTGATGAATTCGGGGCCGACAGCGGCAACGATGGGATGCTTGGCCACCAGGCTCACGGGGCTTCCCGGATTGCAGGTGATGCACGCGGTGAGGATGCCTTCAGTGTTGCATCGCTCCAAAGCGCCCACCACATACGGCGTGCTCCCGCTCGCCGCGATGCCGATCACGGTATCGTCTGCTCCGATGGCATGCTCCTGCAGGTCCGCCCAGCCTTGCTCACGGTCATCCTCGGCGAACTCCACGGCTTTGCGGATCGCGCTGTCACCGCCCGCGATGAGGCCGATCACCAGGCCGTGCGGCACGCCGAACGTGGGGGGGCACTCGCTCGCATCCACGATGCCCAATCTCCCGCTCGTTCCCGCGCCCAGGTAGAAGAGCCGGCCCCCGCGCGCGATGCGTTCCGCAAGAACATCCACCAGCGATTCGATGGAGGGTATCGCCTCAGCGACGGCATCGGCCACGAGCCGGTCCTCGGCGTTGATCCCCAGCAGCAATTCACGCGTGGTCTTGCGCTCGAGGTCGTTGTGGCGCGATTCGCGCTCCGTGATGCGTTCCATGATGGGCGCAAAGAAAAGGGCCGCCTTGCGGCAGCCCTTCTCCGATCCGTCCTTGAATGATCAATCGAGCATCAGCTTGCGCACGATGCGTCCGTTCTCCGCTTCCAATTCCACCAGGTAGGTGCCGGCCACGAGCCCGTTGCGCTCGATCACGAAGCGCTGCGCCGCAGGATTGCCAGTGGCCACCACGCGGCCATTGATGTCGAGCAGGCGGTAGCGGCGCACAAGGCCCTGCGCGATGGAGACGTTCACATTCTCCGTTGCGGGGTTCGGCCAAACGCTCACTTAACCAGCGCCCTCAAATCGAGGTATGCGCGACCCTTGGTGGCGCTCATATCCGGGTTGCTGGCACTGCTGGCCATGTGGGCGGTGATGGGCGGAGGGCCGGCGCTCACCACGGTCTGTGCGATGGGGCTATTGGGGTCCCACCATTGCCAAGGGCTGGCTTCTTCCTGTGCGGGGGCAGGCCATGCCGGGCGCACAACGGGGAACAGGCCCTCCACATCGGTATTGATCACCACGCTGTTGGCGCCATGGGTCTGGGTGCTGCCGTAGAGCGAGCGTGCACGGGCCGTGTAGGAATCCGTGCTGGGGAGGTTCGCGAAGCTGGCGTTGTTGCCGTACTGGTTGGCCAGTTCCATGAAGAGATTGCTGCCTTGCACCGGAACAACAGGGCCGCCCGTGGTGGGCACGATCACGATGCCCTCGGTGAAGGGCGCGAAGGGGTCGAACACGGTGTGGAAGGCCACCATCGGCTGGTCGCCTTGCTCAAGCCAGCTCGTATCGGCCAGGGCGCCGCCCATGTTCACGCAGAACTGAGAGGTGCTGGTCTGGCCATTCGGGCGGTAAAGGGTGAGCTGGCCATTCAATCCTTCGATGTCACCGACCAAGGCAGGGTCCACGAAGCTCACCGTGGGATCGAAGGGGTCGGGGCGGAACTTCTCGATGTAGAGCTCCTGCACGTCATCGAGCGTGGCATGGGCCAGGCTGATGTAGCCTCCGGTGCCTTCGCCCAGGACGATGATCTTGTTCGGATTGATGCGGTAGGTGGTGGCGTTGGCCTTCATGAAGCGCACGCACTGGCGAACATCGTGAAGGGCGCGATAGATGGCGTTGAGCAAGCTGCCGCGGCGCTCGAGCTCGGTGGCCGCAAGGGGGTTCCAGCCCAAGCGGTAGCTCATGCTCACCGCAACGTAGCCGCGCTTGGCCATGCGGGTGCAGGCCTCAACGGCGCTGCTGTCCTTGCGCGTTCCATTAGGGCTGCCGTTGATGGGCGGAGGCAGTGCATTGCCGGTGTGGATGTACACCACGAGCGGGCGCTGCATCTCGGTATCGATGCTCTGGCTCGGCTCATAGACATCCATGCGCACGTTGGTCACCTTCACGGCCGTGCTGCCATCGGTGGGGTCGAAGTAGGCCGAAGGGATGGGGTTGCCCAGGGTCACGGCCGTTTGCAGCTCAGTGACGTTGGCGTTCACATCCGGCGAGGCCAGGTTGCTGGTGAGGAAATCGATGTTGGTGCCGTAGATCACGTCGGGGGTGGTCGTGATGTTGGCCGCGGAGAAGGTCTCCGTGAGGTAGCGCTGTGCGCTCACCGTGGCGGTAAGGGCAAGCGCCGCGAAGGCGAAGGGTATCCGTTGACTCATGGGGCGTGGTTTGAATTGTAGCGACGAAGGTAGGTGCGCTGCGCCATCCATCCGGCCCGTTCGGGCAGCGAGTTTTCCAAGTGATCCTGGAGCGCGGGTCAGTTCTCGGGCTTCACTTGCCGGAGCTTCTCGGCCACTGCTTCGGGCAGGTGCTGGAAGAAGGTGTCGCCGCGCAGGCCCAGACGGAGCGTTTCGAGGGGGATCACCTCTTCGGGAGCGATGTTGCCGAGGTTCACATTGGCGCCGAGCTGCTTGATGAACCAGACCTGCTGCGCTTTCTGCGGAGCCTCCCACATGATGTGCTCGGCGGGCACTTTGGCCAGGATGCGGTTCACGAGCTGGGTATGCGCATGGCCGCTGGGGCGATAGATGCCCACGGTGCCGCTCTCCCGCGCTTCTGCGATCACCTTCCAGCTGCCTGCATCGAGCTCCGCCTTCATCATGCTCACCCATTTCGAGGGGCTGATCAGGATCCCGCTCTCCTTGCTGCCCACTTCGCTGAGCACCGTGACATGCTTGGCCAGATCGGTGATGTAGCGGCACTTCTCCTTCTGAGGCATGTTGATGGAGCCGTCGCTCACTTCAGCGGTATCGAGGCCGAATTGATCAAGGAGCTTGCGGTAATCCTTGTACTGCCCGCGTGCCACGAAGGCCTCGAAGAGCGTTCCGCCCAGATAGACGCGGATGCCGGCCTTCTGGTACAACTTGATCTTCTCCTTCAGCTTGTTCGTGATGAACGAAGTGCCGAAGCCCAGCTTCACCAGGTCCGTCAAATGGCCGCTCGCCTCGATCATGTCCTCGGCCTGCCGAATGGCCAGGCCCTTGTCCATGACCATGGTCAGCCCGTGCTCGCGCGGCTTCGCCGTGCGTTCCGGGATATGCGAGAGCGTATAGTTCATGGAGCGTATAGTCCCAGGAGATGGATCACTTGAGGCATGGCCGAGGCCTCGGGGTAGTGCTCCAGGAATTGCGCGTGCCCTGCGTGATCGGCCATCAGCGCTTCTTCGAGTTCCAGAAGGCCCTGCTGCTGCTGGCCGGCGCGGAGCAGGTAGCTGGCCAGGCGGTAGCGGTAGCGGGGATTCATGCGGTGCACCTGGTCGCCTTCGCGCAGTTTCAGCACGGCTGCTTCGGGGCTCTTGAGGCCGAGCAGCAGGTCGGCATGATCGAGCCAGCCATCGAGGTTGCCAGCGTCGAGGGTGTTCAGGCGGGTATAAGCCGACAGGGATTCTTCGTACCGTTCGCTGCGGCCCAAGGCATTCGCATAGTAGTACCAAGCGTCGCCCGAATCCGGCGCGAGGCGGACCGCGGTCTCCAAGTCCTTCACCGCCTCGGAGAGCTTGCCCTGGATGTCCTTCACCACGCCACGGCCCACCCAGGCATCCACCCAGTTCGGGTCCAGAGCCAGGGCCTGGTCGTAGTGGATCAGCGCTTGCTCATGGCGCTCCATCTTCTCGTAGCATTCGCCGATGTAGCTGAACGTGACGGCCTGCGGGCCTTCGATGCCGAGGACCTCCTCGTAGCAGGTCACCGCACCGGCATAATCGCCTTTCACCAGCATGTTGCGCGCCTTGGTGAAGAGCGCCGAAGCGAATTCCTCGTTGATCGCGAGGCAGTATTCCAACGCTTCGTTGCTCTCATCGATCCGGTCGAGGCGGGAGAGGGCGTTGCCCAGGCTGTACCAGGCCACCAGGCTGTACGGGTGCTCATTGGTGAACTCCCGGAAGAAGGCGATCGCGCTCTGGTCCGCGCCGGAGAGTTCGAAGCAATGCGCGAGCTCATAGAGCAGGCCTTCGTTCTCCGGGTTCACGTCGAGGCCGCGCTTCAGCAGGTCGATGGCCTCGTCGTATTTGCCCAGGCTCTCGTGCTCGAAGGCGAGGTCGAGCAGGATCTCATCGTGTCCCTCATCGGCGAGCTCGAGCGCGCGGCGGTAGTGCTCAATGGCCCGGCGGTAGTTGCGCAGCTGGCTATGGATGCTGCCCTTGTGCAGGTGCACCTCCGCGCTCCAGGGCTCCAGCTTCCCCAAGGCGTCGAGCACCTCCAGGGCCTTGTTCAAGCGCCCGAGGTTCATGAGCACCACGGCCTCGCTGTACATGAGCTCCACCGATCCCGGATGCTGCGCCATGGCGAAGTCCAGCGCTTCCTTGGCGCGCCGTGCATCGTTCTCCTGCAGGTAGTGGTCAATCACCAATTCAAGGTCCTCCACGTCGAAGAAGACGCTCGTCCCCTTGCGCTGCATGGCCTCGTAGCGGTCCACGCAGCCTTGCTGATGGTTGCGATGCGGTGGCGGGTGATGACCTTCGTTCATGCACTGGGCGCGAATGCGCCATGCAGGGCAAAAGTAGCGGATGCGGAACTGGCGCGCAGGCTGCTGATCCGGCTTATGAACAGGTCCTTAAAGATTCCGGGTCAGCCACTCGGTCATCATCTCATACAAGTGCAGCCGCGTGCTCCCGCCGCCGATCCCGTGGTTGCGATCGGGGTACATGAACTGGTCGAAGGGCTTGTTGGCCTTGATGAGCGCGTTGGTCATCTCCGCAGCGTTCTGGTAATGCACATTGTCGTCGGCCAGGCCGTGGATGAGGAAGTAGTTCCCTTTCAGCTTGTTCACATGGAACACCGGGCTGTTGTCGTCGTAGCCCTTGGCGTTGTCCTTGGGCAGGCCCATGTAGCGCTCGGTGTAGATGCTGTCGTAGTAGCGCCAATTGGTCACGGGCGCCACGGCGATGGCAGCCTTGAAGAGGTCGGCGCCCTTGGTGATGCACAGGCTGCTCATGTAGCCGCCGTAGCTCCAGCCCCAGATGCCGATGCGCTCCTTATCCACCCATGGCTGCTGGCCCAGCCATTGGGCGGTGGCCATGTGATCCACCGTCTCGTACTTGCCCAATTGGCCATAGGTGATGTGGCGGAAGTCGCGGCCGCGATGGCCCGTTCCGCGCGGATCGACGCACACCACGATATAGCCCTTCTGGGCGAGCAGGGTGTGCCATAGGTTGTTGCGCCCGCCCCAGGAGTCGAGCACCTGGTTGCTGTTGGGGCCGCTGTATTGCGTGAGCAGCACCGGATAGCGCTCCCGGCTCTGGAAGTCCGCGGGCTTCATCATCCAACCGCGCAGCTCCACGCCCTCGCTCGTGGTGAAGGTGAAGAACTCACGGGGCTGCATGCCGTAGTCGGCGCAGGTCTTCGCCAGCTTGGCGTTGTCCTTCAGCACCTTCACCTGCTTGCCGCTGCCATCGTGCAGGGTGATCACCGGCGGCGTGTTCAGCGTGCTGCGCGTGTTGATGAAGAAGCGGAAGCCCGTGCTGAACTCCGCATCGTTCACGCCGCCCAGGGGCGAGAGCTGCATCACGCCTTTCCCGCTCAGCGGCGCAGCCAGCACTTCCTGGTTCTCGGGCGCGCTCTTGGCCGCGGTGAAGATCACGCGCTGCCCTTTCTCGTCGATGCCCTTCACGCCGACCACGTCCCAGGCGCCGCGGGTGAGCTGCTGCTGGCTGCCGTCCTTCAGGTTCACGCGGTGGATGTGGTTCCAGCCATCCTTCTCGCTGGTGAGGATGAAGCCGCTGCCATCGGCCAGGAAGAAGAGGTCGTCGGTGACTTCGATGTAGGTGGGGCTGGTCTCTTTGTAGATCTCGGTGGGGACCGGACGCGCCTTGGTGCCGGGCGGCGGCAGTTTCACCGTGCAAAGCACCTTCTCGTTCTGCAGTCGGTTCAGGCGCATGAACCAAGGTTCGCCTTTCGGCGTGAAGCCCAGTCGCGCGATGTAGATGTCCGTTTCCTCGGTGCCCAAGGGGATGCTGTAGGTGAGGCCGCCACTGAGGTCGCGCAGGTGCAAGGAGATCCTGCTGTTGTCCTCACCAGCCTTGGGGTACTTGAAGCGGTACTCGCTCGGGTAGAGCTGGTTCTTGTAGAGCGTCAGGTCGAATTCCTTCACGCCGCTCTCGTCGCTGCGCAGGTACAGGAGCTTGCTGCCATCGGGGCTCCATGCGTAGCCCTGCACCAGCGTGAACTCCTCTTCATACACCCAATCAGTGGCGCCATTCAGCACCTTGTTCCACTCGCCGTCGGTGGTGATCTGCTCTTCTTTCATCGTGGCCAGGTCCACCACGAAGAGGTTGTTGTCGCGTACGAAGGCGGCCTTGCTGCCATCGGGGCTGAAGGTGGCCAGGCGCTGCTTGGCTTTCTTCACATCGCTCAGCGGCACCAGCTTCTTGCTCGCGCGGTCGAACACGTAGTTGTAGGCGAAGGAGCTGTAGCGGTAGATCGGCTCGCTCTCCGTCTCGAACATCAGTTTCTTCTCATCGCCGCTGAAGCTGTAGCCTTCGATGCCGATGGGCTCTTTGCCACCCGAAGGCACCAACTCACCGGCCTTCACCAAGGTGGCCACCTTATTCCCGGTGCGATAGGCATACTGGTTGATCATGGCCTCGCCACCTTCCTCCTCGAGCACGGTGTAGTGCAGGCCATCCTTCATGCTGGCCAAGCCGCCCACGTACTCGGCGCTGAAGAGCGGGCTGGCCCAGATGTCCTTGTTGGATAGGGCTTGCTGGGCGGTGGCAGGTTGCAGCAGGCCCAGGCATATGAGGGCCGAAACAGAAGCGAGGCGTGCGTTCATGCGTTCAGTTGAGGGGTGGGCAAGGTAGCTGCGTGACTGCTTCGGGCTGGGGCCGATGGTCATTCGTGGCACCGTTCATCACCGCCGCGGTATGATTCGGCAGCCCATCGAACCCCGGCCGCTTCCCGCTGTTACTTCGCTGCATGCTCGGGCACCGCTTCGCCAAGTACGTTCCGCCGCAGGACGATAGCACGCCCTTCGAGCGCTTGCTGCCGCTCTTCATCGAGCTGCTCACCCATACCAGCGGCGATGTGGAAGAGGCGCTCGACTGGATGGACGAGCTGGACAAGGAGCACGGCTTCTACACGAAGGCCTATGGCCGGAAGGAGTTCGAGGACGACCTGCGCAAGCACGGCATGATCGGCCGGCCCACGAAAGGCGGGAAGACGCCGCTCACCGGCAAGGCCGAGAAGCTGATCCGTGAGCGCGCGCTGGATCAGGTCTTCGGCAAGCTGAAGAAGAGCGAGCGCGGCAGCCACGGCCTGCGCAAGGCCGGTCCGGGCGATGAGCCCACCAGCGACCGGCGCGCCTTCCGCTTCGGCGACCGCATCGAGCAGGTGGCCATGAGCGACAGCATCCGCAATGCCCAGCAGCGCGGCATCGACGACCTGCGCATGAGCGAGGACGATCTGGAAGTGATCGAGACCGAGCACCAGAGCGCCTGCGCCACCGTGCTCATGATCGACATCAGCCACAGCATGATCCTCTACGGCGAGGACCGCATCACGCCCGCCAAGAAGGTGGCCATGGCGCTGGCCGAACTGATCAAGCGCCGCTACCCGAAGGACACGCTCGACATCGTCGTCTTCGGCAACGATGCCTGGCAGGTGAGCTTGAAGGACCTGCCTTACCTGCAGGTGGGTCCCTTCCACACCAACACCGTGGCCGGCCTCGAACTCGCCATGGACATCCTGCGCCGTCGCAAGGTGCGCAACCGCCGCATCGTGATGATCACCGACGGCAAGCCCAGCTGCATCAAGCGCGATGGCGAGTATTACATGAACAGCTTCGGGCTCGACGACTTCATCGTGGCGCGCTGCCTCGATGCCGCCGCTCGCGCGCGGAAGGCGCAGATCCCCATCACCACCTTCATGATCGCGCGCGACCCTCATCTGCAGCGCTTCATCGAGCGCTTCACCGAGGCCAACCAGGGCCGCGCCTTCTACACCGGCCTGCAAGGCCTCGCGGACATGGTGTTCCGCGATCACGCTTCCAACAGGAAGGCTTCCTAACAGCGATGAGCAAGGGCGCGTCTGGCGCGCCCCAACGACCCAACAGATGAAACAGCCCACCACCCTCGGCGAACTGAAGAAGAGCGGCTACGCGCCGCGCTCCGTGAAGGCCGAGCTCCGCACCAACCTCATCGCCCGCATCCGTGCCGGGCAGCCGCTCTTCGAGGGCATCCACGGCTACGAGGACACCGTGATCCCCGCGCTCGAGCGCGCCATCCTCGCCGGGCACAGCATAAACCTGCTCGGCCTGCGCGGACAAGCGAAGACGCGCATGGCCCGTTCGCTCGTGCAGCTGCTCGATGAATGGATCCCGGTGGTGGAGGGCAGCGAGATCAACGACGATCCGCTGGCGCCGATCTCGCGCTTCGCGAAGGACTTCATCGCAACCCACGGCGATGCCACGCCCATCACTTGGCTGCACCGCGACCAGCGCTACACCGAGAAGCTCGCCACGCCCGATGTCACCGTGGCCGACCTCATCGGCGACAGTGATCCCATCAAGGCCGCCAACCTGAAGCTCGATTACAGCGACGAGCGCGTGATCCACTTCGGCTTGATCCCGCGGAGCCATCGCGGCATCTTCGTCATCAACGAGCTGCCCGACCTGCAGCCGCGCATCCAAGTGGCGCTCTTCAACATCCTGCAGGAAGGCGATGTGCAGATCCGCGGCTTCAAGCTGCGCCTGCCGCTCGACATCCAGTTCGTCTTCACCGCCAACCCGGAGGATTACACCAATCGGGGCGCCATCATCACCCCGCTAAAGGACCGCATCCAGACGCAGATCCTCACGCACTATCCGGAGAGCATCGAGCTGGGCATGCGCATCACCGCGCAGGAGGCGCGCACCACCACGGAGCAGGCCACCCGCGTGCGCGTGCCTGACCTGTTGCGGGTGCTCGTGGAGCGCATCGCGATGGAGGCCCGATCCAGCGAGTTCGTCGACCCGAAGAGCGGCGTGAGCGCGCGCCTCACCATCAGCGCGCTGGAGAGCCTGATCGGCGCGGCCGAGCTGCGCGCGCTTCGCAATGGCGAGGAGCGCACCGTGGCGCGCATCGCCGACCTCTGGGCGGTGGTGCCCGCCATCAACGGCAAGATCGAGCTGGTGTACGAGGGCGAGCAGGAGGGGGCCGACAGCGTGGCGCGCATCCTCATCGCCACCGCCATCCGCAACGTGTTCAAGGAGCTCTTCCCCGATGCCGTGAAGGCGCGTCGTGCCGCCGAGCAGGCGAGCCGCAAGCCGCAAGGCCGCGACGATTACTCCGCGCTGCTCGATTGGTTCGACAACGATCAGCTCGAACTCTTGGCCGATGCGCCCGATGCGCAGCACCTGAAATCACTCGCTGCGGTGCCGGGCCTACGCGAGAAAGTCACCGGCAAGCAGCCGTATCTGCAGCCGGAGGAAGTGCCGCTGTGGATGGAGTTCATGCTGCACGGCATGGCTGAGCATAGCCGCATCGGGCGCAGCAAGCTCACGCGCGGGCACCGCTTCGGCGATGTGCTGGGCTCCTTGCTGGGCACAAGCAGTGAAGAGGAGGAAGAAGAGGCGTGAGGCTCACTCCTCCACGAAATCCAGGTCCTTGCTGAAGGTCTCGGTGCTGCGGCGCACGGCCCAGAAGGCGCCGCCGATGCAGAGCAGTCCCACGAGCAGGGCCGCGGTGACGTTGCCCACGGGCACCACCAAGGCACGGAAGATCATGGTGATGGGGTAGATGCTGCCGCGCACGAAGTTGGGCGCGGTGATGGCCACGGTGCCGCGCAGGTTCGTGCCGAACTGCTCGCTGGCCACGGTGGCGAAGATGACCCAGTAGCCGGTGGCCATGCCCAGCGCCAAGCACATCCAATTGTAGGTGGCAATGGTGGCGCCGCGCATGCCGAAGAGGAAGAAGAGCGTGAGCGCGAGGTTGAGGCCGAGGTAGAGCATGATCACCTTGCGGCGGCTGCGCTGCCATTGGCTCAAGAGCCCGCTGAGGAGGTCGCCGAGGCTGAGGCCGATGTAGGCGTAGCGGATGGCGGTGCCGTTGATGCGCTGCTTGCCGGCCGCATCGAGCGCGCTGGTATCGATGCCGAGCTCGGGCACGACGACATCCTGGCTCAGGCTCACGAGCAATCCGATCACGTACCAGATGGGCACACCGATGAGGATGGTCTTCAGGTAGCGCAGCGCGCGCGTGCGATCACCGAAGAGCATGCGCAGGCTGCCGCGCTCCACCTCGATCTTCTCCGTGCTCTTATACAGTCCGCTCTCGAAGGTGCCCATGCGCAGCACCAGCAGGGCCAGGCCCATTGCGCCGCCCACCACGTAGGCCACCTGCCAGTTCATCAAGCGATATCCGGTGAATGATTCAATGAACGCACTGATGCCCTCGCCATAGCCGCCCACGATGCTCGCGGCCACGGCGCCCAGCGCGCCCACGGTGACCACGATCATGGTGCCCCAGCCGCGCTTCTCGCGGGGCATAGTCTCGGCGATCAGCGTGATGCCCGCGCCCAATTCGCCTGCGAGGCCCACGCCCGCGATGAAGCGCACAGCGCCGTAGCTCACCAGGTCGAAGGTGAAGGCGTTGGCGATGTTGGCGATGGAGTAGAGCAGGATGCTTCCGAAGAGCACGGTGATGCGGCCCTTCTTGTCGCCCCACACGCCCCAGAGCACGCCGCCCACCAGCATGCCGAGCATCTGGATGTTGAAGAGGTCGATGCCTCGGTCCTTGATGTCGGGATGCCCGGCGCCCAGGATGAACTCGAGGCTCTCGCGCTTCACCACGTTGAAGAGCACGAGGTCGTAGATGTCCACGAAATAGCCGAGGGCGGCCACGGTCACGAGCATCAACGTGCGACGGTCGAAGGCGCGGGAAGGCATGGGGCGAAGATGCGCGTTGGCGCCGGATCGCATCGGGACCGACCACGGCCTCAAGGCATCCCGGTCTTCCGCTTGCGCTGCCGTCGGTTGTGCCAGGCATCGAACTCCGTGCTCGCCCACACGCCCAAAGGGATGAGCAGGAGCATGGCCAATAACGCCCAGCCCACGTTCAGGTCGAACATGAAGGTCGCGGCGATCAGCAGCAGCATAACGACGAGGAAGACGGCAGCGATGCCGAAGCAGCCGAGCATCTTGGGCGCGAAGTAGCCGAAGGCGGTATCGAAGTACTGCGCGTCGAAGTCGGCATACTTCATCCTGCTGAACTGCTCGGCGCGCGCACGGGCCTCGCGCTGGTAGCGGTTCACGTCGCGCTCGTAGCGCGGCTCCTGGCGCGGCGCGGCACGGCGCGGGCTCGGGCTGTGCCGCGTATGGTCGTAGCGCAGGCGCTTGGCCGGATCGCCGAGCACCTCATACGCTTCGGTAATGCGCACGAAGCGGGCTTGCGCATCGGGCAGCGCGGAGACATCGGGATGGTACACCTTGGCCAAACGGCGGTAGGCCGCGCGGATCGCATCAGCGGTAGCCTCGTGCGTGAGGCCGAGGGCGGCGTAATGGTCCATCCGGAGGTTCTCGCTTACCGAGCCATCACTGCTTCAGCACCAGCTCCGCCTTCTTCAACACCAGGCTCGGGTTCTCCTCGGCGGTCAGGATCGCCTTGAAGGTGTAGGCGCCATCCTCCGGCACGGTGTACTCGCCGTTCTTGCCGGTGAAGCTCCATTCGGTGTGGCCGTTCAGCTCGGTCTTCGTCTCGCCGATGGTCACGTTCTTCTCCATGGGGTCCAGCTCGAAGAGCTGCAGGTCGGCATCGTCCTTCACCACGCGCACGCGCATGCGCAGCGCCGCCACGCCGTCGTACGCCAGATCGAGGTGGCTCCACAGCGCAATCACGTCATCCTTCTTCAGGTTCAGCGTGGCCTCGCCCATCACCAGGTCCTCCGGCGTGCTCAGCGATTCAATGGGCAGCCGGGCCAGCTCCTTGCCGGTGATGGCTTCGCAAGCAGGGAGCAGGAGAACGAGGGGGATGAGGCAGAGGAGAGGGCGCATGTGATTCATCCCGCTGCTGGGGAGGGCGAAGATGGGGTTAGCATCGATTTCAGGACCTATCCGTTGAAGCAAGAATGGCAGGATCAGAATCAAGGTCGCTGGCGCGTGATGATGCAAGTGCGACCGAGTGATCGCGTATCAGCGGGCTCGGGGTGGCGATGGTGAGGTGAGGACGGGCGGATCGCCGATCCGTGGTCCCAGTGATCCGCCCTGCAGCCCGAGGCGCTTCAGAAAGGCGTTGATGCGCAGACATGCGGTCGTATGCACATGCAGGGGGAAAGCGATTGCTCCCCCAAGGCACTAAAACCCTGTTCACCTGCGTTCGCGCCGTCGTGAATGGCCCCATGCGATGCCGACCCACCCTTCCACGCGTTCTCCGCTCGACGATGCAAGCGAGAGCGTCCTCTATACGCCTATCTGCAACCAACAGGGCTTCGATACCCCGCGCCGTCCGATGCCCGATGGAACGGCACCGGTGCCAAGCCGCTCAGGAATCGCAGTGCTGATTGATGGACAGTCCCGATCTTCACGACGCCAGGAGCCGCAACCAAGAACCACCCGATCCATGACACGCCGATCCCCGCTCGCCGCGCTCATCGTGCAATTGACCTTGGCTGGCGCGAGCCACGCCCAAACGCCGCAGATGCTGCGCGATATCTGGCCGGGGGTCTGCGGATCAATGCCCATGCTGCCGGTGCTGATGAACGGCCGCATCTATTTCAGCGCGACGGATGTGCCCACCTCACGCGAGCTCTACAAGAGCGACGGGACCCCGTCGGGGACGATTCTCGTCAGGGACATCAACCCCGGCGATGGGAATTCGGGCATATTGGAGTGTCAGGCGGTCAACGGCCAGCTCTACTTCGGGGCCATCGACGGCGTGCACGGCATGGAGCTCTGGAGGAGCGACGGCACCGCATCGGGCACCGCCTTGGTGAAGGACTTCAACACCGGTCCGGGCCATGGCATGCCCAACCAGATGACGGAATTCAACGGAGCGGTGTACCTCGCCGCAAACGGAAGCAGCAGCGGCGTGGAGCTCTGGCGCACCGATGGCACCGAGGCGGGCACCTCGCTCGTGAAGGACATCTATCCGGGCACGATGAACAGCAACGTGAGCCGTATGCGGGTGGTGAACGGCTTGCTCTTCTTCTGGGCCAACGATGGCGTGCACGGCTGGGAGCCCTGGCGCAGCGATGGCACGGAAGCCGGCACCGCGCTCATCAAGGACATCGCACCGGGCAGCTCCACCGATGATCCCGGCGAGATCCACGCACTGGATGAGGTGGCCTACTTCGCCGCCGCCGATGCCGACCATGGCCTTGAACTCTGGCGCAGCGACGGCACCGAGGCGGGCACGTGGATGGTGAAGGACATCAATCCCGGCACCGAGCCTTCCGGCATCAGCCACCTGCACGTGGTGGGCGATCGGCTCATGTTCCTGGCACGCACGGCGGACCACGGCGATGAGCTGTGGGTGAGCGACGGCACCGAGGCGGGCACGCAGCTGGTGAGCGACTTCAGCCCCGGCGCATCGAGCACCGGCGTCTTCGAGAGCCTCGCGGCGAATGGGCTCTACTACTTCTTCGGCTATGCGTCGGGCACAGCCGTGGGCTACGAGCTCTACGCGAGCGATGGCAGCAGCACCTGGCTCGTCAAGGACATCCTGCCGGGCCCGAGCTCCTCCTTTGTTGGCGATCTCACGGCGGCCTGCGGCGGCGTGGTCTTCCGCGCCGACGATGGCGTGCATGGCGCCGAGCTCTGGTACACCAATGGCACCGAGGCGGGCACCTATCTGCTGGCCGACATCCTTCCGGGTCCGGACACCAGCTGGCCGCACGAGCTCGCCGACATGGGCCATGCGCTCTTCTTCGGCATGCAGGACCCCGACCTGGGCCGCGAGCCATGGGTGTGCCCCTGCGCCTTCGTGGGCATCGAGGAGCACGCCGAAGCAAGCGAGCTCCTCATCGCGCCCGTGCCATCGCACGGTCCTGTGCGCATCACCTTGCCCGATGCGACGAACGCATGGTCCCTCACCTTCATGGACATCCGCGGCCGCACCGTGCACAGCATCCCCCAAGCCACCGGCACCATCCAGGTCGATGCCAGCGATTGGGGCCACGGCACCTATCTGGTGGTGGCGCGCAGCAAGGAGCGGGAGGTGAAGGGGAGGTTGGTGGTGGAGTAGGGCTGTGTGCCGTGCGCGGCGGACGGATTCGGCGGCACCTACGAGAAGAATGATGCCTGCATCTTCGGGGTCGCAGGGTCTCCGCTCAAGTGCGGCGGACCGACCAATGCGGAGGTTCGAGGACACACTGCGGCGGTCTAGTCCTGGCGCGGGTCAGATGCCGGTCATCCGCAACGCGGAGGCGATTCTGGCATGGCCACGGATCGCGGATGCATGGAGCTGGGGATTCGGCCGAAGGACAAGAGGAAGTGTCGTCTCGCTTCAGGCACTCCTGCGATCCAGGCCGTCGCGATCGGGGCGCCAATTCAACCTGCGCGATCCACAATGAATCCGATGCGGAAGCAGGAGAGGCGGACCTTCGGCGATGAGGCATCGCTGAAGCGAACGGCTCGCCCCAGGACTTCTCTGGTCTGGAACAACCTCCGCGATGCCCTCGCCCGTCATGGATTGAAACCATCCCATGGGCCATCGCTTATCCTTGACCTGCCTTGCTCTGGTGATCGCGATAAGAGCCTTCGCGCAGTGCGGCACCCTGGCTCCCCAAGGCCCGCTGCCGCTCAGCATCCCAATGGATGCCCCAACGCGCGGCGGCGGTCCGCAGTTCATCATCCCCACGGTGGTGCACGTGTTCTACTCGGACATCCAACAGCCCGTTGCGCCATGGACCATCCGGAACTCCATCAACGTGGCCAACGAAGTGCTCCGTGGCACCAACGATGATCTCTCCGATGTGTGCTCAGCGTTCGAGCCGATCATCGGAGACCTCTCGGTGGAACTGCGCCTGGCCCACCTCGACCCGTCGGGCAATTGCATCTCGGGCATCGTGTACCACTACTACGACATCAGCATCGGCGCGCCGAACATCACCGGCGCGGCGTTCGATCCATCGAAGTACCTCAACATCTTCCTCTACGGCGTGTCCGCCTTCTCCTCCGCGACGATCCCGCAGCCGGGCGGCGATCCGAACGACCCGAACGATGGCATCTTCTGGATGCGGACGCACGCGGGCAATGGCCGCATCCTGGCCCACGAGGTGGGGCATTGGCTCGGGCTCTACCACACCTTCGGCAACAGCAACAACCCGGGCGTGGCCTGCGGCGATGATGGCGTGCTGGACACCCCGGTCACCATGGGTTCGCCCGGTACCTGCGACACCACCCTCACGGTTTGCACCCCAGGCGTGGTGGAGAACGTGGACAACATCATGGACTATTCAAGCTGTCGCCGGATGTTCACCGAAGGCCAGGCCGGGCGCGTGGCCGCCGTGATGACCGACCTGGCCTATCCGCGCCACATGCACGTCACCGCGCAGAACCTCGAGGATACCGGCGTGCAGCCCGAGGTGCCCTGCGCGCTCAATGTGGACTTCCACTACAGCGTGGAGCCGAGTTGCAGCAATGCCGTGGTCACAGTGGTGCCGCTCGTCACCTGCCTGGTGGCCGACCAGTTCATCTGGACCCATGCTGGAGCGAGCATGGCGCCCAACACGCAGGCTTCGCCGGTGCTCACCTACACGGCTGCGGGGAGCTATACGGTTAAGCTCAAGGCGTGCGCGGGTGCGGTGTGCGATTCGGTGGAGCAGGTCATCCCCGTGGCCTTGAACAGCGGGAGCAGCAACGGGCTCGCCATTGGCCCAGTGCCCTATGCAGAGGATTTCGAGGACGGCTTCGCCTTCCCGGATGCCAACGCCGCATTGGTCGACAACGGCGGACAGCTCTGGCAGGTGTCCGCCGCCACGGGTTACAACAGCGCGCATTGCATCGTGGTGCCACCGGCCCCTTCCCCCTTGGCAGGCGAGCAGGTGGAGGTGCGCATCGGCAACTTCGACTTCAGCGGCTTGAGCATGCCCACCGTGCGCTTCAAGATCGCCGGCACCAACTACCCAATGGTGCGCTTCGCGAATGTGGGCCTTTACCTGCGCGACCTCTGCGATGGCACGTTGCCCGTGGGGCCGTGGTACACCCTCTCGCAATTTTACTTCTCCGGCACGAACACGGACAGCGCCTTCGTGCCCACGGCGCCCGCGCAGTGGTATGATCTGGCCTTCGGAACGGGCCAATGGAACCTCTACGACAACGCGGAGCTCACCATCCGCATCAGCAAGGACTGGCTGCCGGCGCCCTTCTATGACGAGACCGTGTACCTGGACAACATCACCATCGGGGAGTACGACGCGGTGATGGGCCTCGAGCAGGGGGGCGCTGCAGGGGGGCGCCTGGTCTACCCCAATCCCGCGCATGGTGAGCTGCGCGTGAATGCGCGTGCGAACGATGTGCTGCGCATCGCGGATATGACCGGCCGCCTGGTGCTCACCCGCACCATGCGGACGGATCCGCTCGTGCTCGATGTGAGCGGATGGGCAACGGGTGCCTATGTGCTCAGTGTGGATCGCGGAGGGACCTTGCTCCACGAGCGCTTGGTGGTGCAGTGAGCCGAACGTGTTGATGGACGTTCTGGTGCGGCCGTTGGGTTGTCGTGATTAGCACGACGGGTCGAGCGGTGGTCGAGGGAGGAGGTGCCAGGTCTTAATGGCACGACAGACCGCCTCGAAACTTTGGGGGCACCCTGCGGAGGCCTAATGCCCTAACCGATCAGAACGCATGTTCTGACGCATAGTGCCCGCATTCTCTGCCATTCCTATAGGTGCCACAAACTGCAGGTACAGTGCTGTTGTTATAGATATCACAACCACAGCTATCGAAGTGGTCGCATTTGCCATACCCCGCCGGCCTGTCCTGGCCTTGATGCGCTAGAAGGAGCTGTTCTGCTTCCAATTGAAGATTCTTGATCTCCTCACGGATCTCGGCGAATCGTTTCTGCGCGTCTTGGAAATTGAGGGTTGTCATGGGTGCTTGGTAGTTGATGCGGTGTTGCCGTGCGAACGAATGTAGGCGCTTTGAACCGCCGCAGGGTCCATCTTGCTCCGCTCGCTTTGCAACGCCAGACCCTTCGTAGGTTGTGCTCAAGGGGGGGCACTCGGCGAGGACGCTGCGCGGGCTTGGAAGAAGAGATTCGCTAGTGATGGTGCGGCGCTCACTCCAGATCATGCGAAAGGAAGCACCGGCATGCAATTACCTTCGTCTTTGGCGTTAAGGTGCGCAACATGAACTACTCTGAGAACAACGTAAGCGGCATGGTGCCCGACAATGCCCGCATGCGGGCAGCCATGATGTTCTTCGTGGAGAACCCTACGGAAGAGCGTGGTTTCGAACTCATCCAGACCATGATGGCCGAGAAATTCACCGTGATTGTCCCCATGTTCTTCGAGGCCGATGGAACCAGCGCGTTCACAACTGTGGTCGATGGAAACCCGCATCCGGTCCTGCATGTGTTCACGACCGTGGAAGAGATTCCGGAGACGGAGGAGGGTGTAGAGCTCTTCCAGATCCTTTTCACGGAGCTCATCCTTACGCTCATCAAAGGCGAGGAACGGTGGAACGGGGTCGTTGTCGATCCGGACGCCGCCCATTCCATTACCCAGTACTTCCCGGGCACCGGCGGCCATATGCTCTTGAGCACCGCCTCCTTGCGCAAGGCTGCAGGACAAATAGACCCATGTCACAATTGATCTGCGACGGCCAGCGACCCCAACGTGCAGGCCAGCTGGGAGGCCATCTGAACCGCCGCATGGTCTCCTGTCCTCGGGGACCCTGCGTTCACCTTTCACCTATGCAGGGTCTTAACCTCGCCAGGGTCTCCGTTAGCAGTAACCACCACGTTACCCTCACAACGGTGTCGCCGCGCGTTGGCACAGCGCCCAGCGGGCGGACCCTGCAGCACGGGTCATTCGGCCGGGGTCATTAAGGCGCTGATGATTCGGTCTCCGTGGCCGCAGGGTCGTCCGCTCAAGAGCAGCGGACAGACCACTGCGGAGGTTCTTGTTAAGGGCTGGCGCTTCCGGAAACCTGTGCGGGTTTGAGCATAATTGGTATCAATGGATCCGTATCCGAAGGCATTCGTTCTTTCTCACTTCGAAAGTGCCTTGAGAATCAGCCCCACCACTCCGCTGTGCCATATAGCTATATGTACCAGGCTTAAGAATGCGGCACACCATGCCGTTGCTGAAGCAATCTGGCATGTCATCGAATTCAACGGTCATCTTCTCCATCCACTGTCCATCCAACTTCAGATGCACCTTGTCGTAGGATTGACTTGTGGTCCAGAAGCACACATATCCCGGTTGCTCCGGTTTATCAACCAGAACAGGCTCGTCCAAGTCGAATAGGAAATAGACCTCAATGATGTTCAATTGGTCATTATTTGCTCCTCGCAACGTGATGATGGTCTTCCCGTTTCTGATCGGAGACATAGCGAGGAAATTCAAAGGGACGCATTCATTCACAACGAACTTGATGATTCGATTGTCCTTGACAAGAACCTTGGCGTTGCTGCAGAAGTTCATGTTGTCCGTTACGACTACATTATGCCAACCATCTACTATGGCTTCAGGGTATTCAGGATAGCTGGCGTATTGCCCTTTGATCATGTTCAGCTTGGCCATGGATTGCTGGGCGCGCAATGCCTGTTGTTGCTCTTCCTTCTTGTTCGCGTTGATATCGCGTAGGATATTGGTGAATGAATAGACGGCGTAGTCAAATGAATTGCCCCAGAAGAACCCAGACCCTGTTGGCGCTTGTCCAAGCGGAGCGGCTTCACCAAGAATGTCGAAGTCGATAGGCGAGTACACATAGTCCCATTTCCTCTGAGCATGCGACATGCTCGCGTTCAACACCAACGAAAGCAGGATGACGATGCAAGAGCGAGCCGTTATCGAGCGCCGAAGAATATTACTCATGTGTGATCACTGTTCTGAGATTTAGGCCTCCATCACCGCAAGCTTATCAGCGAATGTAGCCAAGGAGGCATCCGCTCAGCGGCTCCCCAATTCCCGCGGAGCTGCTGAACGTGGCCTCGTCACTCCGTCACCATCCCCACCACCTTCTCCACCACATCCTTCACGTTCGGCTTCGAGAATTAATCGCCAGCGCTGCCGTAGGCAGGGTGGTGGGTCTTGGCGGTGAGCGTGCAGGCGATATTGAGATTCATGAGACATGCTAAGGTATCTGTCCGCCCAGATCCCTCCACTCCGGGTTCATCCCTTCGATCAGTTTCACCTTGCGCGCCCGGTTCCCGGCCTTGAGCTGCTTCTCGCGCTCAATGGCCTTGCTCATGCCATCGATCTTCTCGAAGTACACGAGCTTGTCCAGGTTGTACTCGGCAGAGAAGCTGTTGGGGTAGGCCTTGCTCTTGTGCTTGGCCACGCGGCCCTTGAGGTCGGAGGTGACGCCCACATAGAGCACGCCGTTGGGCTTGTTGGTCATGATGTACACCCAGGCGGTCATGTGCGTTGGCTGGTGATCCCGGTCACAGGTGGCACGGTCGCGCCTCAGATCCCGGTCACAGGTGGCAAGATCGCTTCGGCTGGCCTGTCGGCCAGCCTCGCGATGACCGGCTCCGCGCATCAATTCGCGGAGCCGGTCATCGCGAGGGCCAGAGGCCCGAAGCGATCTCGAAACGCGCGCAGCGCCAAGACGCTTGAAAGCCGTGGAGCGCCACCCTACTCAGCAAGCATCCCCACCACCTTCTCCACCACATCCTCCACGCTCGGCTTGCTGAAGTAATCGCCATCGCTGCCGTAGGCGGGGCGATATGCTCTGGCGGTGAAGCTCATGGTTCGAAGATGAAGGATCCCATCCACGCTTCACCGTGCTGGGTGCGCAGAATACATGAATAGGGACCGGCGGGCAGGCCATTCCGCTGGATGGTGATATCCTGCCCGTCCATGTTGGGTGTGGAGCGCACGCGGCGTCCCATCCCATCGAACACCGTGAGGTCGCAGCGACCGGTTCCCATGTTGTTGATGTGGAGCACGACCAGGTCCGTCGCCGGGTTCGGTGCGAGGGTTATGGAAGGGGCGATGATGGAAGGATCAAGACCCGTTACAACGGAACCGCAGTCGTTGTCGAACACGGCGATCCCACCATCGGCCGTGCCCGC
The DNA here is from genome assembly GCA_016712535.1 of Flavobacteriales bacterium. Taxonomy (NCBI): domain Bacteria; kingdom Pseudomonadati; phylum Bacteroidota; class Flavobacteriia; order Flavobacteriales; species Flavobacteriales bacterium. The sequence continues at coordinate 684,674 of JADJQW010000003.1, forward strand.
CCAGATGCGGTGCTGGTCATCCTCGGTCACCAGCGTCACATTGTAGCTGGGGATATCGAACAACGCCGTGTCGTACAGCGTCCACGCAGTTCCATCGAAACGGTTCAAGAAAACGTTCCCCATCCAGACATCCCCGCAGGTGTCGATATGGATGGTGCCTACGGATCCGAATTGCAAAGAGGAATTGGTGGTGTCGTAGACCTCCCAGTTCACGCCATCGAACTCAAGGGCGCCACCGGCTGTGCCGCAACCGTAGGTTCCGATCCACAGGTCACCGTCAGGATCGTGCACCAGCGCACGCACGTCATCGCATTGCATGGGCGAGTTCGCTGTGGTATAGGTCGTCCAGTTGTTTCCTTGCTTGCGCGAAAGCCCTGCAAGGGTGCCGAACCAGACGTCGTCGAGGTCATCCGCGTTGATGGTGCGCACGTTGTTGTACACCAGCCCGGAGTTGGCACTGCTATAGATGGTCCAGGACGACACCTTGTCGAAGCGCGCCGCCCCGCCCAGGAAGGGTGCAAGGGGGGTGTTCGCGCAGCCGATCCAGAGCTGGCCCTCTTCATCCATGGTCATGCTCAGCACGGTGTTGAAGGGCAGCATGGAGTTCAGGGTGTTGAACACCGTCCAGTTCATACCATCGAACCTGGCGATACCGCCACCGGCGGTGCCGAACCATTTATCTGTGCCGTCAATCAGGATGGCTCGCACGTTGTTGTGCGGCAGGCCGGAATTCTGCGTGTTGTAAACCGTCCAGTCCACACCATCGAAGCGCACAGCGCCAGCATCGGTGCCGATCCAATATTCCATCCCATCCTGCACGATCGCCCGAACGTAATTCGAGGGCAGGCCTGAGTTGCTGGTGTTGTAGATGGTCCAAGGACCGCTCTGGGCCTGGCAAAGCGCTACTACCAGGAGTGCAGGAAGCAGGTGGATCCGGTTCATGGCCAATGATTATTCCCTCACCATCCCCATCACCTTCTCCACCACATCCTCCACGCTGGGCTTGCTGAAGTAATCGCCATCGCTGCCGTAGGCGGGGCGGTGGGCCTTGGCGGTGAGGGTGGCGGGTGCGGCATCGAGGTAGCGGTAGCCGCCCTGCACTTCGAGCACTTCGCGGAGGATGAAGGCACTGGCGCCGCCGGGCACGTCCTCATCTACCACCAGCAGCCGGTTGGTCTTCTGCAAGCTCTCCACGCAGCGGTGCGCGCGGTCGAAGGGGAGGAGGGTGCGCGCATCGATGAGCTCCACGGAGATGCCCATGCCTTCGAGCGTCTCGCAGGCCTTCGCGCAGAGGTTGAAAGTGCTGCCGTAGCTCACGAGGGTGAGGTCGGTGCCTTCGCGCACCACTTCCACCTGACCGATGGGCACGGTGAAGGCGCCGAGGTTGCTGGGCAGGCGCTCCTTGCTGCGGTAGCCGTTGAGGCATTCGATCACCAGCGCGGGGTCATCGCTTTGCAACAGCGTGTTGTACATGCCGGCGGCCTGCTGCATGTTGCGCGGCACGCACACCACCACGCCGCGCAGGCTGTTGATGATCATGCCCATGGGGCTGCCGCTGTGCCACACGCCTTCGAGCCGATGGCCGCGCGTGCGCACGATGAGCGGGCATTTCTGTCCACCCTTGGTGCGCCAGAGCACGGTGGCCAGGTCGTCGCTCATGCCTTGCAGGCAGTAGAGCAGGTAATCGAGGTATTGGATCTCGGCCACGGGGCGCAGGCCGCGCAGCGCCAAGCCGATGCCCTGTCCGAGGATGGTGGCCTCGCGGATGCCGGTATCGGAGACGCGCAGCTCGCCGAACTGGGCCTGCATGCCTTCCATGCCCTGGTTCACGTCGCCGATCTTGCCGGTGTCCTCGCCGAAGGTGAGCAGCAGCGGCTCCTGCTCGAACAGCGCCTTGAAGTTGTCGCGGATGATGATGCGGCCATCGACCTGCTCGTCGGTGGCGTACTCAGCGGGCACTTCGGGCACGCGCAAGCAGCTCTTCGCGCTCTGCGAGTAAAGGTGCGATCCGTAGCGGTCGGCATTGAGGGCAAGAGCGTTGTCCACCCAGGCTTGCAGCGCGGGCGCATGGCCGCCGGATGCGATCAGCGCGCGTCGCGCGGCGCTCAGCACCTCCTTGCGACCGGGAGACATCTCGGCCTTCAGCTCCGCGGCAATGGCATTGCAACCTTCAACCCCGAACCCTTCAATCAACCCCACAACCTCTTCCCGCTCCGTCTTGATCTCATCCTGGAAAGCCTTCCACGCGGCTTTCTGCGCTGCGCGCGCATCGGCCTTGGCCTTCGCTTCGATCTCGTCCAATTCCTGCACGCTGGCGATCAGCTCGCCGCCCGGCCGCGCATTCAGGATCCACTCGCGGAACTTCACGTTGCAGTCGTACACCTTGTACCAATCGAGCAGGGGCACTTCCTCCACGCGGTTGCCGTCCTTGTCGCGGATCCAATCGCTCACGCTGCTCTTGTAGCGCTCGTGGCTGCCGCTGGTGCTGTGGCCCTGTGGCTGCGTCACCTCCTCCACGTGGATGAGCACGGGCACATGCTCGGCGCGGCACAGGGCGATGGCCGTCTCGTAGGTGCGGTTCAGCGACACGTAGTCCCAGCCCTTGGTCTTGAAGAGCTCGATGCCGTTGGTGCCGGGTTCGCGCTGGAATCCTGCGAGCAGCGCGCTGATGCTGCCCTTGGTGGTCTGGTAGGCCTTGCTCACGCTGATGCCCCAACCATCGTCCCAAACGCTCATGGCCATGGGCACTTGCAGCACGCCGGCGGCATTCAGGGTCTCCCAGAAGTGGCCCTCGCTGGTGCTGGCATCGCCGATGGTGCCGAAGGCCACCTCGTTGCCGCGGTCGGTGAGGTGCGTGTGGCCATGCAGCGCCTCGTTGTTGCGGAAGACCTTGCTGGCTTGGGCGAGCCCGAGCAGGCGCGGCATCTGTCCGGCCGTGGGAGAGATGTCGGGCGAGGAATTCGGCTGGGCCATCAGGTCCTTCCATTCGCCGTGGTCGTCGAGGCTGCGCGTGGCGAAGTGGCCGTTCATGCTGCGGCCAGCGCTGCTGGGGTCGGCGCTCACATCGGCGTGGGCGTAGAGCTGCGCGAACCATTGCTGCACGGTGAGCTGGCCGATGGCGAACATGAAGGTCATGTCGCGGTAGTAGCCGCTGCGCCAATCGCCATCGCGGAACTGCTTGGCCATGCACACCTGCGCCAGCTCCTTGCCATCGCCGAAGATCCCGAACTTGGCCTTGCCGCCAAGGACCTCCTTGCGGCCGATGAGCGAGGCCTCGCGGCTGAGCACGCAGAGCTCGTAGTCGCGCAGGACTTCCTCTTTCAATTCGCTCAAGCTGATCTCGGCTTCGGGGGCGGTCTTGGTGCGGGCCATGGCGTCGAATGGGTACCGGGCGAAGGTAGGGGCGGAGGGTGAAGAGATTCTCGATGCAACTCAGCTTGGCTGCGGCATCTTCGCACCCGTGCCCGCCGCGCCTTCCCGCTTGAAAGTCATCCTCGCTTTCGCGGCGCTGTACATCATCTGGGGCAGCACCTACTACGGCATCAAGGAAGCGCTCACGGGCTTCCCGCCCTTCATGCTCGGCGGCCTGCGCTTCGCGGCGGCGAGCGCGATCATGTTCGCGATGACCCGCGCGCAGGGATTCAGCGTTGTACCGGAGAACGGCCTGTGGAAGGTGCTGCTCGTGGGCTTCCTCTTGCTCTTCGTGGGCAATGGCGCGGTGGTGTGGGCGCAGCAAACGGTGCCCAGCAGCGTGGCGGCCATCGCCATCGCCGTGGCGCCGCTCACCTTCACCGTGGTGGACCGTCCGCAGTGGAGCGTGAATTTCCGCAGCCCCACCACCATGATCGGCATAGCGGCGGGCATCGCGGGCGTGTGGCTGCTCTTCCGGGAGCGGTTGAGCGTGCAACTGACCGATCAGGGCTTCGAGGCGGAGGCGACGGCGATCGCGGTGCTGGCCTTGGGCATCCTGGCCTGGCCATCGGGCTCGGTGTGGAGCAAGTACAACCCCGTGAAGCTCTCGAACACGGCGAACAGCGCGTGGCAGATGCTGACGGGTGCGGTGTGCTTCCTGGTGGTGAGCTTCGCCCTGGGGGAATGGGAGGGCTTCTCCTTCGCCGAGGTGCCGCGGAATGCCTGGATCGCCGAGGCCTATCTCGTGGTTTTCGGGAGCGTGATCGGTTTCAGCGCCTATGTCTGGCTGCTGAGCGTGCGACCCGCCACGCAGGTGAGCACCTATGCCTATGTGAATCCCGTTGTGGCGGTGCTGCTCGGCGTTTGGCTGGGCAAGGAGCAGATCGGCGCCACCGAGATCGGCGGCTTGATGATCATCCTGCTCGGGGTGCTGCTGATCAACTGGGCGAAGTACCGCGCCCGCTGAACGGTTTCCCGGGCAACATCGGTCGCTGCATTGCGTAAGACGCGCGTGCTTACGCGGATACACCCCTTCACGAGCCTGGCCGTGCTCCTGCTGCTGGCCTCGGCGGTGCCCCTCCTGTTCGGTGAACCCATGCTGATGGCCGGCATGCTCGTCCTCGCGCACGGCTTCGTGCAGCTCGAGTTCAAGAAGTACACGAGCAACTACCAATTCACGCTGATCCTGCTCACGGCGCTGGCCATCGGCATTGCACTGGACCTGCGCTACAGCACCTGGCCCATGCTCTCCTTGGTCATGCTGCTGGCGGGCACGGCCATCGTTGCGCGGCAGGCCTTCATGCAGCAGTTCACCTATGTGAACCTGCTCTGGCTCGACTCGGGCATGTCGGTCGCCGCTGCGGGGCTTTACGCGCTCGCGGTCAGCGGCCAGCCTTTCGCCTGGGACCTCTGGCTCGCGCCGCTGCTGCCCATCGTCGGCGCGCTCGGGCTCACCTTCAGCTATGTGCAGGACGGCTTCCGCATCCGGCGCAGCGCGCGCTTCGGCTACAAGGTGCAGGTGGGCCAGCAGGCCATCGATTTCGAGCTGCCCGACCAGACCGGGCAGATGAGGCGCCTATCGGAATTCGCCGGCAGGCATCCGGTGCTGCTCGTCTTCGTGCGCGGCGATTGGTGCCCCGGCTGCCACATGATGCTGCGCACCTACGAGCGCAACCGGCAGCGCTTCGCGGAGAAGGGCGTGCATGTGGTGGCCATCGGCCCCGACAACATCGACGTGAACCGCGACATGGTGGCGCGCATCGGCGTGGGCTACCGCATGCTCAGCGACAACGACCAAGCGGTGAGCGGGCAATACGGTGTGGTGTACAACAACCCCATGCTCGAGATGGGCGTTGATTACGAGCAAGGCATCCCGCTGCCGGCTTCATTCCTCATCGACATCGAAGGCACGGTACGCTATGTCTCGCGCCCCGATCGGGTCGGCGAGTTCCTGGACCCGGAGCTGATCTTCGGCGCGCTCCAAGGCCTACCGGCAACACCAGCAGCATCATGGAGCTGAGCATCGGTTTGGCCGTGGTGGCCGTGCCCGTGGCGCTGCTCGGCGCCGCTACCGGGTTGGCCTTCGCTTACAACCGGCTGCGTGCGCGCCACGAGCGCCTCGAGCGCGACCGGTCCAGCTACCTCGAAGTGCTCGAGGGCAGCAACGACGGGCTTTTCGTGATCAACTTCGTGAACGGCCGCATCTATCAGGCGAACGACAAGGCCGCAACGATGCTGGGCTATGCGCGGGAGGAGCTGCAGGGCCTCACCATCTTCCAGTTGCACCCGGACAGCATGCTGCACCGCAGCGCCGAGCGCATCGCCGATGCCTGGGAGAAGAAGGGCGCGGTATATGACGATGTGCCGATGCTCACCGCCAGCGGCGCCGTGCTCCCCGTGGAGAGCAGCGCGCGCGTCACGAGCTACGATGGCCGTCCCGCGATCATCCTCTTCATCCGCGACATCCACGAGCGGATCGCTTTGCAGGAGAAGGTGAGCGAGCAGCAGGCGCTGGTGAAGCGCCAGAACGCCGACCTGCTCAGCAGCATCCGCTACGCGCAGCGCATCCAGCGCGCCGTGCTGCCCGAAGCGGCTGACCTCGCCGCGCTGTTCCCCGAGAGCTTCATCCTCTTCCGTCCGCGCGACATCGTGAGCGGTGATCTGTTCTGGTTCGCCGAGGTGGATGGGAAGAAAATCGTCGCAGCGGCGGACTGCACCGGCCATGGCGTGCCGGGCGCCTTGCTCAGCCTGATCGGCGCCTCGCTCTTCGAGGAGGTGGTGCTGCAGCGCCGCATCACGGAGCCCGCAGCCATGCTCGATGCCATGCGCGCGGGATTCGAGCAGGTGCTGAACAGGGGCGAGCTCGAAATGAGCCACCGCGATGGCATGAACGTGAGCGTGGCCGTCGTGGATGAGCGCAGCGCCACCTTGCGGTTCGCCGGTGCCTACCATCCGCTCTACCTGGTGCGCAACGGCGCGATCACCGAGTTGAAGGCCGACCGCATGCCCATCGGCTACCACGAGGGCATCGACAAGCCCTTCGCCCAGCACGAAGCGCGATGCCTTCCCGGCGATCGCATCTACCTCTTCTCCGATGGCATCGCCGACCAGTTCGGTGGGCCGCAGGGCAGGAAGCTGCGCAGCACGGGCTTCAAGCAATGGCTCGTGGAGACCGCGGGCCTCGGCATGGACGATCAGCACCAAGCCATCAGCGACCGCTTCCGCCACTGGAAGGGCGATGAGGAGCAGGTGGATGATGTGCTGCTGATCGGCGTGCAGCTGTGATCAAAGGTCAAGGTCATCGTCAATACCAAGGAGCAGGATGAGATCGCTGATGGCGATCGAGTCGCATTGCGCGATGTGCATCGTGACGCCCTGGTCACTGACATCCTGGATGGCCAAGCCACCGGCGACCGCGCGCTGCCAAGCGGCACCATCCCCGCCGATGAAGAGCACGCGTCCTTGCGGTGCTTGCTGATGCGCCTCGCGCACCCATGACCGACGGTCGTAACCTGCCCCATAGGCCGACGGGAAGCCCTCGACGAGCACCGGGCAGGCGTAGCAGGTGAGGTGCGCGGTGAAATGCGCGCGATGGTCCACCTTGATGTGCGGCCAGCGGATGGGAACGATCAAGCTGCAACCGTTGGTGATGGCCGTCTCTCGAATCGCCTCGCAACGGTCACGCACTGATCCCAACGGCTCTTCGCGAACCCAGGCGCATTCCTGTTGGGCCAGCTCGCGATCCACGATGCCTTCCAGCGCCTGCGCCTGTGCGAGGACCGTGATCAGCGCCAGGATCGGGCCCGCGATCGCGAACCAGCGCGGGACCCGTGAGCCCCGCAGCAGCCAGGCGAGCATGCCCGCCAAGAGCAAAGGCACGCTGAGCATCATCCGCGAGCGCGGGAAGAATACGCTCGCGCATCCTTCATGCACCTTGGGGATGCCTAGCGCTAGGACCAAGACGGTCATCGCGGCGATCATGGACAGCGCCACGCGCCATTCGCCTTGACGCAAGAGCACGAATGCGGCAACGAGCAGCAAGGCGAGGGGCAACCAGCCCAAGCCGCCGAAGGGATGCAGGTGCTCGAAGTGCAAGCCGATGTTCGCGAGCCCGTCGATGATCAACCACGGGTTGAAGGCCAGGTCATTCGCGCCGATCCCATGCACCACGGAACCGGGTCGGGCGGCATACCATGCTTGCGCAGCACCATGGACGCCATAACCGGTCGCGGAAGCAAGGGCCGCACTGATCCAAAGCGAAGCATGCCTTCCATCGCGCAGCAACAGCCAAAGCGCGACGGCTGCAACAGCAGGCAGTGCATTCGCATTGCAGAGCAGCGCGGCCGCCAGCGTGAAGGCCGAGAGCAGGTGCCTGGTCCACGCATGGCGCACATTCAGCACCCAAGGCACGAAGGCCAATAGCGCGAGCCCATGCACCCAGCCGCGCGGCATGCTCGTGATCATGGCCCACTCCGCGGGCAGCACGATCGGCGCGAGGGCGATCACCAAGGCAGGGGCCAATGCGCCTTTCCGGAGCGCCCATAGGCTCCACGACCAGAACGGGAGAAGCGCGAGCACCGAGGTGACGATGGGGAGGACGATCCACGGCGCGGCCCCCATGCGGATGAAGGGCGCTGCGAGCAGGGCCTCTAGCATGGGGTTGTAGTTCTGGCCGTAGAGGAAGGGCTCGCGGAAGATCCCGTTGCCGTAATCGGCGGCTACCTGCATGATCAGCGCATCGTCGATTCCGATGTGCGTGAATGCGAAACCGAAGAGGACGTTGGCGCGATCGACGAGGCCCAGGCCGAGGATCAGCCAGACCGCGGTGCGGAGGAGCCGGTCATCGCTGGGCCTCCGCATGGGCGATGTGCGCGAGATGATCGGCGGGCGGGAGCCAGTGCCACGATGCATCGCGCCGGAGCCAGGTGACCTGCCGCTTGGCGTAATTGCGGCTGTGCTGCTTGATGAGGGCGATGGCCGCAGCCAGGTCCAACGCGCCATCGAAGCGGGCGAAGAGCTCCTTGTAGCCGACGGTCTGCAGCGCATTGAGCGAGCGATGGGGAAGGAGGGCGCGCGCTTCCTCCACAAGTCCCTCGGCGATCATGCGGTCCACGCGTTCGTCGATGCGGGCATAGAGCTGTTCGCGCGGCAGGTCCATGGCGATGCGGATGATGCGCATGTCCGCGCGGTCCTGTGCGCCCGTGCGCTGCTCGCTGTACGGCTTGCCGGTGAGCAGGCATACCTCGAGCGCGCGGATCACGCGGTGCGGGTTCGCCCGGTCGATGCGCGCGTGGGTGGTGGCATCGATCTTCTCCAATTCATGCACCAGCGAATCGAGGCCTCGCGCCTCGAGCTGCTTCTGCAAGCGCTCGCGCAATCGGGGGTCGCTGGCCGGCAACGGGTCGAGGCCCTTGACCAGCGCGTCGATGTACAGGCCGCTGCCGCCCACGAGCACGGCGATGCCATGCTTGGCGAGCAGCTCTTGCAGCAGGGGCTCCGCTTCACGGGCGAAGCGGCCCGCGCTCCAGGTCTCTTCCAGTTCCAAATGCCCGAGGAAGTGATGCCTCACGCCGTGCAGCTCGTGCTCCAAGGGCCGCGCCGTGCCGATGCGCATCGCCCGGTAGAACTGCCGCGAATCCGCGCTGATGACCTCCGTTCCGAAGTGCTTCGCGAGCGCGATGCCCGCATCGGTCTTGCCCGAAGCGGTCGGCCCGCCGATGATCACGAGCGCGCGTTCAGGCATCAGCGGAACGGATCGTCCTCGCCACCGCCTTGGCTGAATTCATCATGGCCTTCACCCTCATCGCCTTCGTCGCCGAAGAGGTCCTCATCCTCGCCCTCTTCGAACTGATGCTCCTCTTCGCCCACCGCATAAGGATCCTCTTCCAGGATGCCGGCCGAGAGGTCGTCCTCCTTGCTGTGCTCATCGGGCGCCTCGTGCATGCTGAGCACCACGCGCGGATAGGTGATGCCCGGTTCCGGATCGCCGGCATGGATGAGCTCCACCATGAACATCCACATATGCAGGAAGTCGTAGGCGTAAACGAAGCGCTGGTTCGTGCTGCGGATATGGTCGCTGATGAGCACCTGGTCCATCAGCGCCGGCACCTCGCCTTCCTCGGCGAAGCCCAGATCCGCCAAGGGGATCTCCGGGCCCTTGCCCCATTCCTCGTCGCTCACGTAGAAGCACGCCATCTCCTGCCCGATGAACCCGAAGGCATCCTTGATGGCCGTATGCAGTTCCTTGAAGGTCTGCTCGCTGCCGATCTCGATGTCGCGGAAGGCCTCGCTCGGGTGGTCGATCAGGACGCGGAAGCGGTAGATTCTCACTGGTGCGGTTGAAGGTTGGAGGTTGACTCGGGCGCTGGTCGGGGGTCGGCTTTTAGCCGCCGAATCGCTGGCGAAGCTAAGTGCGTTGACTGACCCGCAACCGTCCCGCAATCAACCCTCAACCCCTTCAACAGGTTCAACCCCCAGCCTTTTCCCGGTCGCTAACATCAACTGCCACGCTTGCCCCCGCTCATTCTCGATCTCGCCATCGAGGATCGCGTCCTTGATCACCGTCTTGATGTCGCCGATGAGCTTGCAGGGCGGGATGTTGAAGGCGCGCATGATGTCCTCGCCGGTGATGGGCGGCTGGAAGTTGCGCACGCGGTCCTTCTCCTCGACGTCCTTGAGCTTCTGCATCACCAGCTCGTAGTTGCGCAGGTAGCGGTCCTTCTTCTTCTCGTTCTTGCTGGTGATGTCCGCGCGGCAGAGGATCATGAGCGCATCGATGTCGTCGCCGGCGTCGAAGAGCAGGCGGCGGATGGCGCTGTCGGTGACCTCTTCCTTGGTGAGGGCGATGGGCCGCAGGTGGAGCGCCACGAGTTTCTGCACGAATTTCATCTGCTCATCGAGCGGCAGCTTCAGGCGGCGGAAGATCTTGGGCACCATGCGCGCGCCTTTGTCCTCGTGCCCGTGGAAGGTCCAGCCATGGCCAGGCTCGAAGCGCTTGGTGGCGGGCTTGGCGATGTCGTGCAGGATGGCGGCCCAGCGCAGCCAGAGGTCGTTGCTATTCGCGCACACGTTGTCGAGCACCTGCAGCGTGTGGTAGAAGTTGTCCTTGTGGCCGATGCCGAATTTCTCCTCGGCGCCCGCCAGCTCCAGGAACTCGGGGAAGAACTCAGCCATCAAGCCGCTCTCGCGCAGCAGGATGAAGCCTTGGCTCGGTGTGTCGCAGAGGATGATCTTGTTGAGCTCGGTGTGGATGCGCTCGGCGCTGATGATCTCCAGCCGCTTCGCGTTCCGCTTGATCGCCTCGAAGGTGATGGGGTCGATGGTGAAGCCCAGCTGGTTCGCGAAGCGCACGGCGCGCAGCATGCGCAGCGGATCGTCGCTGAAGGTGATGTCGGGATCGAGCGGTGTGCGCAGCAGGCCTTGATCGAGATGCAGGATGCCGCCGAAGGGATCCACCAGCGCGCCGAGGCTGCCCTGGTTGAGCGAGATGGCCAGCGCATTGATGGTGAAGTCGCGGCGCTCCTGATCGTCCTTGATGCTGCCCGGCTCCACCTCGGGCTTGCGGCTGTTGCGGCTGTAGCTCTCCTTACGTGCGCCCACGAATTCCACTTGCGTGTCGCCGTGCATGAACATCGCCGTCCCGAAATTCTTGAAGACATGCACGGGTTCGGCATTCAATCGCTTCGCTACGGTCATGGCGAAGGCCATCCCGTCGCCCTCAACCACGAAGTCGATGTCCTTGCACGGACGGCCGATCAGACGGTCGCGCACGTAGCCGCCGATGGCGAAGGCGGGAATGTCCTGATGCGCCGCTTCCGCTGCTACCGCTGCGAAGAGCGGTTCATCCGTGACGCCATCGAGGCGTGAGGGATCGACGGTGTATTTCTGCCCGGTCGGCATCGGGCGGCGAAAGTAGCGGCCTCAGGCAGAGCGGCTCGGCCGGCTCACAGGCACTTGAACTGATCGAACGGCTCCAGGCAATCCTGGCATTTCCACAGCGCCTTGCAGGCTGTGCTGCCGAAGAGCGAAAGCATTACCGTGTTGGTCGATCCGCACTGCGGGCATTGCACAACGGGCTGCTCGCCTTTCAGCGCGCGGATGTCGGCGGTATTCTCGGGCGGCGCGATGCCGTACTCCTTCAGCTTGCGTTTGCCTTCATCCGTGATCAGTCGGTGGTCCAGGCGGGGGAGAGGCTCATCTTCACTTCCACCTCGGGCACGCCGGCTTCCAGCAATTCCGTCTTGATGTCGGCCGCCATCACGTCCATCGCCGGGCAGCCGGTGTAGGTGGGTGTGATGGTGATGATGGCCTTGCCGCTCACCTCCACCTCCACGCCGCGCACCACGCCCAGTTCCAGCACGTTGATCGCCGGGATCTCCGGATCCTTCACGTAATCGAGGAGTTCGAGGATGCGGCGTTTGGTGATGTTCGCGTTCGGTTCCATGGTGGTAGGTCGACTCGGTGAGTCGACGCTACTGGTGATTCGATTGAGGGGGCGGATCTGTCGCCGGCCGTTACCAGCTAACACCAGGATACGCCCGCGTCACATGCTGCATCTCTGCCAGGATGAAGCCCATGTGCTCGCTGTGCAGGCCCTTGCGACCGCCGGTCATCATGAAGGCGTCGGCGGGGCGCTTCAGCGTGGCTTCGGACAGCACCTGGTCCACGGTCTTGCTCCACGCTGCGTTCACTGCGGAAATGTCGGGCGCGATGCCCGCCTTCACCATTTCATCAATCACGCCATCGGTCTCGAACAGCTCACCGGTGTAGGTCCACAGGTTATCCAAGGCGGTCTGGGCTCGCTGGTGGCTCTCTTCGGTGCCATCGCCGAAGCGGATGATCCATTCGCTGCTGGCCCGCAGGTGGTAGGTGGCCTCCTTCACGGCCTTTCCCGCGATGGCCGCGAGCTGGGCGTCGTTGCTCTTCAGCAGGGCCTGCATCAGCGGCAGGTGGTAGGCATCGAAGAGGAAGCTGCGCACCATGGTGTGGGCGTAATCGCCGTTGGGCTGTTCCACCAGCTTCACGTTGGTGTACTGGCGCTCCATGCGCAGGTAGGCGAGGTCGTCCTCCGTCCGTCCCTTGCCTTCCACTTGACCAGCATAGGTCAAGAGGTTCCGCGCTTCGCCGAGGTGGTCCAGCGCGCGGTTGGTCAGGGCGATGTCCTCCTCCAGGATGGGCCCGTGGCCGCACCATTCGCTGAGGCGTTGGCTCAGGATGAGGAGGTCGTCCGCGAGGCGGATGGTGTAGGTGTAGAGTGCTGGGCTCATGGTGAATGGGGCTTGGTGAATGGTGAATGGGGAATGCGCGTTGGCGCTATTCACCACCTCCCATTCACCATTCACTAAATGTATTTAGCGCCCTCGGGCATCGTGTAGAAGGTGGGGTGGCGGTACACCTTGTCATCCGCGGGGTCGTAGAAGCTCTCGGCATCTTCCGGCCGGCTGGCGTGGATGTGCTCGCTCTTCACCACCCAGATGCTGTTCCCTTCGTTGCGTCGGGTGTAGACATCGCGGGCGTTCTCGATGGCCATGTCGGCATCAGCGGCGTGCAAGCTGCCCACGTGCTTATGATCGAGGCCGCGCTTGCTCTGGATGAAGATCTCCCAGAGGGGCCAGTTGTTCGGGTTGGTGCTCATTGGTGTCCGGTGGTAACAGTGTAGGTCGACCCGATGGGTCGACGCTACGTGTGCTTCGATCAGGCGGCTTTGCGTTTCGCTTTCTTGGCGGCGTAGGCCACGGCCGCTTCACGCACCCATGCTCCTTCGCTGTGGGCCTTGTTGCGGGCGGCGAGGCGTTCCTTGTTGCAAGGGCCATTGCCGGCCACCACGTTGTTGAACTCGGTCCAGTCGATCGTGCCCCAGTCGTAGTGCTTGGTCTCCTCGTTCCACTTCAGGTCCGGGTCAGGAATGGTGAGGCCGATCACTTCCGCTTGCTGCACGGTGCGGTCGATGAAGGTCTGGCGCAGCTCGTCGTTGCTCTGGCGCTTGATCTTCCACTTCATGCTCTGCGCGCTATGCGGGCTGTTGGCGTCGGTGGGTCCGAACATCATCAGGCTGGGCCACCACCAACGGTTCAGGGCATCCTGGGCCATTTCCTTCTGCTCGGGAGAGCCCTTCGCCAGCACGGCCATGATCTCATAGCCTTGGCGCTGGTGGAAGCTCTCTTCCTTGCAGATGCGCACCATGGCGCGGGCGTAAGGGCCGTAGCTGGTTCGGCAGAGCATCACTTGGTTCATGATGGCGGCCCCGTCCACCAGCCAGCCGATGGCGCCGATATCGGCCCAAGTCAGGGTGGGGTAGTTGAAGATGCTGCTGTATTTCGCTTTCCCGCTAAGCAGGTCGTCGATGGTTTGCTCACGGCTGGTGCCCATGGTCTCAACGGCACTGTACAGATAGAGTCCGTGCCCGGCTTCGTCCTGCACCTTGGCGAGCAGGATGGCCTTGCGCTTCAGGCTGGGTGCGCGAGTGATCCAGTTGCCCTCGGGCAGCATGCCCACCACTTCGCTGTGCGCATGCTGGCTGATCTGCCGGATGAGGTTCTTGCGGTACGCATCAGGCATCCAGTCCTTCGGCTCGATCTTCTGCTCGGCGTCGATCTTGGCTTGGAAGAGATCCTCGAGGTTCTTCACTTCGGTCATTGTGGGCATACGATTACGGTTCGCGAAAGTAGGGGCGGGCCTCCATGCGAGCCTGATTCCCGTCACTTCCGAACGATACGGGCGGTCAATCTGTTCATCGGGCTCCTGCCTGAACAACCGCGTCTATTTTTGCCCGCCTTCAGCATGAGCAGCACCCGTATGGCTCACTTCCAGTCCCTTCCCGTCGCCGAAGTGCATCAGGAGACCCCTGACTGCATCGTGGTGGGCTTCGATGTCCCGCCTTCGTTGCGCAGTGAATTCGCTTTCCAGCACGGCCAATACGTTACGTTGAAGCTCACGGTGAACGGCGAGGAGCTGCGCCGCTCCTACAGCATCTGCAGCAGCCCATTGGATGGCGAGCGCTTTCGCATCGCGGTGAAGAAAGTGCCGAATGGCCGTGCCAGCACCCAGCTTGTTGATAAGCTGAAGCCGGGCATGAGCATCGAGGTGATGTCTCCCATGGGCAATTTCACCACCGCCTTGGACCCCGCCAAGGAGCGCCAGATCGTGGCGTTCGCGGCAGGCAGCGGCATCACGCCGATCCTGAGCATCCTGAAGACGGTTCTTCGCACCGAGCCAAGGAGCCGGTTCACCCTGTTCTATGGGAACACCGATGCGGACCGGATCATCTTCCGCCAGCGCTTGGAGGAACTGAAGGCGCAGCATGGAGACCGGCTCGGCGTATTCCACATCCTGAGCAAGGGCGTTGATGAGGAGAAGCTCTTCAACGGGCGGATCACCACGGAGAAGGCGGCGGAATTGGTGAAGCGCTTCGTGACGGACAGCGATACCAATGAGTATTTCATCTGTGGCCCGGAGCAGATGATGGTGAACGTGAGCGAGGCGCTTGAGAAGCTCGGGGTCGATAGGAAGCGGATCCACGTCGAGCTTTTCGGCACGCCGGTAAGCACGGAGGCGAAGAAGGAGGCAACGCATGCCACGTCGACCGCCTTCAGCGGTGTGGCCGATGTGAAGGTGATCATGGACGGCCGCGAGCATGAGCTGAAGGTGAAGGCCAACGGCGATGCCGTGCTCGATGTGGCGCTGGATAGCGGCCTCGATGTGCCGTACGCCTGCAAGGGAGCGGTGTGCTGCACATGCAAGGCGCGGGTAATCGAAGGGCAGGTGGAGATGGAGATGAACTACGCGCTTACCGATGAAGAGGTGGCCGATGGCTACGTGCTCACCTGCCAGACCCATCCGCGCTCGCAGCGGGTAGTGATCGATTACGATCAGCACTGACAGCAAAGATCAAGGCGGGCTTACGGGCCCGCCTTGCTGTTCCTCGGCCTTGGTTGGTTGTTTTTGTCAGGCCGGAGGGAAGGTGTTCGCTGCTAGAAGGTGGCGCTGCTGACTCCAGCGAGCCGGGTCTGGATATGCGAGAGGTAATGCTCGCTATGGTAGAACCCGCCCATTGCCTCATCGTACCGGACGATCGCGGAGGGGAAATCGGTGTAGAAGGGGTCGATGCCGTCAGCAAGGGGCTCCTGCAGGTTCACGAAGCACTCATAATCGGGGTACTTCACCAGGTCGGGCGGGAGCTTGGTGTCGAAGTAGAGCATCTTCTCCTGCACGCCTTGCTTGGTGATGCGAAGGGTGTAGAACTGGTCGATGTCGAGCTCGAGCTCGAAGTGGCCGTTCTTGCCTTCGAGCTTGCCCAGCTCCATGTTGTCCTTGTAAAGGACCATCTCGAAGCTTTCGGCCTTCTTGCCGTCGATGGTCACATGTCCGTGGACGGGCACGTACCAGCCCTCGGCTTGGTCGCGGCGGTCCACGAGTTTGCCTTTTGCTTTGGCCTGCGCGAGGACGCTGCCGCTTGCGAAAGCGGAGAAGAGGGCGAGGGCGATGATGCGGTTCATGGGAGAGCGGGAAAGTTGCCTTCGATACGGCTCGTCCTTCAGGCAGGTTTCATTCAGGCCACTTTCACGAACGGCAAGCCGGGCTGCTGGCTCATGGACCGCGGCAGTTTGATGTGGATGGAGGTCCCCTGGCCAATGGTGCTTTCGGCCCATACCTCGCCGCCATGCTTGCCAACGATGCGCTGGACTATGGCCAGGCCAACACCGGTCCCTTCGAACTGGTCAGCCTTGTGCAGGCGCTTGAACGCGCTGAATGCTTGTTCCTTGTGCCGTGAATCGAAGCCGACGCCATTGTCGCGCACCACGATATGGTCATGTTCCGCCTCTTGGGAATGGTCGATGGCTATGGACGGGAGCTCTTTGTTGCGGGTGAATTTGAGCGCATTGGAGAGGAGGTTGTGCAAAGCCACCTTGAGCATGGGCGCATCGGCCAGCGCCGTGGCGCCCGGCTCCACATTCACGCTGACCTGCCCCATGCGTTCATCGGGCACCGTGTCGGTGACAGCCTCGCGCACGAGTTGACGCAGGTCGAGCTCCTTCCGTTCCAGCGCCCGTGTATTGGTCTGCGAGAACCGCAGAAGGTCATCGACCAATTGGATCATCCGCTTGGCGCCTCGCTCGATGCGGTCAGCATAAGGAACGCAATCGTCGAGTGCGGGATTTTTCAGGGCGGTTGCCCTGAGCATTTCGCTCATGGCAGCGATGTTCTTCAGCGGTGAGCGCAGGTCGTGGGCCACGGAGTAGGAGAATGAGCCGAGGTCCTCGAGCGCTTCGAGCAGTTGCGAGGTCCGAGCGGTTACCCGGCGATCGAGGTCGGCGTTGAGCTTCTCCAGCCGCTTCTGCTCCTGCTTGCGGTCGGTGATGTCCTTGATCACCGCCTGGAACACGTTGCGGTGCTCGCCTTGCGGTCCCAGGCTGGTGGCGGTCATCAAGCAGTCGATCACCGCTCCAAGGGCGTTGCGTATGGTGAGGTCGACGTTCACGAAGTCCCTGCCCGAGCGGTGCTGCTTCAGGCTCCTGATGAGCGCTTTCGCGTCGTCGAGGAATTCCGTGAATCTCCGTTGGCGCAGATCGTCGCGGTCAACGCCGATGAGCGCGGCGCATGCGGCGTTGGCGTCGAGTACCTGGCCGCGTTGGTCCACGATCACGATGGGGTCGGCGGTGGCCTCGAAGACCTGGCTGTACCGGTCGAGCAGCCTTTCCTTCTCTGCCCGCAACTGCTGGATCTCGAAGGCCTGATGGATGCGCAGGCGCAGGTCGTTCTCATCCCATGGCTTGGTGGCATACGCGTAGATGCCGCCCTCGTTCACGGCGCGCACCACGGCGTCCAGGTCGCTGTACCCGGTCAGCAGCATGCGCATGACATGCGGATGCCGCTCACGGGCGATGGCGAGGAATTCACTGCCGCTCATGCCTGGCATGCGCTGATCCGATACGATCACATGCACGTTCTCCCGCGCCAGCAGTTCCAGCGCGTCCTGCCCGGAAGGGGCTATCAAGACGTCCATCTCGCGCCGGAAGCTTGCGCGGAAGGCTTTCAGGTTACGCTCCTCGTCATCAACGAAGAGCACGCGCAGGCGTTCGGTTGCCATGGTTTCAAGCGGCTTGCTCCTGCACGCGCGCTTGGCGCAACGGAAGGGTGATGATGAAGGTGGTGCCAATGCCGGGCTGGCTCTCCACTTGGATGGAGCCCTGGTGCTCGCTGATGATCCCGTAAACGATGGCCAGCCCGAGGCCGGTGCCCTCGCCAACCGGTTTCGTGGTGAAGAACGGCTCGAAGATCCTGGCCATCACATCATTGGACATGCCGACCCCGGTATCGCTGATGCGCACGCTGGCCTCATGCTCGTTCGCTGCTGTGGTCACGGTGACCTGCCTCGGCCTGCCGTCCTGCCGTGCAAGCGTGGCTTGAGCGGCATTGTTCATCACGTTCATGAAGACCTGATTGATCTTGCCCGGGAAGCACTCCACTTTGGGGAGCTCTCCGGCCTCGATGCGCAATTCCACCTTGTCGCGGTACTGGGGTGCGAGCACGGCCAAGGTGCTCCGAAGGCCAAGATTCAGGTCGCTGGGCTTCAGGTCGTCTTCATCCAGCCTGGAGAAGTTGCGCAGGCCGCGCACGATTTCCGCTGTGCGGCGCGCGCCCTCGTCCATGCTGTGGATGATCTCGTCCAGTTCGGTGATGGTCTCGTCCAGGCCGGTGCGGTCGTCGCGCTCTCGCTGCGCGGCAAGGGCTGTTGCGGCCTCATCGGTTGCGGGGATGGACCGGTAGGATCGGATGGCGTCCATCACTTCGCCCACATTGCGCCGTAACGGCCCGATGTTGCTGCTGATGAAGTTGATCGGGTTGTTGATCTCGTGCGCGATGCCGGCGGTGAGCTGACCGAGGCTCGACATCTTCTCGCTCTGCACCAATTGCGTCTGTGTGCGCTTCAGCTGTTCGTTGCTCTCCTGCAGCGCGGCGGTGCGTTCATGCACTTTCTCCTCCAGGACCTGATTCTGTTCACGAATGAGCTTCTCGTTCTCTTGGGCCATGGATAGGGCTTCTGCCTGGGAGCGGTCCTTTTCGCGCCGAAGCGTGTTGATTCGATCAGCCAGAGCGAATGAGAGGAGTATCCCTTCTATCGCCGATCCCAACGGCATCGTGTTCGTCGTGATCAGGTTGTAAGGCAAAACGCCGACATCCTTCAGCACGAATGCGATCGTGCCTAGCAGGAAGATCAGCCACGCAGCCAGGAAGTACTTGCCTTGTCGAGATCCGCTGCGCGAGACCTTGATCGCAACAGCGAGGAAGAAGAAGGCATAGATGCCGGAGATCAGCTGGGCGAGCGGATAGCCGATCAGGGGGTCGACGAAGAGATAGATGGCAAGGCAGAGCGCGAAGCTCGCATAGAACCACCTGAAGGCGCCGTGCATCCGAGGCACCAGGACCTGGGTGCGCAGGAAGGACTTCATGAATTCAGTAGCGGCCGTGGCGGTGAGCAGCGTCAGGATGATCGAAGCGTTCGTGCTCAGCCAGTTGCTTGCCCCCCAGAGGTGGAACTGGCCTGTGCCGAAGAAGGCGAGCTGGGTCAAGGCCACCGCGGCGATGT
This sequence comes from Flavobacteriales bacterium, assembly GCA_016712535.1. Classification (NCBI taxonomy): domain Bacteria; kingdom Pseudomonadati; phylum Bacteroidota; class Flavobacteriia; order Flavobacteriales; species Flavobacteriales bacterium. Next base: position 703,671 of record JADJQW010000003.1, read on the forward strand.
ACGCCACGTATAGCAGGTAGGACCGGTCACGCGTGGAGAGGAATATGAAGAGGTTGTAGAGGGCAAGGACGAGCATCACGCCGACGTACAGCCCGATGAAGAGGTTGCGCTTGGCCTTAGCTGCGCTGAAGTCCGATTCTGTTTGCACGAGCATGGGGACTTGCAGCTGCTTCCTGCTCTGCAAGCGAACGAGCACATCGGACTCTTCCCCCGGCGCTGTTGGGATGTGGAAGGCATATTCTCTCTCCGCGTCGGAGCGCGAGCCGTGACCGATCATCTGCCCGGTATGGGCGATCTGCACCAATTTCCCGCCGCGATCGAGGAAAACCTGGATGTCATCCAGCTCGGGATGAGGAAGGTGCATGACAAGGCCCGACTCTTCCGAATCGTTCAGCGCCTTGAAGCGAAGCCAGAAGGTGAAGTCGCTGATGCCCAGGTTGGGAACATCCGCGAACGAAGCCGAATAGCCCTCGCTATTGAATGCCTGTTCCGGAGTCAAGGTGCCAGCGCTGTCGCTGAGCACATGAATTGCGCTGCCGATGGGCCCATGACCGGGGCGAACGGCCTGAATCCGGGATTCAGCTTTTGCAGCCGCCTGCAGCGCGAGCAGGCTGGCGACCGAAATGAGGAGATTCTTCATCGCGCGCTTGTACGCCAAGCACGCGGTCCTCGGTTTCGTTCAGGCGCTGTAGCGGTGCCTTTGCTGCAGGATCTCTCCGAACACGCGGAGATCCTCTTGCTGGTTATCGGCGTGCAGCAGGTAGTGCACCTCTAGCGCGCAGTCCGTAACGTTCTCAAGCCGTTTCTGCACCGGCCTGGTCCGCAGGCTGAACATTGCTTCGCGGATCTGAGGTGAAGCGTGCGTGAGGGCGAACGCATCAGGAATGACCATCGCAATGGAGCGTATGCTCGGTATGGGGTAAGTGAATACTCCTTTGTCTCCAATCCCTTCAAGCGGGACGAACCCCACCCTCCTTGCATGACGGAGCGTGTAATGCGCTACGAAGCAGGTCATGGATCGCACATTGAGTTGGCTCGCAAGCGCCACGGCAGATGCGCTCAAGAGCAGTGGTAGCCCTCGTCCTGCGAAGCGGTGAGCATTCCAGAGGCCACAGATCTCTGCCACGCCGCCTTCCTCCAAGAATCGGAGCACCCCATGGATGCCGGCATCCAACGAGGCGATGGCTTGTTCCATCGGCAATGGACCGGATGGCCCTGCGGGTTGAACCCGGATGCCTGCCACCATTCCTAAGCGGTCGTGCATGGCCGCGATCAAGTGGACCGATGGGTCTGAGAGCCAGCGGTTGGAACTGGCAATCGCTGGGGTCACCCCGATATCGGAAAGCACGCGCTCGTGTTCCAGCAGGTATTCCGCTGCCAGCTTGGGTTCATCCACTGGCCGGAAGGCGCGTATCCAAAGCCGGTCGCTGCGTTTCATGTCAAGCTCTGTTGTTGATCGACCGCGTCGAACGATTGCTCCTTCATGAGTTCGGCAGCATCCACGAACCAGCGACCGCTGGATTGAAGCTGGCCGAGCAGTATTCGCCTCGCTGCGTCGCAGGCAGCGCCTCCACCCATCATTACGGCTGATGCTAGTTGAGGCCAGCTGCTCAAGTTCCTGCCAATGAGCGGAAGGGACTCGCGCATGCGCGCGCTGAGCATTGCTGGGTCGATGAGGGCCATGCTCAGGGCCCGATTCAGTTCCGGGTTCACCTCAGTGCCCTTGGGCGCATCCAGATGCTCCACCAACCCATGCAGTATCGGCCGGTCCGGCTCCAGATCGAAGCGCTCCACGTCGATCATGCCCCGATCACTGGTGTCCATCACCACCGGGATCCGGTGTGCTTTCGCACGCTGCCGGGCGATGATCTTCACCGCCACGCTATCGCATTCCTCTATGAGCAGGTCCACCTTCCCGCCTTCGGTGAGGAAACGGTCAAGGTTCTCCTCAGTGATGCCCTCATGGTAGCAGGTCACCATGAGGTAGGGGTCGATCTCAGCGATCTCCCGCGCCGCGTTCACCGTTTTGCGGATCCCGAGATGATGCACTCCGCTGCGGATCCGGTTCAGGTTGCTGAGGTCCAATGTGTCGAAGTCGGCCAATCGGAGCTCCCCGCAGCTGCGTTCCATCGCCATCGCCAGGCTAACGCTCTGACCTACGCTTAGGCCGATGACACCTACGCGCTTGGTGGCAAGGATGGCTTGTTCTTCCGTGGTGATCTTGTTGCGGTTACGGTCGGTCCTTACTTCGGCGAATTCAGGCTCGTCGAGGAGATGGACCAAGCGATTCGACCAAGGGTAGAACACCCAGCATCCATAAAGCTCGGGTGAACAGCCGTTCAGGTGAGCGATGACCGCCGCCTCGAGATCTTCCTCAGTCCACTTCACGGCCGGGCATCGAGCTCTCAGCAGCTCGCGCAACTGTGCGTTCAGCTGATTGTGCACGGTGATGCCCGAATGGCGCCTCAGCAGCTCTTCCAGCCCCCGTTGGTCAGACGAGTTCGCAAGGCGGAAGAAAACGGGCCGAATACGATCCGGGTCCGCCGCTGAAGCGCTTCGCAGCCCTTCGAGCCAGGTGTTCATGGGTGGTCAGGAGAGTGATGCCCAAGGTGTCCGAGTGGGGGCGAAGCTAGTCAAGGTCAAGTTATTAACAATTTATCCACATCAGACTTCGACGAACCTCTGATTCAGACCTGCGTAAGAGCGGCGCAACCCTATCGCCAATGAACGCCCTTGCTCGCGATCCGACCCCCCATGAAATGCCTGTGGTGCTCTTTGTGGATGATGACGCAGGCAACCGCCAAGCGTTCCAAGCCGCATTCAGGCAGTGCATGACGGTGCTGTTGGCAGCCGACCTGCATGAAGCGTGGATGCACTTGAATTCGCAGCGTGTTCACGTCTTGATCGCCGACCAGCGGATGCCGGGCCTCAAAGGGAGTGAGCTGCTCACATTGGCCAAGGAGCGGTTTCCAGAGGTGTGCCGCATGCTCATCACGGCCTACTCTGACCTCGAGGCGGTCATCGACGCCGTGAACAATGGCGGCGTTACCAAGTATTTCGCCAAGCCATGGGTGCATGATCAATTGGTGAAGGCCGTTCAGGACGCTTTCACGGCCATCCGCGAGGAAGAGGCGCGTGAGGCCTATCTGAAGCGACTTGAAGAAGCCAATCGGCAGCTTGAGTTCGCCCTGCGGCAACGACTGCTTTCCTGAATCAAGGCACGAGCACACGCATCGGCGTCACGCTGGAATCAGTCAGCACGATGGTGTAAATGCCCGGTGGGAGGTTCGAGGGCAATCTCGCCCTTCCGCCCTGCAGCACCATATTGGCGCATAGCCTGCCCATGGAATCGAAAAGGCTGAGCGCGCTCTGCTCCACGAGGTCGGGAACGATGAGATCGCCATCTTCGACGATGGCGGCCCTGATCGGGACTACCGCATCATTGAAGCTCGTGCTCAGTTCGAAGATTTCTTCATAAGAGTCCGCGAACTCGTATGCTGCTGCGCATCCCGGCGCAGCATCCCAATTGATGCTCCAGGTCATCAAGCCGCGCAAGTCGGGGTAGGCGGACAAGAGCTGGTATTGCCCTGGTTGAGGCCCGGCGCCGCGCAGGTAACCCACTGCAGCTGCCAGCACTGCAGGACTCACATAGCCGCCACCCGCCGCAGAAGGGCACGCAGGCAGGCCAATGGCGACCTTCTCCGCAGGGAGCGGGGCGAAGGAACCGCCTACGGTGCCGAAGCCTTGCAGCACGGCCTCAGTCTGGCTCACGATGAAGTCCACGGTGCCTTGCGTGTAGATTCCGCCATCGATGCCATACATGCTTCCGCTGTTGTACAGCTGCACATGGAGGATGTCGATTCTGTCACGGAGCGCATCGATCACCGGCAGATAAGCTCCCCAGATCCCACCGTATGCGCTCTGGCCGCCTTGCACGTACGCGGTCTCGGGAGCCATCGTGAGCATCATCGGAGCGCCGGTCGATGCTTCAAAAGCATCAGCGATGGCATTGATGGCGTTGATGAGACGAAGGATGGTGGCATCGGCAGGGGTCCCGATTGTGCCTCCAGTGATGGCGACTGAGCTGCCTTCCAGGTCGATATCGATCCCATTGAAGCCATAGGTGCCGAGGATTGCGAGCATGCTGCTCACGAATTCATCCCGTTCCTGGTCTGAATCGAGATGCACAGAGGCATTCGCGCCGCCAATGCTGATGAGCACCTTCTTGCCCTGCGCACGCAAGGCCGCCACCTCGGCGATGAAAATCGATTGAGGCGTTCCGCTAGGGTAAAAGGCCATCAGGTGGCTTGTACCTGGTACCGGTTCAGCGAAGGCGACGTCAATCACGGTGTAGCGGTCGTCAATCTGGGAGAGCGCCAAGTACGGAGCGCTGCCATCGTTCCAATTATGCCAATAGCCGACGAGGTCATGTTGCTGCGCACGCACGGCACCAGGGTCCAGTGCGCACGCAAGGCCTAAGGGAAGCAGGAGCAATCGCATGCCGCGAAGGTCTGATTCCTGCGCATTCGCTGGCTGTCGTTCGGGGCTTGGCAATGGTACTCCTGCGCGTTGCACCCGTGCTGAAGAATGCCGCCCGCTATCTTCGGCCACGCATGCGGCCGGCGACACTCTTGGCGAGCAAGGCCTTCGGCCTGACGATTACCCGGCTTTGCCATCAGCTGATTGAGGATTATGGTGACCTGAATGGGGTCGCCTTGATCGGCCTTCAGCCTCGCGGGGTGCTTTTGGCAAGAAGGCTCCGCTCCGAGTTGTTTTCCATCATCGGCAAGGAATTCTTGGCGTACGGAGAGCTCGACATCACGTTCCATCGTGATGATTTCAGGCAGCGCCGCACGCTGCCGGCTCCGAACGCGACGGACATTTCCTTCGATCTGGACGGCCGTCGCGTGGTGCTCGTGGACGATGTGCTCTACACAGGACGCACCATACGCGCCGGACTCGATGCGATGCTCGCTTTCGGACGGCCAACCAGCGTGAGCCTGTTGGTGCTCATCGACCGCCGGTTCAGCCGTGAGCTGCCTATTCAGCCTGATTACGTTGGCAAATGGGTGGATAGCATCGGCGACCAGCGGGTCACCGTGGCATGGAGGGAAATTGAAGGTCAGGATCGGGTCTTGCTGCACACTTCCGATGCGGAAATCGGAACCTCCGTTTCCAAGGGATCCATCGCTGACCAATGAGCCCCGTCAACACCAATCGGAATGCGCTGGGCAGCGAGTCGCTGAGCGTCGATCATCTGCTTGGGATCAAGGAGCTTTCACGGGCCGATATCGATCTGATCTTCCGCACCGCCGACGGTTTCAAGGAGGTGCTCGGGCGCCCTATCAAGAAGGTTCCCAGCCTGCGGGACATCACTATCGCCAACCTGTTCTTCGAGAGCAGCACACGCACGCGCGTGAGCTTTGAGCTCGCCGAGAAGCGATTGAGCGCCGATGTGGTCAACTTCAGCAGCAGCGGCAGCAGTGTCAGCAAGGGCGAGACCCTTATCGATACGGTGAACAATATCCTGGCGATGAAGGTGGATATGGTGGTCATGCGCCACCCGGACCCCGGCGCGGCCATGTTCTTGGCCCGGCATGCACGGGCTCGGATCCTGAATGCCGGCGATGGAACCCATGAGCATCCTACGCAAGCTTTGCTGGATGCCTACAGCATCCGCGAGAAGCTTGGAAGGGTGAAAGGGGTGAAGGTGCTCATCGTGGGCGATATCCTCCACAGCCGCGTTGCGCTCAGCAACATCTTCTGCCTCCAGAAGCTCGGTGCAGAGGTGATGCTCTGCGGACCGCGCACGTTGATGCCGCGCCATATCCGGGCCCTTGGTGTGCGGTTCGTGGATGACCTTGACAGCGGCTTGGGCTGGTGCGACGTGGCCAATATGCTCCGCATCCAGCTCGAACGCCAGGGAGGCGATGGTATCGCGAGCTTCCCGAGCCTGCGCGAGTACGCCATGCTCTATGGTCTCAACCTGCCCCGCTACCGCCGGATCGGCAAGGAAGTGGTGGTCATGCATCCTGGCCCGATCAATCGCGGGGTAGAGGTCACGAGTGAAGTCGCTGACCACGCGAATAGCATCATTCTTGATCAAGTCGAGAACGGGGTTGCAATCCGCATGGCGGTCCTGTACCTGCTTGCGGCGCGTATCCCACGCACAGCTGTTTGAAAGTGGCAAAGGGCGATCATTCCCGGCAGCCGGATGCCGCTGCCTATATTTGGCCGGAGACCATCGCACCATGAACTTCACCATTGAGGACAAAGGGCGCTATACGCTCGTAACCAGTAACGTCGATAAGCTGGATACCACCTGTGCACCTGAGTTGAAGAGCGAACTCGTATACCTGAACAAGACGGGGGTGCGGAATGTGGTCATTGACCTTGCGGCGACCCGCTATTGCGACTCTTCCGGCCTTAGCGCCTTGCTTGTGGCCAACCGTTTGTGCAAGAGCGTTAATGGTGGCTTGGTGGTGTGCGGTTTGCAGGAGCCTGTTCAGAAGCTGGTCCAGATCTCGCAACTCGAGAGTGTGCTCTCCGTAACACCCACGGTTGCCGAGGCAGTTGACCTGCTCTACATGGAGGAGATCGAGAAGGACGTGAACAAAGACTGAATGGAACGCATGAAGAACGCATTACTCACCGCTGCATTCGCTCTTACTAAGCGCTTCGGCGCTCGCCCAGCCGTGTACGCCCAATCCGTTGTACGCTGATAGCGTCTATGGCGTATGGCCTGATACCACGGAGAACTTCGTCGATGGCATGGTGGATATACCATATAGCCAGGATTTGAATCTGATCGTCCCGGTCAATGCACAGGACATCGATCCGACCTTCCCTGCGGTTACGATTGATAGCATCGCATTCGATGGCGTGACGGGACTGCCTGCCGGGCTCACCGTCGGCTGTGCCTCTCAAACACCTGCACCGTGCACTTATCTGCCATCGGTTCTCGGGTGCGGGGTCATCCAAGGGACTCCCACCGAAGCCGGTGATTTCCCGCTCACCTTGCAAGTAACCGGGTACTTCACCCTTTTCGGTTCTGCTGTTCCTTACCCGATTGATTTCACGGGGTACAGGATCATCATTGCCCCGAACAACGTGGGAGTGGCCGATATCGGCATGGCCACGGTCAGCGGGGTTCATAATGCCCCAAATCCCTTCAGCGCCCGAACGAACATCGAATTCAGCTTGGACCGCTCGGCTGAAGTCAAGGTGCGGGTGTTCACCCTGCTAGGAGAAGAGCTATGGGGCTATCGAACCCAAGGCAAAGCCGGCCTGAATCGAATCCCTTATGAGTCGGGCACCCTGCAGGAAGGAGTATATCTGTACAAGGTGGAGAGCGGTCGGAGCAGCTTCACCGGCCGGATGATGGTGAGCCGATGAGCCGCTTCAACAGCTGACAACTTGAGAAGGCCCCCGTGGGGCCTTCTTGCTTTCCATGGCACATCGCCAATTTGACCTGATCACCTTAGGCACGGGTGCCGCACTGCCGGCCCGTGGGCGATTCCCGACAGCCCAGTTGCTCATCGTGCATGGTGAGCACTACTTGATTGATTGCGGCGAAGGGACCCAGGAGCGCCTGCGAACAGCGGGAGCGCCTTTCAACCGGATCGGACACATCTTCATCAGTCACCTGCATGGCGATCATTACCTCGGCCTCATGGGCCTGATCAGCAGCATGCACCTCATGGGCCGAACCCGCGAACTGCATGTGCATGGCCCGAATCCGCTGAAGGAGATCATCGATGTGCAGTTGCGCGCTTCACAGACCTATTTGCGCTATCCGCTCGCCTTCCATCCGCTTGAACCCAGCAGCGGGTCCTTGGCTTGGGCCGATTCGCATGTGGTCGTGACCTTGTTGGCGCTTCGGCACAGAATCCCGTGCACAGGATTCGTATTCACCGAAACCCCGGCCCTTCGCTCCTTGATCGAATCCAAGGTGCCTCTCGTTCCGCCGTTCATGCGCAACCGAATCAAAGCCGGAGAGGACCTCGCCATGGATGATGGGACGGTGATTCCCAACCATTCGCTGACTAATCCACCAGCGCCTTCCCGGCGTTATGCCTATTGCTCCGATACAGCGTATGCGCCGGAGCTCATCCCCTTCCTCGCAGGCGTCGACCTGCTCTACCACGAGGCCACCTTCACCCGGCAATTGGCCAAACGCGCCAAGGAAACCATGCACAGCACCGCCGCAGATGCCGCCACCATGGCGCGCGATGCCGGTGCGCACGCCTTATTGCTCGGTCACTTCAGCTCTCGGTACAAGAGCAGCGTTGAACTGTTGAATGAGGCGGTCTCAATCTACCCGGGGGCACGTATCAGCGAAGATGGTGCACGTTACAGCGTGCCTGAACGCAACGTGAACTAACACGTGTGCATATCGCAGGACGGGTGCATTGGGAGCGGGGGGTACATTCGCAACCAATCTGGAATGATTCCAAAGAACGGATGAGAAGGGTGAAGTTGCTTCTTGCGGATCATGGTGAATTGGCCTTGATAGGGATGCGAGGCTTATTCGAGGCGGCCGAGGATGTGGAGTTGGTGGGCTCGGCGCGGGATCCTATTGCGCTGAAAGCGCTGCTTGTGCGGCACCGGCCGGATGTGACCTTGATCGATCACACTTCCGAGGGTTTCGCGGCTCGCGATATCCGGGAGGGGATCAAGCGCTCCCCGCGGACCCGGTTCGTGGCGATCACCCCGGAGCCAACGCCGGTCGTGCTCATGAACGCCGTGAAGGCCGGCGCCACAAGCTATGTGAAGAAGGATTGCGACCTTCAGGAGATACGCGATGCCTTGAGATGCACCGCCATGGGCCAGCGCTTCTTCTGCGGAAAGGTGCTGGATGCCTTGCGCAGAGCCGGGCACGATGTGGATCGGTTCGTTGCCGAGCCCTTGTCATGCGCACCGGTGACGTTGAGCAACCGGGAATGCGAGATCATCGGCCTCATCGCTGAAGGGAAATCCTATACGCGCATCGCAGACCAATTGAACCTCAGCGCCCATACCGTGGTCACCCACCGGAAGAACATCATGCAGAAGCTGGGCGTGAACAGCACAGCGGCCCTGGTGCTCTACGCGGTGAAGAATGGCATGGCCAGCCCCAACCACTTCCTATTCAACGAAGGGGCTTGATGCGGGGAGGCCGAACTTTGCCGCATGTCACTGCTCATCGCTGAGATCGGAGGCAGTTCGAGCCGCTGGGCGCTTGTTGATGGCCAGGCACCAGTTTCGATGCTGCCATTGGCTGGCGAGTCGATGCCCGGCTTCAATCCCTTGAGCGGCGATGCTGAGCGCTTCGGAACAGGCGTTCGCGATTACCTCACCCAGAGGCTGCCATCGGCCCTTGCCGCGCGGCAGGTGCTTGCTTACGGTGCGGGCTGCGGCTCTGCGGAACGAGCGGCCATCATGCAAGCGGCATTGCGCCAGATTTGGCCATCGGCCGAGATCATCGTGCATACGGATCTGGAAGGAGCGGCACGGGGGCTCTGGGGTAGCGGACAGGGTTTGGTGCTGGTGCTGGGAACCGGATCGAGCGTGGGTTGGTGGGATGGTGCGCATCTGCACCAATCCCTGCCTTCCTTGGGCTTTGTGCTAGGTGACGAAGGCAGCGGCGCAGACATCGGGAAGACGATGCTCCAGGATGCCTTTTACCGACGGATGCCGGAGGATCTGCGCGTTCAGCTCTTCGGCCTCCATGGGCCTGTCTTGGCGGACGTGCTGGATGCCGTTCACCGTTCTCCATTCCCGTCGCGTGCGCTGGCTTCTTACGCGGGGCGATTGGCTCCTTATACCGATGAACCCTATGTCCGGGAACTCATCACCGCGCGCTTCCATGCCTTCATCGAGGCCTTCAAGCCCTTTCATTCCTATGAACAGACCCAAGCGGTGAAGGCTACTGGATCGGTGGCCTGGGGCTTCCATGAGATCCTATCAGCCTGCCTGTTGGAGCATGGAATGGAACTGCTCGGCGTGGAGCGCGATCCGCTCAGCGGGCTGGTGCGCTGGCACCTTCAGCAATCGGGCTAGCCGTACCCAAGAGCTCGGACAATCGCGCGAACGCCAAGCGGTTCCCAGGTCCGTGCACTGATCGCAGCACTCGCTCCCGTTCAACCCTCGTAAGATGCCAACTGAGTGAGATGCGCTCGGATCGATCGTGCCAAAGCTGCACATCGACCACCTCCATTGGCGCAGCCCCTGTGGGGTCGAATAGGCGCAGCATGAGGTCGTAGTCCTGGTCCTGTGCTCGCACGAAGTTGTCGTACACGCTTCCGATCGGGTCGAGTACCCGGCCTATCAGAGAGCCGCTGCTCGGGTGCACCTCCAGTTGCTTCTGAGTGTCGCGCAGTTGCAGCACCACGACACCACTTGTGTTCGCTGCGATCCAGTCCCGGAAGGTTGCGAGCCAAGCCAGGGTTACCCTGTATCCATAATTGTCCCGCACCCCTGCGTCCATCACGCGCATGGGTGGCTGGCTGGGCAAAGTGGTGATCGGTGTGATGTACGGGAAGCTGGCGCTCATGCGCAGTGCGCTGGATAGCTTGAGGCTGTCCGGGCTGTGATCGGCGAATAGGCGGCGGAATTCAATGGCCTCAGCCTGGCTTTGAAGATGGACCGATGCACTCGGGGTGATGGACGTGAGGTACGAGGCATTCTGCGCCGCGATCACCAATCGGCGCCCGTCGTTGATGCTGGTCGGGCTCACCACGAGCATTGGGGCGAGGGCTTCCCGTTCGGCCGCTGCCATTTCACCCAAACGCACGTCGAGCAGGCCACGCGTGTTCGCATTCAATCGCCTTTCGAACGCTGCGGCGCGGTCGAGCGTGTACCGGCGATCGCCATCGCGGACGCTGCGGTACCGGATGAACATGTCGTTGGTGACGAAGCTGAAGGCCACCGGGTTGAGCACGTCACCGCTGATCTCATCGAGCACGGCATGACTGAAGCGATCCTTGGTGCCTTGATCCCGGTCGCGCTGCTGGATCTGGCGGAAGTAAGCCGCACCAATGATCCCGCCAGAAGAGCCGGTCATCAATGCAGTGCGTTCCATCAACGTTCCATCCAGCATGCTATCGGCCACCTGCAGCCCGCGATAGGTCCATAGCATGCTTCGCAGCCCCCCCCCGCTGGTGTTGATGATCACCATCTTGGGCTTGCCGCTGGCATCGGCGAAGCGCAGGTTGTTCGCCTTCCATCGCTCGAGCGTGGCCAGCATGGCTCGGGCATCGCGTGCGGCAACAGCCGTGTCGTTGGCCATGACCGTGATGGTATTGCGATCATAGGTGGCGGGCGGCTGCTCATAGTCGAGCCCATAGGCATGGGTGTCATACATGAAGCGTTCCGTGCGCTGGCTCACGAGGTTCAGGCCCACCACAGCCAGCAGGATCACAGCCCCGGTCCAGCCGTGCAGCCAACTGAAGAGCGCGCTCACGAGCATGAGCACGACCGTGAACAGGAGGAAGGCGCTTGCCCCAGCAGGGATGGCGAAGAGCGCAACGTTGTTGAATGCGCCGAGCAGGATGAAAGTGAGCACCAGGACCACCTCGAAGATGGACCCGTTGATGTGGTTCTGCCAGAGAACATCACGCAGCAGCTCCTGATCGTAGTGCGCGCTGCTTCGGGCCAGCATGATGCGCAGGCGGGGAGTGAGGTAGGTTTCAACGCGCCATTTCTCCGTGCGCTGCTGGCGACGCAGCCAGCGCATGGCCTTGCGCCGCTCATGAGGCCGCTTGGGCGGGGCTTCGTGCTGCGGCCCCAAAATGTCCATGAGCGGCTCTTCCGGCCGGTACTCCTCGGCCGACTTCCCGGACAGCTTCACGATGTCGGTGTTCGTGCGCGTGAAGTAGAGCAGCGCGATGCCCAAGAAGACGAGGACGCCCACGAGCAATCCCAGCAGGTGCAAGGCCACACGCGGCATCGGGACCAATTCCTGAGTGTACTGGAAGCGCGCTGCGCACCAGAGGTAGGTGAGTATGAACAGTGCCGGGATGAAGGCGTTGTTCACGTTGAACTTGAGGAAGGGCCTGGCGATGGTGGCGATGAAGGGGAAGCGGTACCCATGCATCGCGTAGCTGTACAGGTTGAAAGCGGTGATGAATCCGCCCAAAGCGAAGCCGGTGATCAGGTGCGAGAAGAAATCGACACGGCCGAAGTACTCCGGGAAAAGGAAGAGGTAGGGCACGCCGTACTTCACCCCAAGGCTCTCCGTCACATAGGCGAACAGCACCAGCCACGCCAGGAGCAGCAAGTGGTTCTTCTTCAGGTGCAGCAGCAGCAGCTGGAAGGGGAAGAAATAGATAGCCCGGCGCCACCAAATGCGTACGGGAAGGCGGGCGGTCATGCTTTGAAGGGCTTTCGGTCAATGATACGAGGCGGGCCGGGGCGGTGTTGTGCCGTTCGCGGCTATCCGTCAACGGTTATCGGTGGACTGGACCAGCGCTATGGAGCAGCTTCTGGCATAGGTTGGCGCCTTCAATCCCCAGGCAATCGGCACGTGCGTATCCTGCTCCTCGATAACTACGATTCCTTCACCTGGAACCTGCACCACCTGCTCGCGGTGCATGCGCAGGTGGATGTGGTGCGGAATGACGCCATCAGCATCAGTGAGGCTTCGCGCTACGAGAGGATCGTGATTTCCCCAGGGCCAGGCCTCCCATCGGAAGCGGGGATCACCATGCCGCTGATGCAAGCTCTGATGCCCTCGCACCCCATCCTCGGCGTATGCCTGGGCATGCAAGCCTTGGTGGAAGCCTGCGGCGGCCGATTGATGAATCAGGCACGGGTCATGCACGGAGCCGCGGTCCCGTGCAACGTTGAGGGACCGGTCGATCCTCTCTTCCGTGGAGTGCCATCGCCCTTCGAAGCCGGCCTTTATCATAGTTGGGCGGCCGACGAATCATGCATGCCGGCTGAATTGCAGGTGACCGCTCGCAGTGCTGAGGGCATCGTGATGGCCCTGCGCCACGCGCGATTCCGGGTGTGCGGAGTGCAGTTCCATCCGGAGAGCGTGCTCACCCCTGATGGTCCCCGCATCATCGCGAACTGGCTGGCTGAATAAGACGGCTTCAGGCCAACGGGTCAGCGAGGATCAGATCTGGATAAACGAATGCCTCGCTTGCGACCGGGGAATTCCCCATTCCTTCTTTGCCGAGCAAGGGGCGCACGCTGTAGGCGGCCATGGCTTGGGTGGGGTAAGGCTTGATCAACCGCAAGATGGATTCCTCATCTGCTCGGTTCTGGACCGGGGCCAGCCACTGTGCCTCTTCTTCCTCAGTGAGGATCACAGGCATCCGCGGACCCTCGAGCTTCGGATTGTTGTGTATGCGCTTGAGCAGATCATTGCCCTTGCAAGTCACTATGCTGAAGGTGAGCATGGGGGCGCCGCCGCTGGGGTCCTTCCAACTATCCCAGAGCGCAGCCAGTGCGAAATGCGGCCTGTCCTTCAGGTGGATGAAGAAGGGGTAGGCCTTCTTGCCGAAATGATGATGCTCATAGAAGCCTTCGACATGCACGATGGCACGCCGCCCTTTTGCCGAATCCCTGAATGCAGGCTTCTCGAAGATGCTCTCGCCGCGTGCGTTGAGCGTCTGGTTCCAGATTGCTCGCTGCTGGTCCGAATCCTTCACCCAAGCGGGCACCAGGCCCCAAAACGCCAACTGCGGGTCATGCGGCTTGGCATCGGTGTAAAGCACCATGCGCGGGTGCGCGAAGGCATTCGCGTAGTGAAGGTCCAGCTCGGGGAAGGGGTTCAGCAGTCGGGTGAGCTTATCGGCCGCTTCCTTGTTCCCACGGCTTTTCGCGATCCGAAGGCTCATCTCCGTGCGCGCTTTCACTCCGTAGCACATGGCAGATTCTCCGCTGCTTGGTGGCAGGCGGTGCCCAAGTGTACGCCGGCGTCAACCATCGAGCCTGTGTGAAGCCATCGGCCGGTCGTATCCTTCGTCCATTGATTTCGGTCGTTCATCGAAACCCATTCATCGGCGATGGGCTAGGGTTAAACCAACAGGGCACGGCGGCATCGGAGCGAATGTCACTTTTGTGTGAAGCCTGCATGAAAACGGCGTTCCCTTTCGGCGGTCTCCATCCCCAAACCCTCCTCACCTAGCTCATGCTCCGGAATTCAATCCTAGCCATTGGTATCGGCTTTGCCACCACGGCTTCAGCCCAGTTCGATGGCTTCGCGCTGTACAACCTCAGCAACGCGACAACCGCACGTCTGATCAACGCCAACCAGCAGATCGCCTACACGTGGACCTGTCCCACGAATTACAGTTATGCCATGGCCTTGAAGCCGAACGGCAATCTGGTGCGCAGCGCGGTGAATACCGGGAATCAGATCAGCACGGCGGCGGTGAGCGGCCGCGTGCAGGAGCTGAATCCGCAAGGGCAGGTGGTTTGGGATTTCATCTATTCCACCGCCGATCACGTCACGCATCACGACCTCTGCCTGATGCCCAATGGCAATGTGCTGCTGTTGGCCTATGTGAAGAAAACGGTAGCCGAGCTGCAGGCATTGGGCTATACCGGCGCATCGGCCAAGTACCCTGGCCGCATCATCGAGATCCAGCCCACGGGAAGCACGGCTCAGGTGGTGTGGCAATGGGAGATGCTTGATCGCTTCATCCAATATGTGGACGCGACCAAGCCCAACTATATGCCCATTGCGGAGAACCCGCACCGTATGAACATCAACGTAACGGTCTCCGGCGGGGCTGGGCCTGGTGGCATCGATTGGTTCCACGAGAACGGCATCGATTACAACGAGGATCTCGATCAGATCGTCTTCAGCGCGCGCTACCTCAGTGAGATCTTCATCATCGACCACAGCACAACAACCGCCGAGGCGGCCGGCCATACCGGAGGCAATGGGGGGCGCGGAGGTGATTTCCTGTTCCGCTGGGGCAAACCGGCGAACTATGGGGTCGCGGGCACGCAGCGCATCACAGCGGCCGTGCATGACCCCAGATGGGTGGTGGGCGGCACCATGGATGGCTGGATCTCCTTTTTCAACAATAGCGGGGGCAGCGGGAATTCGTCCGTAGTGGATGCCATAAACCCGGCGATGGACGGCTACAACTACCCTTGGACACCGGGTACCGTATGGGGGCCGGCCACTTACGGTTTCCGCCATCAGTGCCTGGCCAATGCCAGCGGTCAGAGCGCCCAGCAGCTCATGCCCAACGGCAATGTCTTTTGCGCGGTATCGCAGCAGTACATGTACGAGGTGAACAGCTCCAATCAATTGGTATGGCAGTACAATGCAGGGCCGCAGAAGGGTTTCCGATACACCTGTGACCATCCAGGCATCATCGCCTTGCTGAACGATCCGTGCGGGATCACGACTGAAGTGCTCACGGAAGAGGAGGCTGAGTCCTTCAATATCTTCCCCAACCCGGCGAACCAGCAGGTGAACCTGGCTGGTGTGGACATGGAGACCTTGCGATCGTATGTTGTCCTTGACGCGAGCGGCCGCAACGTGAGGCGGCAGCTTCCGGACTGGACCATCGATGTGAGCTCCCTGCCCAGCGGTGTTTATACCATTGTGCTCGAACACGGCACTGGCGACCGGCAAACGAGGAAGCTGGTGGTGGCGCATTGATGCGAGGCAGGATCCTTCTATTGGCCGTGGCTATCGGGGCCGTGCTTCAGGCGCGTCCGCAGTCCGATCTATTCGACGCGGGCGTTGTACATGAGATCCGCATGACCTTCGTCGAAGCGGATTGGCGATCGCAGTTGGAGGACCTCTACACGCAGGGCGAGAATGGCAGGCTCACCGGCCAGGTCTCCATCGACGGCACGGTGCTGCAAGGTTGCGGGGTCCGGTTCAAGGGCTACAGTTCCTATAGCTCAGGCCGCATGAAGAACCCGTTCAACATCGACCTGAACCACACCATAGGCGGCCAGGATTACCAGGGCCAGAAGAAGATCAAGCTCAGCAACGTGTTCCAGGACCCCTCGTTCCTGCGCGAAGTGCTCACCTATGAGATCGCTCGCGACTACATGCCCGCTTCCCGGGCCAGCTACGCCAACGTTTTCGTGAACGACACGCTGCAAGGCCTCTATGTGCTGACGGAGGATGTGTCGAACGATTTCCTCAAGGCCCATTTCGGGGAGGATAACGGTGCCTTCGTCAAAGGCAACCCGCCCACGGTGGACCTCACGGGCGACAATTGCAACCTGAGCGACGCCCCCGGACCAGACAGTGCCGGGTACTATTCGCTCTATGAGATGCAGAGCGCGCACGGCTGGGGCCACTTGCTTGAGCTGATCGATGCGCTGAATGCGAATCCGCAGCGGATCGATACCGTGCTGAATGTGGATCGCGCCCTATGGATGCATGCACTCAACTACGCGCTCATCAATTTCGACAGCTACGTGGGCTACGCGCAGAACTACTACCTCTACCGCGACACCGACGGCCTATGGAACACCATCCCGTGGGACATGAACATGAGTTTCGGTGCATTCCGGCTCTCTGATGCGAGCACCTATTGGAACGGATTCAGCGTGACGCAGGCGGCGAGCATCGATCCGCTGAGCCATTTCAACGGCGTGAGCGTTTCAGAGCGGCCGCTGATGCGAAGCCTGTTCGAGGATCCCATGCACCGACGGATGTACCTCGCGCACATCCGCGCCATCATCGAGGAACATTTCGTGGACGGAGGCATCTATCAGCTCGCCGAGCAGCTGCGCACCCTCATCGGACCTCATGTGCAGGCCGATACGAACAAGTTCTACAGCTACCAAGGCTTCCTCGACAACCTGGCCGACCCGGTGAGCTTCACCATCGCGTATCCGGGCATCGCATCGCTCATGACCAGCCGCAATGCCTACCTGCAGACGGTGCCTGGATACACGGGCCAGCCTGCGATCGGCTGGCCTCAGAGCGCGCCCGTGGATATCAGCGTTGGTGAGGCGGTCACCATCACCAGTGCGATCTCGGGTGCGGACAGCGCCATCATCGCTTACCGCTTCGCTGAGCGCGGGAGCTTCGAACGCATCGCGATGCTCGACGATGGCGCGCATGGCGATGGGGCCGCGGGCGATGGCGTCTATGGGGCGGCCTTCCTCGCCGAGTCGAACCTGATCGAGTACTACATCTATGCGGAGAATGCAACGGCCGGTGAATTCTCTCCGCGCGGCGCTGCCTACAAGACGCACCGCATCTTCACGCGGCTCGCTCCCGGCGACTTGGTGATCAATGAGGTGATGGCCGATAACCGGACGCAGCCCGATGCGTCCGGGAGCACCGGCGATTGGATCGAGCTGTTCAACGCAAGTGATGCGGTGATCACGACCAACGGCCTTTGCCTCAGTGATGATCCCGCTGACGTGCAGAAGTGGTACATGCCCGCATTCACGCTTGCGCCCGGCGAGTACCTCATCATCTGGGCCGATGACCGCGAATGGGTGGACGACTACCACGCGAGCTTCAAGCTCGATGCGGAAGGGGAGAGCCTCACTTTGGCTTACGATGCGGATCACATCATGGATCAGGTGGGCTACGGAGCCCAATACCCGATATACAGCTGGGCCCGTTCACCCAATGCGACCGGCGGCTTCACTCGCATGCCCCCGACCTTCAAGGCCTACAACCAGCCAACTGTCGGTCTCGATCCTGATGCCTCCTTTCAGCTCTGGCCGAACCCCGGCAGCACCGATGTCTTCGCGTTCATCGATCGCGACGGCGACTTCGTGGTGGAGGTGTTCCGTTCCGATGGCCGACGCGTGGCCGGGCCGGCTGCACTTGCCAGCCGCCAATTGATCGAACTGCGCACCTTTGCCCTGGCTGCCGGGCACTACACACTGCGAGCCACCTTCGACGATGCCGCGTTGAGCAAACCATTCCTCATCATCCCATGAAGCACCTTTCCTCACTGATTGCACTGGCTGCAACCGTTAGCCTCCACGCGCAGACCTTCAACACCTGGGGCACCGGCCAAGGGCTTCCCAATGCCGATGTGCGCGACGTTGCCGTTGCTCCGGACGGGAAGATCTGGGTCGCCACGGCCTCTGGCATCGCCTCCTTCGACGGCACCACGTTCAACACGTACAGTGTCGGTTCGCACCCCACCTTCCTGAATGATGACACTTATGCCATCGAGGTCCTTGACAACGGCGACGTGTGGGTTGGCACCGATTTCGGCTTGAGTGTTCTGCAGGGCAGCACCTTCACCAACTACACGACGGCCAATGGCCTTAGCGACAACGAGATCAAGAACATCAAACAGGCGCCCAATGGCGATGTTTGGCTGGCCACGATCAACGGCGCCACGCGGTTCAGCGCAAGCACCTTCACGGCATTCGGCTCACCGAGCATCCCATTCGGCGGCACTACGCACGTGGCGTTCGCCAGCAATGGCGATGTGCTGTTGAGCGGAGGCTTAGGCGGGGTGCTGGTGTACAATGGCACTGCATTCACGGCGATCACCACCACCCAAGGCTTGCTCAGCAACCGCATCCGCAGCATCGCGGTGAGCAATGCGCAGGAGAAATGGGTTGGCACTGCCGATGGCATCTCGGTGCTCAGTGCCGCCAACACGCACATCGTTGACCACGAGGCCTTCTTCGTGCTGCCGCCGCCCGACGAGTTGAATCCGGTAACCGATATGCTCATCGACAATGCAGGTCGGGTGTGGGCGGCGGTGTACGTGGACTACCTCGTGACTGAAGGAGGCGTCAGCGTTTACGCCGACAATGCCTGGTCTCAGTACGAGGAAGACGACGGGCTTGCAGGCCCGAACGTGCGCCGTCTCGCCATGGATGCGCAAGGCGATATCTGGGTGGCCACCAGCACTGGCCTCACGGAGATCAGCGGCATCGGAATCGGAATTGAAGAGCATGAGGCGGGGTCCTTCCGGGTGTTCCCCAATCCAGCAGGCGCCTTCATCGAGGTCATGCTTAACACGTCCACGGGAAGTACCGTGATCGATGTGCTGGATGCCAGCGGCCGTTCGGTGCTTTCGGATCGCGCCACTGGGCACCGGTTCCGCTTGGATGTGGCGTCGCTGCGAGCCGGGCTCTATGCGATGCGGATCGGCGGCGAGGTGGTTCGTTTCATGGTGGAGCGTTGAAAAGTCGGTGATGATCTGAAGCTCTGCTCTAACGGCGGCGCTCCTATTTTCTACCCGTGCCGGATGACGGTTTTCCCGTCAGTGAAAGCCGGAGCCGTTCTGTTCACCCTTAACCGATGCCCGTTGAAGCAGCAGTCACGCCGAGCGCTTCCTTCCCTTCGCTCACCGCACTCGATTCCTCAGAGGCGAACTTGCGCCCGATGACTGGGGGAGTCTTCGAGGAAACCGAGATGGCCGCGTTGGCCGCACGCTTCGTCAACAGCACCAACCGCCACGTCTTCCTCACCGGCAAGGCTGGCACCGGGAAGACCACCTTCCTGCACCAACTCGCCGCCAGCACGCATAAGCGCTATGTGATCCTGGCGCCTACGGGCATCGCGGCGCTCAACGCGAAGGGTGTCACCATCCATTCGCAATTCCTGCTGCCCTTCGGGGCCTTCCTTCCAGAGAAGCAGCGGCCGCACGACATCCCCGAGGGCGCCTTCCACGACCAGGACACGCTCACGCGGAGGCATCCGCTCAACGCCATCCGCCGCAATGTGCTGCGCGAAGTGGACCTGCTCATCATCGACGAGGTGAGCATGCTTCGCGCAGACCTGCTCGATGCCATCGACTTCCGTATGCGCGCCGTGCGGCAGAATCGATACCAGAGCTTCGGTGGCGCTCAGGTGCTGCTCATCGGCGACCTCTTCCAGCTGCCGCCCGTCGTGAAGGACCATGAATTGCGCGTGATGCAGCGCTACTACGCGAGCATGCACTTCTTCGAGAGCCGCGTGATCAAGGAGCACGGTTACGCGCACATCGAATTGGACAGGATCTTCCGCCAGCAGGATGGCAACTTCATCCATATCCTCAACAATCTGCGCAACAACACCGTCACGCAAGAGGATGTCAAAGAGCTGAACAGGCACTACAAGCCCGAGATCAGCAAGGAGGAAAGGGACGGCGTCATCACCCTGACCACCCACAATCACAAGGCGGATGAGCTGAACCAGCGCGCACTCTCCCAATTGCCCGGCATATCGCACGCGTTCGTGGCCGAGGTGGAAGGCGATTTCCCGCAGAGCATGCACCCGGTGCTCGAGCGCATCGAGCTGAAGGTGGGCGCGCAGGTCATGTTCGTGAAGAACGACATGGAGAAGGCGTACTTCAACGGCAAGCTTGCCAAGGTGGAAGTGTTGGAGAAGGATGGCGTCACGGTTCGCATGGATACGGGCGAACCCTATAAGCTGAAGCGCGAAACCTGGGAGAATAAGCGCTATGTGGTGAATGCCGCCACGAAGGAGCAACAGGAGGAAGTCCTCGGCACCTTCGAGCAGTATCCGGTCAAGCTGGCTTGGGCCATCACGGTGCATAAGAGCCAGGGCCTCACCTTCAGCAAGGCCATCATCGATGTAGGTCATGCCTTCGCGCCTGGGCAGGTCTATGTGGCGCTCTCTCGGCTGCGCTCCTTGGATGGATTGATCCTGCGCACGCTTATCGACCCCAGCGTGGTGAGCAGCGACAAGGACGTGGTGGCCTTCACGAACCGGGGCTTTGGGCAGGAGCCGCTTCCGCAGCAACTGAAGGCCAGCCAGCGTGACTACCTGAAGCAGCTGCTTGCAGGCACCTTCGACTTCGGCGACATGCTGCGCAAGGTGGACTACACGCAGAAGGATCATCCCGAAACCGCCCAGTTCGAGGACGAGAGCATGAAGACCGCCTTGAAGGTCTTCCAAGAGAAGCTGCGCAGCGAGGAGGAGAACACGCAGAAGTTCCGCAGCCAGTTGATCAGGCTGCTGCACGAAGACAAGCGTGAGGAATTGCTGGTGCGCATCGAGAAGGGCGGCGCCTACTACGGCGAGCTGCTGCATGCGCAGATGAAGGCGCTCTTCCAGCATATGGCGCAAGCAGAGATGCTGAGCCGCACCAAGGAGTACACCAATGCGCTGAAGGAGATCGACGGCATGCTGATGAAGAAGGTGGCCACCATCGCCAAGGTGGGCTACCTCACAACGTGCATCCTAAATGGTGTGGAGGTGAGGCGGCAGAAGGACATCGAGCAGGGTCTGGCTGCGAAGCGCGCGGCGATGGTCGGAGAGGCACGTGCATGGGCCGAGGCGCACAAGCCGAAGGCCAGCGGGAAATCCGGACGTAAACGCGGTCGCCGCAACGCTGAGGATTCTGCGGATGGCACCGGCAGGAGCGGGTCACCGCCCCGCGCAGCAGGGGCCACCTACGCCACAACCTACGCCCTGCACAAGGAAGGCCTCACGCTGGAGGAGATCGCTGCCAAGCGCAGCATGGCCAAGAGCACCATCGAAGGCCATTTCGCGCGGGGCATCGCTGAGGGCGAAGTGGACATCGCCGAGCTGATGCTGGAGAGCGAGCGCGAGGCCATCGCCAACTGGATGCGCGAGAACCCGAAAGAGGGCTTGAACGGTGCGGCGGGTCATTTCCAAGGGCGATTCGGCTATGGCCAATTGAGGATGGTGCAGGCTTGGGTGAAACTGGAGGAGCAGATCAGGTAGCCGGGGTTGCGAAGCGGCTTCTGACCTGTTGTTCCCCGCCCTATCCTCCGGATCGAGAAAGCAGGGTCGGTTGGCTGCTGGTGTTGGGTCTCACTCGTGATCGATGATGCCGTTCTGGATGTTCATCGGTGGCATCGTTACAAGCACCCCTCAAGGGCCATGAATCGCCCAGTGACCGATTGAGGATAGGATCTACGGCGCCCCATTGGTGATACCGATGCGTTAAGGTGATCCTGTTGGGCCGCGGTTCATCTCCTGAGCAGCTGACCATGGTGCATTAAGCTCAGGAGCAGAAGGGGCCGTCTCTTGCGAGACGGCCCCTTCATTCAGATGGTATGCAGTGATCAGCGTTGTAGCACCACGCGCTCGGTCCAGCTGTTTCCGGCTCCGGTCACGTGCAGCACATAGATGCCGGTGCCAAGGCTCGCGGGCAGCTCAAGCACCCCATTCACTGATCCTTCCTGAGCGGCGCGTGTGGTCGATAGCACACGGTTGCCCAGCATGTCGTACAGGTCGAAGGTGAATGCCGCATCCGTGGCTGTGAAGCCATCGATGCTCATGTTGAGAAGCTCTCCGCGGTTCGGATTTGGCCACACGGTCATGCGGGTCTCCTGCATGCTCTGGTTCCCAACGCTTTCAGAACCAATGGTCACCAGCTCACCTGTGCTGTTATCAATGGTCACTTGGCAGACGTCGCCGTATGGGCACCAGCTCAGGCCATCATTCTTGGAGATGCGCACGCGCACCTCGTAAGTCGTGCCATTCAAGAGAGCGTTCGCGCCTGTCCAATTGAGCTTGGTCCAGTGCGTGGTCGAGGTCTTCAGGAATTGGATGCCCTCAGATGGCACGCGGAACTCGAATTGATAGAGGTCGGCACCTGGGCGGGCGAATGCCCAGATCTTCTGGCTTGACGGTGCTTGGCGAGTAACACCGCAGGAATACTCCGGATGACCGGGAATGTTCACCAGCTGAGTGGGGGGGCACTCTGCCAGTTGCACATCGAGGCGGAACCGGCATGTGGGTCCGAATTCCGAGTAGGTGCCAAGGACGCGGCTGCGAGCACGGACGTTATAAAGCACGCCTTCCTCAAGCTGATTGCCGATCCAGCCATTAACCACGAACCGTGAGGCCCGGATGGAGCTGGCGGGCAAGCTGTTGGCGGTGTTGTGGCTTTGATACCGGCGGAAGCTGAATCCACCATTGGGATCGAACCACCACATCTGGTAGCCGGTATTGCTGCGCTCCGGGCTACCTGCAGGGAATGCATTCCAAACGGCGGTCACGGCCGCTTCAGGATTCAAATTGATCAACTCACCCGAAGTCCACCATTCCCTGTCGCAGGAAGTGACACTGAGGGTCGAAGATCCGATCGGCAAGCAGAAGCCCTCGCCGTTCGCGATGGTGCTCACCTCGGTGAAGCCGTTTCCGTTGTCACGGTTGTCGATCAGGCGTTCACCGGTGAGGAGGCTGAGCACATATCCACCCGAGCTCATGCCATCGCCTGCGCTATCGAACACGCGCAGCTCATAGCATCCGGTGTTGAGGCAGCATTGCTCGCCAATGAAGGCGTCGTTCGACCCGGTGTAAGGCCCTCCGGAGCAAACGGCGGTCTCGGTGCCCTGAAGGACGATATCCCATTCGGTCTCACCTCCGTTCGCATCCGTTTCAATCACCAGGTTCACCGGGTAGTCGCAGCCTCCGACTGGGGTGCCCTGGCAAACGCAGCTGGCATTCAACACATCGTTCTCGGTACCGATGTTCCCATCATCGCATGTCGAGCCAATTTGGCCGGGCACAGTGGCGCAATTGTCGTTCGCGTCGCAAACGCCATCGCTGTCAGTGTCCTGGAAGGTGCCGGCGCAGTTGCAGTTGGCATCCCACAGGTCGTTGATGGTGCAGTCGTTGTTGTCGTTGCACGCGGTTCCGGGCTGGGCAGGGCCGCCGGGGTTGCCTTCGCAGTCATCATCGAGCAGGGTGCCCGCGCAGATGCAGTTGGTCACCACGTCGTTGACGGTGTTCGCGTTGCCGTCATCGCAGGGTCGCCGTTCACCAGGACGGGCAGCAGCGGGCAGGCATCATTCGCGTCGCAAACGCCATCGCTGTCGGTGTCCTGGAAGGTGCCTGCGCAGCCGCAGTTGGCGGTCACCACATCGTTGATCGTGCAGGCATCACCGTCATTGCAGCTCTGGCCAGGCACCACGTTGGCCTGGGTCGGGCAGGGGTCATTGGCGTCGCATGTGCCGTCGCTATCGGTATCCTGGAAGGTGCCGGCGCAACCGCAATTGGCGGTCACCACATCGTTGATCGTGCAAGCATCGCCGTCGTTGCAGCTCTGGCCGGGCACCACGTTGGCCTGGGTCGGGCACGGATCGCTGGCATCGCACACACCGTCGCTATCGGTGTCCTGGAAGGTGCCTGCGCAGTTGCAGTTGGCATCCCACAGGTCGTTGATGGTGCAGTCGTTGTTGTCGTTGCACGCGGTTCCGGGCTGGGCAGGGCCGCCGGGGTTGCCTTCGCAGTCATCATCGAGCAGGGTGCCCGCGCAGATGCAGTTGGTCACCACGTCGTTGACGGTGTTCGCGTTGCCGTCATCGCAGGGGTCGCCGTTCACCAGGACGGGCAGCAGCGGGCAGGCATCATTCGCGTCGCAAACGCCATCGCTGTCGGTGTCCTGGAAGGTGCCTGCGCAGCCGCAGTTGGCGGTCACCACATCGTTGATCGTGCAGGCATCACCGTCATTGCAGCTCTGGCCAGGCACCACGTTGGCCTGGGTCGGGCAGGGGTCATTGGCGTCGCATGTGCCGTCGCTATCGGTATCCTGGAAGGTGCCGGCGCAACCGCAGTTGGCGGTCACCACATCGTTGATCGTGCAAGCATCACCGTCGTTGCAGCTCTGGCCGGGCACCACGTTGGCCTGGGTCGGGCAAGGGTCATTGGCGTCGCAGGTGCCGTCGCTATCGGTGTCCTGGAAGGTGCCTGCGCAGTTGCAGTTGGCATCCCACAGGTCGTTGATGGTGCAGTCGTTGTTGTCGTTGCACGCGGTTCCGGGCTGGGCAGGGCCGCCGGGGTTGCCTTCGCAGTCATCATCGAGCAGGGTGCCCGCGCAGATGCAGTTGGTCACCACGTCGTTGACGGTGTTCGCGTTGCCGTCATCGCAGGGGTCGCCGTTAACCAGGACGGGCAGCAGCGGGCAGGCGTCATTCGCGTCGCACACGCCATCGCTGTCGGTGTCCTGGAAGGTGCCTGCGCAGCCGCAGTTGGCGGTCACCACATCGTTGATCGTGCAGGCATCACCGTCATTGCAGCTCTGGCCAGGCACCACGTTGGCCTGGGTCGGGCAGGGGTCATTGGCGTCGCATGTGCCGTCGCTATCGGTATCCTGGAAGGTGCCGGCGCAACCGCAATTGGCGGTCACCACATCGTTGATCGTGCAAGCATCGCCGTCGTTGCAGCTCTGGCCGGGCACCACGTTGGCCTGGGTCGGGCACGGATCGCTGGCATCGCACACACCGTCGCTATCGGTGTCTTGGAAGGTGCCTGCGCAGTTGCAGTTGGCATCCCACAGGTCGTTGATGGTGCAGTCGTTGTTGTCGTTGCACGCGGTTCCGGGCTGGGCAGGGCCGCCGGGGTTGCCTTCGCAGTCATCATCGAGCAGGGTGCCCGCGCAGATGCAGTTGGTCACCACGTCGTTGACGGTGTTCGCGTTGCCGTCATCGCAGGGTCGCCGTTCACCAGGACGGGCAGCAGCGGGCAGGCATCATTCGCGTCGCAAACGCCATCGCTGTCGGTGTCCTGGAAGGTGCCTGCGCAGCCGCAGTTGGCGGTCACCACATCGTTGATCGTGCAGGCATCACCGTCATTGCAGCTCTGGCCAGGCACCACGTTGGCCTGGGTCGGGCAGGGGTCATTGGCGTCGCATGTGCCGTCGCTATCGGTATCCTGGAAGGTGCCGGCGCAACCGCAATTGGCGGTCACCACATCGTTGATCGTGCAAGCATCGCCGTCGTTGCAGCTCTGGCCGGGCACCACGTTGGCCTGGGTCGGGCACGGATCGCTGGCATCGCACACACCGTCGCTATCGGTATCCTGGAAGGTACCGGCGCAACCGCAGTTGGCGGTCACCACATCGTTGACCGTGCAGGCATCACCGTCGTTGCAGCTCTGGCCGGGCACCACGTTGGCCTGGGTCGGGCACGGATCGCTGGCATCGCACACACCGTCGCTATCGGTATCCTCGAAGGTACCGGCGCAACCGCAGTTGGCGGTCACCACATCGTTGATCGTGCAGGCATCACCGTCGTTGCAGCTCTGGCCAGGCACCACGTTGGCCTGGGTCGGGCAAGGGTCATTGGCGTCGCATGTGCCGTCGCTATCGGTATCCTGGAAGGTGCCGGCGCAACCGCAGTTGGCGGTCACCACATCGTTGATCGTGCAGGCATCACCGTCGTTGCAGCTCTGGCCGGGCACCACGTTGGCCTGGGTCGGGCACGGATCGCTGGCATCGCACACACCGTCGCTATCGGTATCCTGGAAGGTACCGGCGCAACCGCAGTTGGCGGTCACCACATCGTTGATCGTGCAGGCATCACCGTCGTTGCAGCTCTGGCCAGGCACCACGTTGGCCTGGGTCGGGCAAGGGTCATTGGCGTCGCATGTGCCGTCGCTATCAGTGTCCTGGAAGGTACCGGCGCAACCGCAGTTGGCGGTCACCACATCGTTGATCGTGCAGGCATCACCGTCGTTGCAGCTTTGGCCGGGCACCACGTTGGCCTGGGTCGGGCACGGGTCGTTCGCATCGCACACGCCATCACTGTCCGTGTCCTGGAAAGTTCCAGCGCAACCGCAATTCGGAGCGGTCCCTGTGTACACATCATTGACTGTGCAGGCGTTATTGTCATTGCAAGGCGTGCCGGGCAAAGCAGTGCCTCCGATAACCCCGAGGCAATCAGGCGCGCAATTCCCGCGCAGTGCAGTCGTCGGTTCAATAGCGCCTGTCTTTGGAACACCGTTGAGGGAGATGTAGAAGTTCCTGTTGTTGGCAGCGGTATAGCTGTCGTTCACTATTTGGAACTCCGTGCAACCCGTGTTGTTGTTCACATTGATGCGGTGCACGGTGACCCAAGCCCCATTCGTGAGGGTAGCACCGCAACCGCCGTTGTCCTCATCATCCAGCGGTACCAAGGATACCGCGTTGTACGTGCGGTAGTTGAACCCGCCGCTGTTGACCTGTGTAGTGGGTGCTATCGGAAAGGCTGGGCCTGGGCACCAAGGCGAGGTTCCGGCGGTCAGTGTTGCTGGAGAGGTACCGACCCAGCGAACGGTGAATGTCAACGAGGAGAGTAACTGGCCGAAATCGGCGCCGTTGGCCCGAAGGCGGACGTCAAGTTGATTGGCCGCTGGCCCCTCTACCAAGTCGATGTCTACATTGGATGGGAGTTGGGCGAAGCTCGGTGCAGCGTAGAGGAAAAAGGCGGCACAAGCTCCCATCAGCTGCCTGAGGGCGTTACGTTTCCGGTTCATCGTTGCCATTGGTTTTGGTTAGGGCACTGTTCGAACGAGGGGCTTATCGGGGGGTATGGACGAGGGCGCAATGTCGCGATTTAGGGCAATTGCTCAACTTTCACATCAGTGGGGATCGTTCCGCCGATGTTCACTAAGATGGGGTCGCGATCGTTCTCATCGCCGACATACTTTATCAAACCATCAAGGTTGACGTCCTCCATCATGTATCCAGAGGCCGTATTGGTGGGGACGGATCCGCCAATGGCTTCTAGGATGGGATCGCGGTCGTTCACATCGCCGACATACTTCAGGAAGCCGTCACGATGGACGTTTCCGGACCACAGGGTCATGACGCTGCCGCTCGCTTTCCGAGCATTGGTGCCATGGGTCTGAGTGGAAGGAGCAGTGAAATCGACCACGGTGGAGCCTTCGGTGAGCTGAATCGGTTCTGCTGTCATGCATCCGTGGTGATTCCTATGACGCACGGCCAGGTGGAAGGTACCGTCGAGCATGCCGAACCGGACCACGCCACCGGATCCAGAGACGACATTACCGCTACGCGTGACCAGTGCGCTCCGCGTGGCTACCACCTGAGCTGGATTCCCCGAATTCCGCAACTCGAGAAGCACCCAATCAACAGGTGCATCGTTTCCGGTTGTTTGCAGGAATGCCGGGGTGGCTGTTTCGCCACCACCACCTGCTGCATGGGTGAACCCTAATGCAGTGAATGGTTCTGAAGCTGGTACCAGAGCGGCGGCGCGCAGTCCATCGTTCATCTTGCCCGACACCGTGTTGTACGGACCATCCAAGAACACCCTCACATCGGCGCTTACTCCTTGGTGAACCGTAGCGGTGACCATGGTGCGCGCGCTCTCCTTTTCCACATTGTTGGTGCTCACGCGCCAGTCGTAGAGGAAGTAGTAAACGCCGCTTCCGCCGGACGAACCAGTGATGGCCCCCATGGAGCCAATAGAGTAGGGGTAAGAGACCCCAGCGTTGTTCCGGTAGAGATCCTGGTATACGTCGCTGTTGTCGTCGAAGGCGGTGATGGCATGCTGCACACCCGCCGGCACATCCCAGTTCACCACTACTTCAGTCATGCCCGGGGCGAGTTCGATGAACTTCTCCTGGATCAGGTTGCCGAGCTGGTCGCGCAGGACGAACTGCCGTTTGCCGAAGCTGTTCGCGTACACTTTGAAGGACTCAAGCTTGAATGGCTCGTAAGCATCGAAGTAGAGCCAATGCTTCCCATTGAAGTAGCCGCCGCCGCCCGTGTTGTCGGCTTTTCCGGCTGAAACTGTTGAGCCGAGCGATTGATTCACAGCTGCGGCCCAGTAGTTCGTTGTGCTCGTGAGTGCTGGGGTAGTGAATGAATTACCGGTACCAAGGAGGTTGCCGCCAGCGGGGGCATCGTACCAGCGCACATTCGCACCTGTGGCTGATATCTCGGCCGTGTTTCCCGTGAGCACCGTTGTTCCGGTCCCAACCGGCGCAGCGGGAGCCGTGAGCACGCTCACGGTGATGCTCGGTGTGGCGATGGAGCCGCAAGGAGCCGTAACCGTGCACGAGTAAGTTCCAGCTGCCGATACCGTGATCGACCGCGTTGTGGCGCCATTGCTCCACAGATAGCTGTACCCCGGAGTGGCGGTCAGGGTAATGGTCTCACCCTGTGCGATCAGGGCGCGCTTATTCGTCAAAAGGCTTCCAGTACCACCGCTGCCAGCGGCTTTCTGGGTGTTGATGGTAATGGGGATCATCGTGTAATTGTTGTCCTCGTTCTCTTCCCGCCACGCATCCCGAGGATCAACTTCCGCCACGATCCAGTAATTGCCGTTGCACAGCACGGGAAGACCTGGGTTTCCCGGAAGCAGATTGATCCACATCCCATCCAATCCCTCTGAGTAGATATCGTTCTTGCCTACGCTGATGCCCTGGAAATTCTCGGAGCAGCTGTATCCGACGCCGAGCCCATAATTCGGGAAATTGCTGGAGCTGTTGAGCGCCGTGCCCTGATTGTACAACTGCGAGGTCCGGCAGTGTCCGGAGCTCGAAGGACAAGTGCTCAGGTCCATCAGGCAGAACCCCAACTTGGCACCAGTGGCCACGATCGGCCAAAGCCTCGGGTCGGATACGCCGGGCTGCTCGATCCGCAGCGTCATCGTGGTCCAATCATCCACATGGTAGTGGTTGTGCGTGGGATGATAGGTCATTGTGCCCCGGAGCTCCTCGGTATAGGTCATCGTGTTGCCCTGCTTCCGGTACACGCGCTGATAGAGGCGCTGTTTCGCCTCGAAGCCATTCGAGCAAGTGAATCCGTTGTTGTCGTTGGGTAGGCTGTCCACGACAACCGTATCCGGCCCGCAAATGAAGGTCCGCTGATTTGCAGCGTTCTTTCCCCTGACCTCCAAAGGTCCGAAGCCCTGGTTCGGGGTGCTTCCGCTTACGCGGAGCCGGCCAGCATCGCTGCTGGCATTCTGCGCATACTGACTTGGGCCGCTCGCGTAGTTCGCCAAGGCGTACCATGAGATCTGAATGTCCGGCAGCAGATCGCAGTTGGTTTGCCCGGCGACCTTGCACTGGCAGGTGGTGGCGGTGGTGGTGGTGCACTGCCCATACGAGGAATGGGCGATGGGCGCCATGAACAGGAAAGAAGCTAAGCTTCCGAGTAGGATTGACCTCATTCGTGTGGGATTTGCCGTCGCAGGCCGCGCAAGATACCTTATCGGATGCGCAAGGTCAATGGACCAAGAATCGGCTTGACATTGGGTTCCCGATGCCAGAAACGGACAGGATGTACCCTCCAGGAGCGAGATGAATTCCGTCGAAGCGGAGGCCGTCAACCAGCATGCCTTCGCCTTGTGCGTGCTCGCGGCCGCTCAAATCCGAAACGGTCCAACGGACCCAAGCATTGGCGCCTGGCCAGCGCAGTGTGAACGTGCCGTGGTTAAGGGTCGGAACGACCTGAATCCCACGCGGCTCCACAACCGCCTCAACTTCTCCAAGCGAGGGGTCGAATCGGGCAACGCCGCCGTCGTACATGCCTACCCAAACGGTTTCGTCGGGGGCAACCAAGAGGGTGTTCAGCGTGTTCACAGGCAGCCCGGAGTTCGAGGATGTGAAGCTCTCGTAGGTGCCCGCCTCCGTTCGTTTGATCAATCCGGCTGTCTGGCTGGCCAGCCAGAGGTTCCCTGCAGCATCCTGATCCAGGTCAACTAAGGCATTGGAGGGGAGGTCGGAGTTGAAATTCGAGTATTGGAACCAGGTGCCGCCGTACCAATCACCGAACTGCCGAAGCAGGCCTGCAGCCGGAGTTGCGACCCAACGCTCATTGGCACCAACGTCGAGCAGCACGCCACGCTGGGTGTTGTCCCAGAACCCTGAGTTGAACGTGGTGAAGAAGTGGACACTGGTGTCCGTAAGGAAATGGAACCCGCCATTGAGCGTTCCGAGGACATACAAGCCATCGTCGCGTGAATCGATGGACAGGATGTGGTCTCCATTGAGCACGCGACCATTGTAGCTCGAGGGGGTGCTGTCGTAGATCCGCCATTCCGAACCGGTATAGCACGCGAGCCCGCTCACCGTGCCGAACCAGAGCCAGCCATTGGCATCCTCATGAATGGTGTTCACCTGATCATCTGGCATGGGTGAGTTGAGTGTGCTGAACACTTCCCAAGCCTGACCATCAAACATAACGGCTCCACTGATGGAGGTTCCGATCCAGAGCCTGTCCTGGCTATCGATGCAAAGCGCTCGCAGCGTATTATCAGGCAATCCTGAATTGCTGGTCTGGAAGACCTCGTATTCACCGTTCTCCCATCGCCATAAGCCCCAATCCGTTGCGGCCCATGCAACGCCGTCAGCCTGAATGGCAAGGTCCGTGACGGTGTTGCTAGGCAGGCCTGCATTGGTCATGTCGAAGACCTGCCATGCCTGGGAGGAGGCGCAATGGGCAACAGCGGCGAAACCCAATACGAGCGCTGTTCGGGCAAGCATCATCGGGCAATGATGAAGCGCTCCGTGCGCAAGGACCCGTTCACGGAGAGGACAGCTGAATAAGAGCCAGGCATGAGGCTTTTCACATCAATCACGGCAGGCCAATGCTGACCGTTGGCGAGCATCGCTGAGCGACCGGCAGCATCAAAGACCTCCGCTTGCCAAAGGCCTGAGGTTCCCTCCGGAGAGGATAATGCGATGAATTGGTTCGCAGGATTCGGCTGGATCGTGAAGCCCGTGGCGGCTTCGGGAATGGCAGATCCCGTGGAAGTGGAGAAAATCGCTCCTGTTGCGTCAACACCGTTCAGCGACACGAAGTACGCTCGGTTATTGTCCAAGGTCCACTGATCGGCTGCGATCTCGAAAGCAGTCCCGCCCGGATCGTTGCTGATGGGGATATCGTAGACGATCTCCCATTCATCGGCAGGAAGGCTCTGCTCGCATCCACCGTCATCGATCAGGTCCCCGATCGCCACAAGCGCAATGGAGGTCCATGTGCGGTACTTGTACCCGTTCCCCGGCGTTTGCATGCTTGATGGGGTAACGGGGAAAGCCACGCTTGGTGAAGGGCACCAAGGGCTGGCGCCAAAGCCCAAGGTGGCCGTGGATGATTCAGGCCAGCGAATGGTGAACACCACGCTGCTCAACAGCTCGTTGAAACTGAAATCATTGGCCCTGAACCTGACATGCAGCATTTGATTCCCGGGATCATGGTCCAAAGAGATGTCGACGCTGGTGGGAAGCTGCGCGCTCGCGGGTCCGAGGAAAATAGCGGCTGCGGCCAGCCATGCGGAGCGTTGCAATCTGCTGTTCATGGCTTTCGGTGTTGAAGGCAAAGCTAGGCGGATCGCTGCCCGGTCGGCCCATGGCGAAGAACCCAATCGGTGAATTGCGTCTCGCTTTGGGTGAGCGCCGCTCAGAGCAGTTCCTTCACGATGCGGTCCACGGTAACGCCCTCGGCCTCCGCCTTGTAGTTGCGAACGATCCGGTGTCGCAGGATCGGCAGGGCCACGGCCTGCACATCCGCGATGTCGGGAGAGAACCTTCCGTGGGCCAAGGCATGCGCCTTCGCACCGATCACCAGGTATTGCGAGGCCCTCGGGCCCGCACCCCAACCCACGTTATCGTTGATGATGGCCGGTGCGGTAACCAAGCCAGGCCGCGTCCGTGTAGCGAGCTTAACGGCGTACTCAAGCACATTCTCGGCAACCGGTACCCGACGCACGAGGCCTTGGAAATGGATGATCTCCTCGGCCGTGAGAACAGGCCTCAATTCGGGTTGTTCATCGCTGGTGGTGGCTTTCACCACGGCGAGCTCCTCAGCGAAGGAGGGGTAATCGACCCGGATGTCGAACATGAACCGGTCTAGCTGCGCTTCTGGAAGGGGATAGGTGCCTTCCTGCTCGATCGGGTTCTGCGTAGCGAGCACGAAGAAAGGATCTGGCAAACGGTGGGTCTGGCCGGCCGCGGTCACGGCTTTCTCCTGCAAGGCTTCGAGCAACGCGGCCTGGGTCTTCGGCGGGGTGCGGTTGATCTCATCGGCCAGGACGATGTTGGCGAAAAGCGGCCCTTTGATGAAGCGGAAGTGACGGTCCTCACCAAGTATCTCGCTGCCGATGATGTCGCTCGGCATCAGATCAGGGGTGAACTGGATGCGATTGAATGTCAATCCGAGCGCGCGCGCCACAGTATTCACCAGCAAGGTCTTCGCCAATCCAGGCACGCCGACCAGAAGGCAATGCCCTCGGCTGAAAATGCCCAGGAGCACATGGTCCACCACGGCATCCTGACCGATGATCACCTTGTTCACTTCGGCTTTCAGCCGGCGATACTGATCGCCGAACCGCTCTACGCTCTGCACGTCGCTGCTCATGGTCGTTGCCCTGTTGCGGGCGGGTTCCAAGGATGGGTGAATGGACACTCCTGGTATTCGGGGTCGATCCGGATGTAGGTGGTTGCGCTCCGTTCGCTCACCCACCGATCCACGCTCTCCTGGCGCTTGCGCGCTTCGGCGGCTTGATGGATCAGGCGGTAATCATCGCGCAGATTGGCCCGGTGCGGCTCACTGCGGCTCAAGAGCTTGAGCAGGCGGTAGGCCTTGCTTCCATCGGGATTGATGATAACCTGGGGCTCGCTCACCTCACCGGGCTTCAGCCGGTCAAGGACGAAGAAGGTCTGCTGGTCGATGGCCTTCAGGTCCCATCGGGTCGAATTCGCGTTGGGCTCCACCATCAGTCCCCGGTTGCCCTTGCTCTCCTCATCATCGCTCATGGCAAGCGCGGCCTCACCGAAATCGAGCGTGCCGGCGATCACGGCCGTTCGCACGCTATCCAAGCGGTCGCGTTCGCGCAGCAGGTCGGCAGGTGAGACCTTGGGGATCATGAGCACATGACGCGCATTGTACTGCTCGCCCCGTCGCTCCACCATCTGCATGAAGTGCCATCCGAACTGCGTGGAGAACACATTGCTCACCTCGCCATCCTTCAGGCTCATGGCCACGGCATCGAATTCGGGCACCATCACTCCAGGCGGCACCATGCCGAGTTCGCCGCAATCCTTGGCCGACCCTGGGTCCTCGGAGTAGGCCATGGCCAGCACGCAGAAGTCCTTCTCTTTCTTCACGATGGCTTCCCGGTACTCTTCCATCTTCCTTCGCACGCGCCTCACTTCGTCTTCGCTGGCCTTGGGCACCCGAAGGATGACGGAGAACTCCACCTCGGTGCCCACGTATGGGATGCTGTCCTCGGGTATGCGCTCGAAGAAACGCTTCACATCGCGCGGGGTGAGGCTCACCTCCGCGGTGATGCGCTGCTGCACCTGCTGCATGAGCAATTGATCGTGCACCTGCTTTCGGAAATCGTCCTTGATCTCGGCGATGCTCTTGCCGTAGTATTCCTCAAGCTTGCGGTCGCCACCGATCTGCTGGGAGAAATAGCGGATGCGGCGGTCGAGCTCCGAGTTCACCTGCGCCTCATCCACGTTCACGCTGTCGAGCTTGCCTTGCTCAACCAGCAGCTTCTCGTAGAGCAGCTCATCGAGCATCGCGCATTCCAATCCGTCCGACGGAGCACCTGCTTGACGCGCCTGCTCCAGCTTTCCGAGCACATCGGAGCGCAGCAACGCTTCGCGGCCCACCACCGCCACGACCTTGTCGATCATCAGCGACTGGGGCTGCGCGAGCAGCGCCAAAGGCATCGCAGCGGCGAGCGCGAGGATTTCAAGGCGCTTCGATCGCATCGTTTGCTAGGGCTTGTTGATAAAGGTCTTCGCGCATGCGCTCGATCAAGGTGAGCTTGCGCTGGTTGAGGAGGATGGAGCGGATGTCCTGACGCACCAGTTCAATGGGCGATGGGCTCAGGCGGGGGCGAAGTTCGACGATGTCCAGGAACCACGCTCCATCGTCGTCCCTCAAGGTGAGCCGCTTTCCCGCCGGAGGCACTGCGGAGATGGATTCGATGGGCACCTCATTGCGGAGTTCCGAAAGGGGGGTCCAGGCTCCGCTGCGATCCGTGATCGCGATGTTCCGCAAGGCCAATTGGATCTCAACCTCGCGCATGTCATCGGATTTCCCGCTGAGGAAACGGTCCTCGATGCGCTTCAGTGCGCGGCGGTCATTCTCGGTGACACGGAACCATCGCGCGCGCACCAGGTCGTCGCGGAGGACGAAACGATCGGTGTTGGCCTGGTAGTATGACTCGATCTCGCCCTCTGAGAAGGCCGTGTCGAGGTGCTGCCGCACGAGTTCCTCCTCGTATGCGTGAAGAAGCAGTGAACTGCGGTAATCGCGGAGCTCGGCATCGAAGAGCTTCCGGTTCTCCGCAAGCTGCTGCTCAGCGTGGCGCAGTTCCACCTGCTGCCTGAGCCAGCTGTTCACGTAGGCCTGCACCAAGGCTGCGCTGTCTTCTGGTTCCGTGCCCATGGGAACGATCTGGCGCAGGTCGCTCCAGCGCAATTGCTGTTCATAAGCGCGCGCAACCACGGGGTCGTCATCGTCTGATCCAGTGGAGCACGCGCCCAGGCACGCCAAGGCTGCGAGCGATGCGCAGGCCGTTCGGAGCCGTGCCCTTTGCGGGGTCACTTGATGGAATACAGCACGGCCTTGTCCACCGTGACAGGGTATTTCGCGCGCAATTCGCCTATCCATTCTTTCTCCAGATGGTCCTGGTAGGCCGCAGTGATCACGCCGCGCGCCTCGTCGATCGCCTTGGGGGCCGGTTGCAATATGCGCTTCACATCCGCCACCATCACTTTGCCCTCGAAGGCGATGTCCTTGCTCAGGCCGATTGCGCTCAGCCCGGCGAGGTAGGGTTTCTCCTCGGCCGAGAAGATCCCGCCATCGATGCTCAATGCGAGCGGGTTCGATTTGTTCACGATATCCATCAGGTCCTTTCCGCGCTTGCCGCGCTTCAGCTGGGCGCGCATCTGCTTGCTAACGGCAGCATCCGCGCAAGCGTACAGGTCGCATTCGTATCGTGTTGGCCACATGAATCGATCCGTATTGGCCTTGTGGAAGGCATCGAGGCCCGTGCTGTCCTTTACGGCCTTGCCCCAGACCTTCTGGTCGGTGAGTTCGAAGAGGAGGATGCCATCCCGGTACTCCTTCATCAGCATGCGGAACTCGGGGTACTTCTCCTCGAGCTTGCTGTCCTCATAGGCCAGGATCCGCTCGTCGGCGTATTCCATCATGCGTGCGCTCGCGTATCCAGGGATCGCCTGTACGCGCTCCCGGCGCTGGCGCGATTCGATCTGGTCGAGCAAGTCGCGCTGGCTCACCGTGCCGCCGGCGAAGGAGAAGACCGGTTTGGTGAGCTTCGCGGCTCTCTTCCGGTCGTAGGCCCAGCCTTCCATCACTTCGCGCACCACCACGGTATCATCGAGGGTCTGCGTCATCTCCTCATACGGCCGGCTCTTCGCGGCGAGCATGCGGCCACCGCTGATGGCACCCGCAAGTTCGCGGCGGTAACGCACGGCCTTCTTGCCCTTTCCCTTGGTGAATGGGCCTTCGACGTACTGGCGGCGGATGATCGTATCGGTGGTGGCGGTGCCCTTCTTGAACACGTTGGTGTCGATCAGGGCGATGGCCTTGTCGAAGTTCTTCGGATAGGTGGTGAAGGCGTATTCCTTGCGCAGGCGCTCCATGAAGGCCTTGCGGGTGATCTCAGCGCGGCTGTCGCGGGCGATCTTGGTCTTAAGCTCCGATTTGGCCTGGTCATAGGTAGGAGGCGGAATGGCTTCGATGCAGCGGATGATGTGCCAGCCGAAGCGCGACTTGATCGGTTCGCTCATTTGACCGGGCTGCTTCAACGCGAAGGCGGCATCCTCGAACTCCTCGATCATCTTGCCTGTGCCGAACTGCGCCAGTTCGCCGCCCTTGGTGCTGCTGCTCTCGTCCTCGCTGTACTTGAGCGCGGCCTCGCTGAAGGTGATGGCGTTCGATGCGAGCTGGCGGTGGATCTCGCGGATGCGCTGCTCTGCGTTCTGCTTGCTTCTCGGGGCTGTCCTGATCGGTGCTGCGCAGCATGATGTGCGCCACCTTCATCTGGCCGCGTGCGGGCCTGCGTCCCGTCACCTTCACCATGTGGTAGCCGAAACGCGTGCGCACCGGTTGGCTCACGGTGCCTTCGGGTGTGTTGTACGCTGCGTTCTCGAAGGGATAAACCATCTGCAAGGCGCTGAACCAGCCCAGGTCGCCGCCATTCTTCTGCGCGCTGGGGTCCTCGCTGCCGCCCACGCCTTTGGCCACCGTTGCGAAATCCTCACCGTTCATGATGCGGTCGCGCAGCGCCGTGATGCGCTTCCAGACAGCCATGGTGTCCTCCGGACTGGCGTCTGGTGGCACCTGCAGCAGGATGTGGCTGGCGCGCACCTCCTGCGTGCTGCGGTCATAGGCCTCGCGCATCAGCGCATCATTCAGCTCCCGGTCGATTAGATAGGGGCGGGCCAGTTGCTTGCGGTAGCCATCGAGCTCATTGCGGAATTTCCCGATGGTGTCCATGCCCAAGGTCTCCGCCTCGCGCACCTTCAGCTTATAGTTGATGAAGAGCTCGAGGTACTCGTCCAGGGCTTCCTTGGTCACCGAGGCTTCTTTGTTGTTCTTCTTGTAGATGGCCTCGAATTCCGCGCGGGTCACTGGTTGGCGATCCACGGTCATCAGCACGGGGTCGGTGCTTCCGTTCTGGGCGTTGGCGTACGTGATGCAGAGGCCACAGAACGCCGCGGCCAAGAGCTTCTTCGGTGTCATTCTCCTGAGGATAAGGTCGTTGAAAGGGTGCCAAATGTAACCGTTCGGTTTTGGCGGGAGCATGCGGGTTTCGCCGTTAAAAAAGACCAAGCGCCAACGCGGGTCCCGGCCTGCGGGAATGCGTTGGCGCACGTGGTTCTCCCGAAGCCGCTCAGAACGCCAACCGGCCCTGCTGCTCCATGGATAGCCGCAGCTGGCTCACCTCCTTGCGCAGTTCCATCACGCTGCGGGCCAGCTCGTCGCGGCTCATATTGGGCTCGGGCAGCTCGGCGCTGATGAAGTGGGTGAATTTCCAGATCTCGAGCACGTTGGCCACTTGCACCTCGTAGGGCGCATAGAGCGGATTGGTGCTGCACAGCAGCAAGGAGCCCTTCTCCTTCAACTGATTGTACACAACCTTGAACACGATGCCGTCCTCCTTGGTGATCACGATGTAGGGCTGGCCGTCGCGCAGTGCCTGCCAGTTCTGCACGTACTCGCCGGTCACCCAGGATCCGTCGGCCACGGGCGGCATGCTGTCGCCGCTGATCTGGAAGGTGCGGTACTTGCGGTCCTTGGCCAGGAAGGGCATCTGGAAGGTGGGCAGGATGCTGATGTACTCCGGATCGGCGTAGCCCAATGCATAGCCGGCCTTGGCTTTCTCGGGCACGAGCTCCACGTTCTCGCGGTCGTTCTTATCCACCGTGGTGGCCAGCACGCGCAGCCTCCGGCCGCTGAGGTCGATGTCGCCGCCGCGCTCCAGGATGCCCAGCTGGCTCTCGCTCAGCTGGGTGAGGTCATCGCGCAAGAGCTTGTCGATGCTGATCTTGTAGTACTCGCTCATGCGCACCAGCAGTTCGAAGGTGGGCTCGGCGCTGCCATTCTCATAGCCGCTGTAGCTCGATCGCTTCACGTCGAGCGCGACCGCCACTTCCTCCTGCGATCGGCCGCGTCGGGTGCGCAGGAGCTTGATGTTGCTTCCGAAGACTGTGTTTGCCATGGGGGAAGGAGGGTGAAGGTTGGTCTGAAGCAGGATGGAGGCTAGAGGATTGCGCGGGTTATCAGGTCGGCACACGGTACCGATGCCATGGTATCCGTCATGGTCTTGGCCGATTATCCGGCACAAGTATATGGCCTGTTTCCCGGAATCTCCGCGACGGAATACCCGTCAAGTTATCAACCGTGGCCGCGACCTGGCGCAGTCCTCGTCCCGGACGATGCTCAAAAAGGAGCGGCTCACAAAGCGCTCAAGGGGAACGCCTCCTTCAGCCGAACGCCTTTCTCCGTTCGCTCCACGGTGCAGCACTGGTTCACGGGGTCGTGCTCGAAGAAGAGCACGATGCCCTCGTCGGCGGCAACTCCGAGGAAATCGGACTTCTCCTGCATGGTGAGCAGCGGGCGCGTATCGTAGGCCATCACCCACGGCAGCGGGATATGGTGGATGCTCGGCAATAGGTCGGCCATGTACGCGATGGTGCGGCC
This sequence comes from Flavobacteriales bacterium, assembly GCA_016712535.1. NCBI lineage: Bacteria > Pseudomonadati > Bacteroidota > Flavobacteriia > Flavobacteriales > Flavobacteriales bacterium. The sequence continues at coordinate 742,466 of JADJQW010000003.1, forward strand.
CTTGTACCGGATGTGCGGGATCATCATCGCATCGGTGTGGCCATTCACCAGGAACACGTCGAACGCGGGGAAGACCTCTTTCAGGTAAACGTTCTCCTCTTCGCTGCGGCGCCCCACGGGCACGAACTCCAATTGACCGCTCTCTTGGATGGGCAGGATGTTCTCCTTGAGGAAGCTGGCCTTCTCGCGTGGATTGGGCTGCGTGGCCCAGGCCCAGTGGTGCTCGTTGCTCCAATACTTCGCACGGCGGAATGCCGGGATGAGCATGTCGCCCTCGCGCACGATGCTGCCTCCGCAATGGTCGAAGTGCAGGTGCGTGAGGAACACGTCAGTCACATCGTCCTTGCTGAAACCGGCCTTGCGCAGGGAGCCTTCGAGCGTATCGTCCCCATGCAAGTCATAGTGGCTGAAGAAGCGCGCATCCTGCTTGTCGCCGATGCCGTTGTCGATGAGGATGAGCCGGTCTCCATCCTCCACCAGCAGGCAGCGCATGGCCCAGGTGCAGAGGTTGTTCTCATCGGGCGGGTGGTGCTTGCTCCAAAGGGTCTTGGGCACCACGCCGAACATGGCGCCGCCGTCGAGCTTGAAGTAGCCCGTGTCGATCGGGTGAAGGGTCATAGGGGCGAAGATCGCTCGACTGGATGGAGGATGCACCTTCGCCAGCCATGGCCAAGACCGTAGCGCGCTGCCTCCCTGTGATGCTCATCGAGGTAAACGAAACCGCCCTGAAGCGCATCGAACTCAGGGTGAAGAGCGGTGGCTATGATGTGCCCAAGTCCGGTGTGCGGCGGCGCTTCAAGCGTGGTTGGGCTAACTTTGAAGCGCGTTACAAGGAAGTAGCTGATTATTGGGCTGTCTACGACAATACATCAGGTCCCGCCAAACTGATTCTGCAGAAGCATGAGTAAGGCCGCGAAGTCGAAGGCACAGGAGGCGTTCACCGAAATGGTCGGCCGCGCCTTACGACGCGCAGCGAAAGCCGCGCGGACGGAAGCGAAGGCCAAGGGCACTGCCATCGCGGTGATGAAGGACGGCAAGGTGGTGCTGGTGAAGCCTTAGGGCATAGGGGCGGCTTCATCCATCCGATCCAATCCGAGGAAGCGCTCGGCCTCGCGCACGAAATGCTTGCGCTCAAGCCTCATATAGAAACGGACCAGCCCTAGAAGGGTGAGTACCGCTGCGCAGGCGATGATGCGCATCGGCCACGTAGCCGCTTCGCCGTTGATGCGCAGGGTGGGTGCGAACAAGGCCATGGCGGCGAACAGCACAAGACTGGCCGTCACGAACCACTCCCCGAAAGCAGGAGTGAAGCGCCCGGTGAACCATGGCCCATCGGCGCTCTGTTTCAGGATGAGCGATGACTGAAGGCCGATGACAGTTACCCGGGATTCACGCGAATAAGCGCCTTGTATGCCGAAACGAAGCATCAATCGGCTAGGGGCGAAGGCATCCGCCTTGGCTTTCATTTCGGCCCAAGTGAGCGAGGAGGCATAGCGGATCATTCGCTTTGCTGACAAGCGCGCGTTCACTTCAAACGTACGGATGGTCACCGACAACGGTCCAGTGGGCGCAGCTTCGCGGCGAGGTCAGCAGCATATGTCCGACTGGCCCTTGAGAAATGCCCACCCCAAAACGCCTGCACTTCATCGCCATCGGCGGCAGCGCCATGCACAACCTGGCCATCGCGCTGCATCGCCAGGGCTTCGACATCACCGGCAGCGACGATGAGATCTTCGAGCCCAGCCGCAGCCGATTGGATCGCCTTGGCCTCTTGCCTGATCGGCTCGGCTGGCATCCGGAGGACATCACCAAGGAGATCGACGCGGTGATCCTCGGCATGCACGCCCGCGCCGACAACCCCGAGCTGAAGCGCGCGCAGGAGTTGGGCATCCCCGTGTTCAGCTACCCATCGTACTTCTACGAGCGCACCAAGGGCAAGACCCGCGTGGTGATCGGCGGGAGCCACGGCAAGACCACCATCACCAGCATGATCGTGCATGTGCTGCGGCAGGCCGGTGTGGAGTTCGATTACCTCGTGGGCGCTCAGCTCGACGGCTTCGATTGCATGGTGAAGCTCAGCGATACGAGCCAGGTGGCCATCATCGAAGGCGATGAGTACCTCGCTTCGGCCTTGGAACCCGTTCCCAAATTCCATCTGTATCGGCCGGACATCGCTTTGATCAGTGGCATCGCGTGGGACCATGTGAACGTGTTCAAGACCTTCGATGGCTATGTGGACCAGTTCCGGAAGTTCATCGCGTGCATTGAGCCAGGTGGCAAGCTGGTGTATTGCACGGAGGACGGAACGGTGAAGGAAGTCGGGGAAGAGGAAGAAGTGAAGGCGCAGCGCGTGGGCTACGGCGTGCCGAAGCACCGCATCGTCGAAGGGGTCACCATCCTGGAGACCGCGCATGGCGATGTCCCGCTGCAGGTCTTCGGCAAGCACAACCTGCAGAACCTCGAGGGCGCGCGCCATGTGTGCCACCTGCTCGGCATCGGCGATAAGCAGTTCCATGCCGCGATCGGCACCTTCCACGGAGCGGCAAAGCGGCTGGAGAAACTCGCTGAGTCCCCCGGCCGCATCGTCTTCAAGGATTTCGCCCATTCACCGAGCAAGCTGAAGGCCACCTTGGAAGCCGTGCGCGAGCAATTCCCTGATCGCCGTTTGGTGGCCTGCATGGAGCTGCACACGTACAGCAGCCTCAACGAGGGCTTCATCGACCAATACGCCGGCTGCATGGACGCTGCGGATCACGCCATCGTGTTCTACGACCCGCATGCGGTGGAGCTCAAGCGCCTGCCGCCGATCCCCATGGAGCGCGTGAAGCGCGCCTTCGCGCGCGAGGACCTCATCGTGCTCAACGACCCCATCGCCGTGATGGGCGAGGTCCGCAAGGGCATCGGAGGGGACAGCGTGCTCTTGATGATGAGCAGCGGCAATTTCGGAGGGCTGGACCTGCAGGCCCTCAGCGAGGCCTTCACCGCATAGTTCGGCGCAGGATCTTGTGGTGGATGGCGCCGATGATGAGCGCGTTCGCAATGCCTGCCGCCAGGAGCGCGAAGAAGCTCATGCTCGCGTAGTTGAACGGGGTGAAGAAGCGCATGATCATCGGGCGCACCCGAAGCTCCTCCTGTCCTTCCTCAACAGCACTGAACACGAGCTGCTCAACCCGCCGCTCGAAGGCGTCCGTCTCTACGGCATGGTAATACCACCAGAGGAAGAGCAGCATGATCAGCGCGTAGATCGCAGCGCCCTTGAAACCCTCGCGCACCAGGTGAGGGAATCCCGCGTCTTCCTTCGCCTTGCGCATGAAGCGCAGCTGGTTGAAGAAGACCACGGTCACGATCGCCAGGAAATGCACAAGCATGAAGTCGGTTCCCTGTGGAGCGGCATCAATGGCATGCAGGACCAAGCGCAGCGCTACGACTGCCAGTGCCGTGAGGATCGCTAGCGCCATATCAACCCTCGATCCTTCATCCGGGAACCTCTCTGTTTCCTTGGTCGACCCAGAGGGTCGGCGCTGCGCCATCACCCATTCATCGAGACCAGGAACTCTTCGTTGCTCCTTGTCCCTTCCATGTGCTTCTTCACGAATTCCATGGCTTCCACGCTGTTCATGTCGGCCAGGTGCTTGCGCAGGATCCAGGTACGCTGCATCACTTCCTTGCCGTGAAGCAGGTCGTCGCGGCGGGTGCCGGAGCTCATGATGTCGATGGCAGGGAATATGCGGCGGTTGGAGATCTTGCGGTCGAGCTGCAGCTCCATGTTGCCGGTGCCCTTGAACTCCTCGAATATGACCTCGTCCATCTTGCTGCCGGTATCCACCAGAGCGGTGGCCAGGATCGTGAGCGAGCCGCCGTTCTCGATCTTCCGAGCAGCGCCGAAGAAGCGCTTGGGCTTCTGGAGCGCATTGGCGTCGACACCACCGCTGAGGATCTTGCCGCTGGCGGGCTGCACGGTATTGTAGGCACGTGCCAGGCGGGTGATCGAGTCGAGCAGGATCACCACGTCGTGGCCGCACTCGGTGAGCGCCTTCGCTTTCTCCAGCACGATGCCGGCGACCTGCACGTGCCGAGAGGCCGGCTCGTCGAAGGTGCTCGCGATCACTTCTGCCTTCACGCTCCGGGCCATGTCGGTCACTTCCTCCGGGCGCTCATCGATGAGCAGCACGATCAGGTAGGCTTCCGGATGATTCGCGGCGATGGCGTTGGCCACGTCCTTCAGCAGCACGGTCTTGCCGGTCTTGGGCTGAGCCACGATCAAGCCGCGCTGTCCCTTGCCGATGGGCGCGAAGAGGTCGAGCACGCGCATGCTGATGTTGGCGTCCTTGGCCGCGAGGGTGAATTTCTCGTCGGGGAATAGGGGGGTGAGGAACTTGAAGGGGACACGGTCGCGGACCCATTCGGGGTCACGGCCGTTGATCCGGTCGATCTTCACCAACGGGAAGAATTTGTCGCCCTCGCGCGGCGGGCGCACGAAGCCGCTCACGGTATCGCCCAGCTTGAGGCCGTATTGCTTGATGATCTGCTGCGTCACGTACACATCGTCCGGCGATGCGAGGTAGTTGTAGTCGCTGCTGCGCAGGAAGCCGTAGCCTTCGGGCATCACCTCCAGCACGCCTTCGCATTCCACGAAGGCGTCGAAGGTGATCTGCTCGCGCGGCGGCTGGAACGGGCGGTCCTGGCGCTGCTGATCGACGCGCTGGTCGCCCCGCTGCTCTCCGCCATTGCCTTGCGGACGGTCCTGTCGAGGTTCGCGGCGATCCTCGCGGCGGTCCTCGCGAGGGCGATCGCCCTGTTCCGGACGGTGGGCCTGCTGCGGGCGCTGCTCCTGCGCCTGACGTTGTTCGCCTCCTTGTTGACGCTCCTGCCGTTGACGCTCGCGACGATCTCGCCAACGGTCCTGCCGGGTCTCACGGTTCGGATCCTGACCGGAAGGCGCTTCTGAAGGTGGTGGCGGTGCGCCGGTGGCAGCCTTCTCCGCCGTTTCGCTGGTCTCGTCCTCGTCGTCGTCCTCCTCCTCATCGTCATCCCCGTCATCCTCATCGTCGTCCCGGTCATCGCCCATGGTCGTGGGCTCCGGTTCGGGATCCTCGACGACGCTGGGTTCATCCGAAGTGGCCAGGTCGGTGAGGTCTTTATCGTCGCCGCGGAAGGCCGGGCCGATGGCCTTTTCGCCTTCGCCCTTCTTGGAGGCCTGGGCCTCCAGGATCTTGGTCACCAGGTCCTGCTTCTTCAGGGTGTCGGTCTTCTTCAGGCCCAGCTTCTTCGCGATGTCCTTCAGCTCAGCGAGCTTCATGGCGCTGAGCGCCTCTTGGTCGTGCATTTGCGTGCGGTAGTGTGAATGGAGGGGCGCCACTGCGCCATGCGGAAAGCCCTTCAGGGCCTTATTCGATCCGGTAAGATTTCAGTCGGGTCACAGGCTCCGAACGGAGCCCGTTGATGCAGTACGGCGCAAACGTAAGCGGATCCCCGATATGCGCAAGCCCGGCCGGGAGCATCTTTGCCCACCGGTTCCGCACATGATCCAGCGCATCCAGTCCGCTTTCCTCTTCGCAGCCGCTCTATCCAGCGGTGCCACTTGGTTCTTTCCTGTACGCTCATGGTCAAAGGGCGGAACGGAGGCGCGGTTCTTTGCATCGGGAATGAGGACCTCTGATGGCACCGAGATCCTGGACATCGGCTTGCCGATACCGTATGCCGTTCTGCATTCCGCGGTAGCATTGGTGCTGCTGGCCGCGGTCTTCCTTTACAGGAACCGAATGCGTCAGGCAAGGCTGGTGCGCGGCGGCTGGATGGTAGCGCTGCTCACGGGCGTGCTGCAGTTCATCTCAAGGGCGTTACGGAGCCTCATTCTTCCTGCCGGTGGCGGTGATCGCGCTCGGCATCCTGGCTGAGCGGGCCATCCGGAAGGATGAGGAACTGGTGCGCGGCGCGGACCGATTGAGGTAACGCCGTGATCCTACCTTGGCGGCCATGAGCAAGACCGCCAAGACCAAGTCCTTCGACCCCAACAGCCCAGCTGACCCCAGCGCGCAGATCTACGGCCTGCCCTTCACCTGCGAAGAGGCCGACATCGTGCTCGTGCCGGTGCCGTGGGAAGTGACCACCAGCTACGGGGGCGGATGCTCGCGGGGCCCCCAGGCCATCCGGGAGGCCAGCCTGCAAGTTGATCTCTTCCATCCGGAATTCCCTGGGCTATGGAAACGAGGCATCGCCATGGATGAGGTGCCCAAGGCCTTGAAGCAGCAGAGCGCCGCCCTGAAGAAGCTCGCCGCGCTCGTGATCGATGCGCAGACCGGCGAAACGAGCCCGAAGAAGCTCGCGAAGGCCGCCGAGTCCATGGTGCTCATCAACGAGGAGTGCGCGGTGATGAACGATTGGGTGGAGGAGCGCTGCGCCCACTGGTTGAAGAAAGGGAAACTGGTCGGCCTCGTGGGCGGCGATCACAGCACGCCGCTCGGCCTCTTCCGCGCACAGGCCAAGCGCCACAAGAAGTTCGGCATCCTGCACATCGACGCGCACCTCGACCTGCGCATCGCCTACGAAGGCTTCCTGTACAGCCACGCCAGCATCATGCACAACGCGCTGGCGCTGCCGCAGCTGGAGCGCATCGTGAGCGTGGGCATCCGCGACTTCTGCCAGCAGGAGAACGAGGTCTTCCTGAAGCAGAAGGACCGCGTGCGCGTGGTGCGCAGCGCAGATATGCGCGCCATGCAATACGCCGGTGCCACTTGGAAGGATCAATGCGAGGCCATCATCAACGCATTGCCGGAGAAGGTGCACATCAGCTTCGACATCGATGGCCTCGACCCCACGCTATGCCCCAATACGGGGACGCCGGTGCCGGGCGGACTCGCCTTCGAAGAAGCAACCTACCTGCTCTCTCGCCTCGCCGCCAAGCGCACCATCATCGGCTTCGATCTCGTGGAAGTGAGCCCCGGCAAGGATGAGTGGGATGCCAACGTGGGCGCGCGCTTGCTGTGGCATCTGTGCGGGGTGATGGGGTCCTAATTGCCGTTGCGCCCCCCTCAACACCCTACCGTGCAAAATGCCCGCGCTGCACCACGCGTTCCACCCTGCGCGCGGTTCTTGCTTTACGCGCCCACATGCGCGCCTTCGCGATCATCTCCGTGCTCACCACTGCTTGCGCACCAGCGCAGCCACTGTGGCGGCTCGATAGCCTTGTGGCCACATGGCCAGTGCGATCGGCGCAGGAAGCCGACCGTCGCCAGCACGCGCCCGGCGTGGTGCGCGCCATGGACACGCGCGGCCTGTTCGCCAAGCTGCGCACCGCGCAGCCCGGACTTCCCGTATTCGCCGACAGCCTGGTGGCGCGCTATGTGGATGTGCTCGGCGAAGCGCGCCGTGACGACCTTCGGGCTGCCCTCGGCCTGGTGCACGCCTACGATGCGCTCATCGAGGGCGAATTGGTGCAGCAAGGCTTGCCGAAGGAGCTGAAGCGCCTGCCGCTTGCGCTCTCATGCATGAATACGCTGGCCGAAGGTCCTGAGGGCGGCGCTGGTCTCTGGATGCTCACCTATCCTGTTGCGCTGCGCTACGGCCTGCGCGTGAACGGAGAAGTGGACGAGCGCCTCGACCCTCGCTTGAGCACGATGGCGGCAGTGCGCTACCTGAAGGACCTCTTCGCGCAGCATGGCGATTGGAGCCGAACGATCATGGCCTTCACCTGCGGACCGGCGAATTTGCAGCGCGCGATCGGACGCACGCATGCGACCGCGGAACTGCACGAGCTCTATCCGCACGTGACCGCTGGCGTGCGCGATGCGCTGCCCTTTTGGATGGCGATGTGCTACCTCGCATCGCACCAGGAACAGCTCGGCATTGCGCCCATGACAGTGACCCCGATGGAGCCGGCGGACACATTGCGATCCCCGCAAGCCGTGCGCTTCGATGCGCTGGCGATGACCTTGGGCCTGCCGTTGCATCGCTTGCGCGCCCTGAACCCCACGCTCTGCGGTGCCGAGGCGCCCGCCTACCATGCGCTGCTGGTGCCCAAGGGCGAAGGCGTCCGATACTCGGCGTTGTCCGATTCCATCGCGCATGTGCAGCAAGCACTGGTCGAGCGCGCACGCACCGCCAGCGAGCCCGGCGCGGATGCCATCGCACAAGGACCGAGCGGCCGTGAGGCCATCTACTACCGGGTGCGCAGCGGTGATTTCCTCGGCCGCATCGCGCAGCGCTTCAACGTTAAGGTGTCGCAGATCAGGACCTGGAACCGCATGCGCGGCGATCATATCGATGTGGGCGAGGAACTCGTGATCTGGGTGACGCCCGCGCAGCGCGCGCGCTTCGAGAAGCAGCAGGAGAGGAGCGACGATGCGGATGGCCCTGTGAACGATGCATCGCCGAAGCCCGATGGTGCGACGGCGGAGGTGCCGGTGGACGCCGAGCATCCGCCTTCGCGTTCGGCGGGCGAGCGCTTCACATGGTACACGGTGCGCAAGGGCGATTCGCTCTACGGCATCGCCAAGCGCTACCCCGGCGTCGATGCTGACAGCCTCATGCGCGTGAATGGCATCGGCCCTGGCATCCGGCCGGGGCAGCGCATCAAAGTCCCCACCAAGCCATGAGCCCTGCACGCGTGCTCGTTTTCCTTGTCGTGGTGCTTGCGGTGCTCGCGCTCCTCGGCCAGTTGATCCCGCGCGATGGCCTTGCCATTCTTGGGCTCACGCTTCGCTTGCCGCGGACGCATGACGTGCTCTTTCCGGTGGAGCAGGCGCGCGTGGACATCAGTGATATCCTCGCAGTAGCCACGGATTCAACGGAAGCGCCGTTGGACACGAGCGCCGTGGAAGCCCCGGTCGATTCCGCGTCCAAGGTGCCGGCCTTCGACCCGAGCGCCCTTGCGCCATTGGAAGAGCGCATCAAACTGCATTTCCCAGCGCAAGGCTCAGCCGTGCTGCAACCCTTCTTCGCCGATCTGGAGTCGGCGGCGTCGCAGCCGAAGCCGATCCGCATCCTGCACTATGGCGATTCGCAGATCGAGGGTGACCGCATCACTGCCTACGTGCGGAACAAGCTGCAAGCGCAATTCGGTGGCAACGGCCCGGGCCTCATCGCCGTGGCGGACATCGTTCCGCACTTCAGCGTGGAGCGCGTGCTCGGCGGTGATTGGAAGCGGTACAGCGTGATGGGCAAGAAGCCCAAGGAGCAGAGCCATGATCGTTTCGGAGCGCTTTCCGCGTTCTCCCGATTCTCGCCGATCCTCCACGATACCTTCGCGCTGGACACCATCGTGCATGAGGCCTTCGTGACCTTGAAGCCGGAGCGCAGGTGCTACGCGAAGGCGCAGGCGTGGAGCCGGTGCAAGCTCTGGTTCGGTTGGCACCGTGCGCCGGTGACCGTCACGGTGGAAGCTGACGGTGCGGAGCTCGCGAGTGAGACCATCGGACCGGCGAACGAGCTGCTGCTGCGCGAATGGCGACTCGGATCATCGCCGAAGGAGTTGACGCTTCGCTTCCGTGGCGCAGACAGCCCCGACATCTTCGGCATCGCCCTCGATGGCCGCGATGGCGTTTCCGTGGACAACATCGCAGCACGCGGCGCAGCGGGCTACGAATTCAAGCGGCAGGACCAAAGCCTATTGGCCTCCATGTACGCGCAGCTCGGACCTTCCTTGTTGATCCTGCAATACGGCGGCAACGTGCTGCCCAACCTGAAGAGCAAGGAGGAAGCAGAGCAGTACGGCCGCTTCTTCGGCGCTCAGATCGGCCGCTTCCGCAAGCTCGCGCCCGGGGTGCCGGTGATCGTCATCGGCCCCAGCGACATGAGCATCAAAGAGGGTGAGGACTACGTGACGCGGCCGTACCTTGAGGACGTTCGCGACGCGATGAAGGCCAACACGCTCGCGCAAGGCGCGGTGTTCTGGGACATGTACGACGCCATGGGCGGGCGCAACAGCATGGTCAGCTGGGTGCAGGCCGATCCGCCGCTCGCTGCCGAGGACTATACGCACTTCAGCCCTTTGGGCGCGCGCAAAGTGGGCGAGCTCTTCTACACCGCATTGATCAATGCCTACGCCGACCATCATGCTGCTCAGCAATAACCGTTGCCGGATCACGCTGCTCGCGACCTTGCTGGCACCGTCCGTCCTCGCGCAAGGCAATCCGGTGCGCGTGAAGGAGCTTCCCTTCGTGAACACCGCCTCCAACCGGATCATCTTCAAGGGCGATAGCGCGGCGTGGACGCGCTATCACGCCGGATTGGACAAGCTGGTATTCGAGGGTGAAGGGAGAATGAGCATCGCGCACATCGGCGGTTCTCACGTGCAGGCCGATCAATGGAGCATGCAGTTGCGGCACCGCCTGCAGTCACTGTCGCCCGGCTTGCGCGCTGGGCGCGGCTTCGTGTTCCCCTATGCCATGGCGAAGAGCAACACGCCGTGGTGGTACCGGCCCGAGTACACCGGCCAGTGGTCGGCTGTTCGCAACGTGACGCGTGCAGATAGCAGCATCCTCGGCATCGCGGGGATCAGCGCCACCACCCGCGACACGCTCGCTGAGCTGAAGGTGAGCTTCCGGACGGACATCCATGCGGGTTATCCTTTCCGGCGCGTGCGGGTGCTGCATCGCATGGACAGCAGCTACGCCGTGACCGCGTGGGATCGGGACAGCACCGTGCGCATCGATCGCCGCGTGGATGAGGCCGGCGGCTTCACCGAGTTCAGCTACGACCGCTACATGGATACGCTGCGCCTTCGGATCGAGCGCACGGACACCTCCCAGCGGCAATTCACGCTGCGCGGCATCGTGCTCGATGGGGATGATCCCGGCGTGGTGCTGCACGCCCTCGGCGTGAATGGCGCGAGCACCGCGAGTTGGCTGCGCTGCCAGCGCTTCAGCGAGGAGCTCGCGCTGCTGGAGCCTGACCTCGTCATCCTCTCCATCGGCATCAACGACGCGCATGACCCGGACTTCAGCGCGGCGCGCTATGAGGCCAACTACCGGGAGCTTATCCGCCGCATCCGCGTCGCGGAGCCGGATGCCGCGATCCTGCTCACCACCAATACGGACAGCTACATGAAGAGGCGCTTCGTGAACAAGAACGCGGGCGCGGTGCGCGATGCCATGCTGCGTCTCAGCGCGAGTGAAGGCGTGGGTGTCTGGGACACCTGGGGCGTGATGGGCGGAGAGGCGAGCATTCGGCGCTGGGAGAAGGCGGGAATGGCCAAAGCCGACCGCGTTCACCTGAACCGCGCGGGTTACGAACTGCTGGGCGACCTTCTGTTCGGAGCGATGATCGGGAAGTACGGAGAGCACATCCAGCGCACGGCCCGATGAACCCAGAAAGCTCAGCTGTGGACTGCCGGATCGCAATCAAGCATCGCTGCGCGCAAGCATGACCACGCTCGCCTTCGACTGGACCTCGGTCCTGGCATACGATACGCAGTCGCCGGTGATCTTCACGCGGTTCTACTTCTGGGGCTTCTTCGCCGTGGCGCTCGCCGGGTATTCGCTGGTGCACAAGCGTCCGCTGGTGCGCAGCGGCTGGCTCTTCGCGGTCAGCCTCTTCTTCTACTACAAGACCAGCGGGCTCTTCGTTGGCCTGTTGCTATTCAGCATCGTCACGGATTTCCTGATCGGCCGGGCCAGCGGCTCCACGGACGATCGGCGCCGCAAGCGCTTGCTGCTCGCGCTCAGCATCACCCTGAACCTGAGCGTGCTGCTCTTCTTCAAGTACGCTCACTTCGTGGTGGAGAACATCAATGCCATCGCGGGCACCGCGATGCAGCCGGTGAACTTCTTCTCGCGCTGGGCGAACCTCGCGTGGGATGCGCACTTCGTGGAGAACAAGGTGCTGCTGCCCGTTGGCATCAGCTTCTACACCTTCCAGTGCATGAGCTACGCGATCGATGTGTACCGGGGCGACCTGAAGCCGGTCCGGAACCTGCTCGACTTCGGCTTCTACGTGAGCTTCTTCCCGCAACTGGTGGCGGGCCCCATCGTGCGCGCGAGCGAGTTCATCCCGCAGATCGCCAGGCCCTACGCGCTGGCACGCGCTGAATTCGGGCTCGCCATCTTCTGGATCCTCAATGGCCTCGTGAAGAAGATGGTGGTGGGCGACTACATCGCCGTGAACTTCATCGACCGCGTCTTCGCCGATCCGCTGCGCTTCACCGGGTTCGAGAACCTGATGGCGATCGTTGGCTATTCGTTGCAGGTGTACGCGGACTTCAGCGGCTATACCGATATCGCCATCGGCGTGGCCCTGCTCATGGGCTTCCGGCTCACCATGAATTTCAACAGCCCGTACAAGGCGCGCAACGTGGCTGAGTTCTGGAAGCGCTGGCACATGAGCCTCAGCACCTGGCTGCGCGACTACCTCTATATCCCCATGGGCGGCAATCGCGGTGGATCGCTCTTCTCTTGGATCATGCTCAGCGTGGTCGGCGCGGCGCTCGTGCTGCTCACCGGCTGGTGGTGGCTGCCAGCGGTCTACCTCAGCGTGGTGGCGCTGCTCGTCGTGCTTTCGCGCTTCTGGCCCGGATTGCAGAACGCGATCACCACCAACAGCAACCTCATGATCACCATGCTCATCGGCGGTTTGTGGCACGGTGCAAGTTGGATGTTCGTGATATGGGGCGGGCTCAATGGCCTGGGCCTTCTGGTGTACAGGCAATGGAAGCGGATCAGCCCGTGGGAGAAGAGCCCGCACTGGCTCGCCCACGCCTGGAAGGTGGCGCTCACCTTCGGTTTCATCTCATTCACCCGCATCTGGTTCCGAAGCCCTGATATGGAGACCGCGAACGCATTCCTGCATCAGCTCACCGGTGATTTCGGTACAGGGCACATGCTCGATGTGCTCGTCGCATTCAAGAGCGTGTTCCTGCTGATGCTCATCGGCCTCGTGGTGCATTGGCTGCCAGAGGCCCTCAAGCAGCGCTACCGCGAGGGTTTCGCAGCATTGCCCCTTTGGGCCATGGTGCTCGCGTGCTCAGGTGCGGTGGTTCTCATCTACCAGACCGTGACGGCGGAGATGGTGCCCTTCATCTACTTCCAGTTCTAGAGCGCGCGGCTTTCCCGCCCACAGATAGCTTTGGTGCATGCCCGCCGACGACGTCCTCGACCACATCGTCATCGGCTCCGGATTCGGCGGCAGCGTCAGCGCGATGCGGCTGGCCGAGAAGGGGTACAGCGTGCTCGTACTGGAGAAGGGCAAGCGCTGGGAAGCGAAGGATTTCCCGCGCACCAATTGGAGCGTGCGCAAGTTCCTGTGGGCCCCGATGCTGCGCTGCTTCGGTCCGCAGCAGATCGAGCTGCTCAATCGGATCATGGTGCTCAGCGGCGCGGGCGTGGGCGGCGGAAGCCTCATTTACGCCAACACCCACATGATGCCAGGCGATGCCTTCTTCTCGCATCCGGCGTGGTCGCGCTTCGGCGATTGGAAAGCGCGGCTGGCGCCTCATTACGCCACCGCCCGCTTCATGCTGGGCAGCACGCGTTACGAGCAGGAAGGTCCTGAGGACCGCTTGCTGGCAGAGGTCGCGCGCGACATGGGCAAGGCCGATACGTACAAGCCCGTGGATCATGTGGGCGTTTACCTCGGCGATGCGAAGGCGCCGACCGACCCTTACTTCAATGGCCTTGGACCAGAGCGCACCGGATGCACGGCTTGCGCCAACTGCATGGTGGGCTGCCGCTTCAACGCCAAGAACACGCTCGACAAGAACTACCTCTGGTTCGCGGAAAGGTTCGGCGCTCGCATCATGGCGGAGTCGGAGGTCACGCGCATCGAGCATAAGGACGGATCCTACCATGTGCATGTGCGCAGCACCACGGCGCTATTCGGGCGAAAGGAGCGCGTTTCCCGGTCAAGAGGGCTTGTGGTGAGCGCGGGCGTCATGGGCACGCTGAAGCTGCTCCTGCGGCAGAAACACGAGCTGCGCGCTCTGCCCAAGCTGTCTGATCAGCTCGGTGCCACTGTGCGCACCAACAGCGAGTCGCTCTGCGGGATCCGCGGCATCCCGGAGAAGATGAACCACGGCGTGGCCATCAGCCGCGTGTTCGAGCCCGATGCGCACACGCACATCGAGCTGGTGAAGTACGGCGACGGCTCCGGTGCCATGGGCCTGCTGGCTGTGATGGCCGCAGGCGATGGGCCACCGATCATGCGCGTGGCGAAGAGCATCTGGAGCACGATCACCCGACCCCGCAAGGCGTTCAATGCGCTGCGCCGCGATTTCGGCAGGCACAGCATCATCCTGTTGGTGATGCAGAGCTTGGACAATGCCGTGCGCGTGCGATGGAAGCGCGGACTGTTCGGCGGCAGGCTCAGCGTTGCGCACGATGGGGGCAAGCGCGTTCCCGCTTTCATCGGCGTGGGACAGGAGGTGATGAATCGCTGCGCGGCAAAGAGCGGTGGCACGGCCATGAACGCATTGCCCGAAGTTCTTCTCGACATGAGCAGCACGGCGCACATCCTCGGCGGTTGCCCTATGGGCACGAGTGCCGAGGAGGGCGTGGTGAATGAGCGCTTCGAGGCCTTCGGCTATCCCGATCTGCGGATCCTCGATGGCTCCATCATCCCGGCTAACCTGGGCGTGAACCCGAGCCTTACCATCACGGCGCTGGCGGAATATGCCATGAGCCTGGTTCCGCGTAAACCTGGGCATGCGGGACCGACCTTAAAGGAGCAACTCAAGGAGCGCGGATGATCATCCCGGATCCCGTTATTGCCGCGGAGGCATGCTAACTCCTTTAATTTCGCAATGCAGAACCCATCGCCATGAGACTATTCGCCTCGTTCACGTTCCTCGTCCTGGCCGTCTCGCTCCAAGCGAGCATGAACAATCGCATCATGATCCGTCTCGCATCCAACGCGCAGCTGAAGGCCGTTCCCATCGCGGCCAGGGCCGTCATCGGAGCGGAGCCGGTGGATCGCCTGAGCGCGATGCTCGGTGCATTGCGCGCCGATCGGCTCACGCCGACGAAGCCTGGTATGCCCGCCCTCTTCGTCGTTGAGCTGCCTGAAGGCATAGAGGTCGACCAAGCGCTGGCGGCGTACCGCCTGCTCCCGGGCGTCCTGCGCGCCGAGCGTGACCACATGGGCCATGGCGGCGGCGATCGGGACTTCACGCCGAACGACCCGCATTACGCCAAGCAATGGGGACTGCATAACGATGGCTCCTTCGCGCTCTCGCCGGCCGTAGCAGGCGCCGACATCGACATGCAAGCCGCATGGGAGATCGAGCAGGGCAGCGAAGAGGTGACCGTGGCCATCATCGACAGCGGTGTGCGCTTGCAGCACCCGGACTGGGGCGATCGCATCTGGCAGAACGTCGACGAGATCGCGGGGAACGGGATCGATGATGACAGCAACGGTTTCATTGATGACGCGCAGGGCTGGGACTTCGCCAACAACGACAACGACCCGACTGACGACCAGGGCCACGGCACCAACGTCACCAGCATCGTGGCGGCCGTCGGCGACAATGGGGTCGGCTTCACGGGCGTTGACCTCAATTGCAAGGCCATGGTGATCAAGGCGCTGAACAGCTCGAACCAAGGCTTTTACAGCTGGTGGGTCGCGGGCATGTATTACGCCATCGACAATGGGGCCGACGTAATCAGCATGAGCATGGGCGGAACGGATCCGTCACCGGAAATGCAAGCGGCCGTGGACTACGCTCTCTCGAATGATGTACTCGTTGTGGCCTGCATGATGAACACCAACAGCAGCACGCCTTTCATTCCTGCTGCGCTGAACGGCGTGCTGGCCGTGGGCGCCACCAAGCCGAATGACCGTCGCGCCGTGCCATTCTATTGGAGCGCTTCCAGCGGCAGCAACTACGGCAGCCACATCAGCGTGTGCGCTCCAGGCGACTACATCTACGGGCTCAGTCACGCGAGTAACGTCTCGTTCACCACCTATTGGTCGGGCACTTCCCAAGCCACGCCGCATGTGAGCGCCTTAGCCGCTCTGCTGAAGGCCCAGCAATCAACACGCACGCCCGCGCAGATCCGCGCCATCATCGAGGCCACCGCTGAGGACCAGGTGGGTGATCCGTTGGAGGACACGCCCGGTTTCGACATCTACCACGGCCATGGGCGGATCAATGCGTTCAACGCGCTCCTGTTCGCTGTGGGCTCCGGCGAATTAGGGCAGACGGAGGGATCGCTCACCGTTTTCCCCAATCCTGCAGCAGGGCCGGTCAGCATTCGCGCAACCGCAAGCGGACAGCTCGTGATCCTCGATGGCTCGGGCCGCATCGTGCGTGAGCAGCGCCTTTCCCAGGGCGGCGGCAGCGTCCTCTCCAGCTTGGCGCCCGGCGCCTATCTGGCGCGATTCACCTCTCAAGGCAATACGCTTTCGCAGCGCTTCATCGTGCAATAGCTCCGCTACCTTGGCGCCGTGCCAACGGCGATCGACGAGACTGCTCGGAGAAGGACCTTCGAGGAATGGGTGAAGGCGCACACCGCCGACCTGTTCCGTTTCGCCCGGAACCGGGTGAAGGACCCCGATGATGCGGAGGATCTGGTGCAAGTGGCCTTGGTGAGCGCATGGGAGTCCCTTGATCGGTACCAAGGCGAGAGCTCGCCGCGCACTTGGCTCTTCGCCATCCTCAAGCATAAGCTGCTAGACCACTACCGCAAGAGTTACCGCGAGGCCGAACGCTTGTCAGGCCGCGAGTCCGGTTCCGACGACCCTGTTGAACAGTTCTTCGATCAGGAAGGGCATTGGAACAGTGGTCATGCGCCGAAAGACATCGCGCTCTTCCATCAAGACGACCAGTCCGAGAAGCTCGATCGCGCGCTCCGACATTGCCTGGATGCGTTGCCCGAGCACTTGCGAGCAGCCGTGGAGATGAAGTACCTGCAAGACATGGAGGGAGCGCGCATCCAGGAAGCGCTAGGCCTCAGCGAAGCGAACTATTGGCAGCAGGTGCACCGCGCCAAGCTCAAGCTGCGCGCCTGCATCGAGCAACGACTCAAACCGACCCGCGAATGAGCCAGCCACAGAGCGTCTCCTGCCGGAAGGCCACCATGCTCATCGAGCGTCGCGTGCTCAAGCCGTTGGGCCTCTCCGAGCGCCTTCGCCTTTGGCTTCACCTGCGCATCTGCACGGCTTGCCGTTCCTACCAGCGTCAGAGCGCGATGATCGATCGGTGGATGCAGCAGCGCCGGGACATCGGCCAGCCGCCGGATGCGGAAGCGCTCCAGCGGTCCGTGCTCAAGCGGATCAACGGCTGATCAATGCTGGACCACCAGTCGCGTTGCACGGCCATCGTCCGTGGCAATGACATGGATCCCATCCGGCCATGTCGAGGCATCAAGCAGCAGGGCATTGGCCGGAGCCATGGGCTTGAACCGTTCCAGCACGCGGCCTGACGCATCACGAACGGTGAGCGCGCCGATTGAACCATGAAGCGCTTGCAGCACGAAAGCGCCGTTCGCTGGATTCGGGAATGCGTTCAATGCAGCTGGGTGCGGCATTTCAGCTATTCCTGCCGTAGCGTCGATGGCCGGAGCCTCCGCCGCCTGATGCACCATGCCCGGAAGGATTCCAGCAGCTTCGCTGATGAAGGCTACCACGCGCATGTTGTTCACGTCCCACCCGATGGGCAGGACATGCGAATAGGTATTCACACCTTGCTCGCCGGCTGCGCCTGTTCCGAGCGCATCACCGGTAAATGGAGTAAGCCCCACACGCAAGGCATGCCGGTGGTCGTAGCTGGGTTGCGGGCCGCCTGCGCCGTAGTTCGCCTGGTAAGCGGTCAAATGATCTTCGGTGAGCAGCACATGTATTCGATCGGCCGGACCGGGGCTGGTTGAGGTGTAATAGTGCTCCACGGAGATTTGCAACAAGCGCGTTGCGGGATCGAAATCGGTGGCGATGCCCAGATTCACGATGGAGGTCTGCATGAGCAGGGTATTCGCTGCCGCGTTCCAGTTCCCTGAGGAGAGCAGGGCAGTGCCATTGTAAGCCGTGCGGCTCACCAGTCCTTGCGGCGTGAAGGCGACACCATAGGCGCTGTGCAGCTGGTTGCCCCAGGGCGTGCGGAAGTCGGGTTGCGATGCGGATGGGTTCGCCAGTGAACCGGCGTGCACATTCACCAGCACCACACGGCCTGGATTGGCATTCAGAATGGCCGAGGCCGTTACGTGCCCAGCAGGACAGTTGCCGCAGTTGATGGCGGTGAATTCTTCCAAGAGCACGTTGCGCGGCTGCGGATCGGTGCTCACTTGGGCAAAGCAGCCGAAGGCGATGAACGACGCGGCCAACAGGAACTGGATGCGCATGTGCAGGGTGATTTGCGAAGATGGTCGCGCTGGATCGCGTTTCCTTACGCTTCCGGTTCGGTAGAGGAAGCAGGTCGATCCGGCGGAGGGAGGAAGAACGATCTGGGCTCCCGGGCAAAACGCTGTCGAACGGCCGCGAGCATGGGCAGCAGGTCCTGGAAGGCGATGCCGCGCGAGCGCATAGCCAGGATGATCGATAGTGCGAAACTGACCATGAAGTTGAATAGGCCGATGAGGCCGATGCCCAGCACCGAGGCGATCACCATGTTAAGCGTCGCGGTCCAATCCATGCCCACCAGGGCCAATCCGAGGTTCCCAGCGGCGAAGGTGATGTGGCGGATATCGAGCGAAAGGCCGAGGAAGGCGCCCACTGCGCCCACCGATCCCATGAAGACACCGAACCAGAAATTGCTGATCACGCCGCCAGCGTGCTGTTCGTAGGCCTGGGCGATCCGCTTCCGCCAGCGCTCGCTCATCACCAGCTTCAGAGCCGGGTGCTCCTGTATGCGCAACGGCACATGGCGGTGGATGCTCGCATTGGTGATGCTGCCCGCGATGAGGCCGCTGATGAAGAGGAAGACCCCGGCGATGGCGGCGTGAGGAATGGCCAGCGACCGCAAGGGGTCGAGCTCGTGAAGCATTTTCTCCGATTTATGCGATAGCAGCTCCGGGCCGAAGAGGGTGCTCCACCCATATGCGAGCGCCACCGCCACCGGGAAGGCCATGGCCACGTTGCCCACGAAGGCGATGAACTGGCTGCGCCACGCGCGTGCCACCAATTCACTGAGTGAATCGTAATGCATGCTGCCATCGCGGCGGCCATCGTCGAGCGCCTTCGCGATGGTGGCGGCGGTCATGGCGGGCTGCTTGGTGGCCAAGGTGAGGTGCAGGAGGTAGATGGCGATGAAGGCCATCGCGTAGTTCATGCTGTACAGGAAAGCATGGAAGAAGAGGCTGCCCTCGATGCTGCCGTACCAGGCCTTCAGCATGCACGCCACGGCTACGATCGCGCCGCCGCCCAGCGCGCTGCGCAGCATTGAGAGGTACTCGCTGCGGCTGGTGGTGATGTAATGCTCGCCCTTGCGGCCCGTGTGCTGCGTGATCTCCCTCGCCACCACCTGGGTGCTCTCCTGGATGAAAGCCCCCACGCGCGTGCGGCCACTGCTGATGCGCACGACTTCCTTCAGCGTGCGTGCCAGCGCCGTGCGTCCATCGATCTCCAACGGCGGAGCGATGGCGTCGAGCACGCCGCGCAGGCGCCGCAGCATGCGCTCCATCAGGATCAGGTGCTGGTTCACTCGGAAAGTGATGCCCAGCACCTCGCTGTTGCGGTACGCATCGTTGATGGCCGCGTGGCAGTCGGCCACCAGGGCAATGACCGGAGCGCGGGCGGCATCATCCGGCCGGCGGCTGGCCTCGCCCAGGCGCAACAGGTCGAGGTATTGATCCAGCGCATCCTCGAGCCGCACGAAGGGGCTGTTGAAGTTGGCATGCTCGGGAACCATGCGGAGCACCTCTCCATCGAACGCGCGTCCAGCGATGCGCAGCCCAAGCACCTTGGCTGCGAAGAACAGCTCCTGCATCAGCAGGCCATGGTGGTCGCGTGCATCGATTCCATCCACGCTGAGCAGGGCCAGCAAGCGGACCACATCGGCATCTGGCAGCGCGCTCACCCAATCGGCATCGCCTTCCTGGAAGAAAGCATTGATCAGGGCATGGTCCAAGGTCTCGGGCGCGGGCTGGTAGGGGAGGACCTTATAGGTAAGGCGCTGCCGCAGCTCATGCCAGAACGACCCGCTGGGCATGCCCGCGTCGGTGAGCGTTCGCCCGATGGCCTTATCGCCGAAGTACCTGTGCACGTAGCGCGACAAGCCCTCGCGCAGGTCGTCGTGGTGCTCGATCAGCTGCAGCAGGGCGGTGAACCGCTGGGCCTCGCCCCGTTTTCGCTCGCCGCGCGATGGCCGCACCGCCTGCACCAGCAGGGCGAGCGGCTGCACATCGCTGCCATCGCTGGCGGCAATGGCTTCGAGGGCATCACGTAGCGGGCTGCGGCGCATGACGGTGGTGCGCGGCAAGATACCCTGAGCGCCTTGGCACCTGCGGGGCTGGGCAGCGGGCTACTTTCGCCGCTCATTCCAAGCGATGGAGATCCCGAAGCATTTCGATCCGCAGCACGCCGAGTCCGAATGGTACCCGCACTGGATGGCCAAGGGTTACTTCCGCAGCGTTCCCGACGCGCGCGAGCCCTACACCGTGGTGATCCCGCCGCCCAATGTCACCGGCGTGCTGCACATGGGGCACATGCTCAACAATACCATCCAGGATGTGCTGGTGCGCCGCGCGCGGA
The DNA here is from genome assembly GCA_016712535.1 of Flavobacteriales bacterium. Classification (NCBI taxonomy): domain Bacteria; kingdom Pseudomonadati; phylum Bacteroidota; class Flavobacteriia; order Flavobacteriales; species Flavobacteriales bacterium. The sequence goes on from JADJQW010000003.1 coordinate 763,076, forward strand.
TGCAGGGCAAGAACGCCTGCTGGGTGCCGGGCACCGATCACGCCAGCATCGCCACCGAAGCCAAAGTGGTGCGGTTGCTCGGCGAGCAGGGCATCAAGAAGAGCGCCATCGGACGTGATGAGTTCCTGAAGCATGCTTTCGCTTGGAAGGAGAAGTACGGCGGCGTGATCCTGGAGCAGCTGAAGAAGCTCGGTGCCAGCTGCGATTGGGACCGCACGCGCTTCACCATGGAGCCCGACCTGAGCGACGCGGTGATCGATGTCTTCATCGACCTGCACAAGAAAGGCCTTGTCTACCGCGGCCTTCGCATGGTGAACTGGGACCCGGTGGCGCTGACGGCAGTGAGCGATGAGGAGGTGATCATGAAGGAGCAGAACTCGCGGCTCTTCCATGTGCGCTATGCGATTGAAGGCGCAGCGGAGGAATGGGTCACCATCGCCACCACGCGCCCCGAGACGATCCTGGGTGATACCGCCATCGCCGTCCACCCCGAGGATGAGCGCTACGCCCACCTGAAGGGCAAGCGCGCTCTGGTGCCGCTGATCGGGCGCAGCATCCCGATCATCTTCGATGAATACGTCGAGCGTGAATTCGGCACCGGAGCTTTGAAGGTGACGCCTGCGCACGATGCGAACGATCACGAACTGGGCAGGAAGCACCAGCTCGAGACCATCGACATCCTGGAACCGAACGGCACGCTCAGCCCGGCCGCTCAGCTGTACGTCGGAGAGGACCGTTTCGCCGTGCGCAAGAAGATCGTGAAGGAACTGGACGAGAAAGGGCACATCGTCAAGATCGAGGACATCAAGAACAAGGTGGGCTACAGCGAGCGCACCGATGCGGTGATCGAGCCGCGCCTCTCGTTGCAGTGGTTCGTGAAGATGAGCGATCTGGCCAAGCCCGCCTTGGAAGCGGTGAAGGATGGCCGCGTGAAACTGCATCCGCAGAAGTTCGCCAACACCTACGCCTATTGGATGGAGAACGTGCGCGATTGGTGCATCAGCCGCCAGTTGTGGTGGGGGCAGCGCGTGCCGGCGTGGTACAATGAGACGGGCGATGCGGCCGTGTGCAGGACTGAAGCCGAAGCGATCGCGCAGTTCAAGGCCGCTGGGCAAAGCACCAACGGCATCAAGCAGGATGAGGATGTCGTGGACACCTGGTTCAGCAGCTGGCTATGGCCCATCAGCGTGTTCGATGGCTTCAAGGACCCGGACAACGCCGACATCAAGTACTACTACCCGACGAACGACCTCGTCACCGCGCCGGAGATCCTCTTCTTCTGGGTGGCGCGCATGATCATGGCCGGCATGGTATACCGGCAGGAGGTGCCCTTCAGGAACGTGTACCTCACCGGCATCGTGCGCGACAAGCAGGGGAGGAAGATGAGCAAGAGCCTCGGCAACAGCCCCGATCCCTTGGAACTGATCGAGAAGTTCGGGGCCGACGGTGTGCGCGTGGGCATGCTCCTCACCAGCCCCGCCGGCAACGACCTGCCCTACGACGATTCGCTCTGTGAGCAAGGCCGCAACTTCAGCAACAAGATCTGGAACGCCTTCCGCCTGGTGAAGGGCTGGAGCGTCGACGATCGTCCGCAACCGGCTCCCTCAGCGGCCGTGGTGGCGTGGATGCAGAGCCGCGTGGCGCGCAGCATCACCGAGATCGATCAGCTCTTCGCGCAGTTCCGCATCAGCGAGGCGCTCATGGCCACCTACAAGCTGGTGTGGGACGACCTGTGCAGCTGGTACCTCGAGAGCATCAAGACCGCATTCGTGGATGGCGCGGCCCAGCCCATCGATCGCAGGACCTACGACGCCACCGTGGCCATCTTCGAGGAGGTGATGAGGCTCCTGCATCCTTTCATGCCCTTCCTCACCGAGGAGGTTTGGCACATGCTCCGCGAGCGGAAGGACGGCGAGGACATCATCGTCGCCGCGTGGCCGAAGGGTGGTGAGGGCGATATGAAGCTCGATGCCGAGGTTCAGCACGCCTTCGACCTGGTGACCGCCGTGCGCAACGTCCGCAACGAGCGAGGCATGAGCCCGAAGGAGGCGGTGGAAGTGCAGGCTAAGGGTGCCGCGCCCATGCGCGCTTCCGTTTCAGCTCTGGTGAACAAGCTGGCCAACGTATCGGCCATCGCTGAGGTGGAGAAGGCCAGCGAAGGCTCCATCACCTTCCTGGTCGGTACAACCGAGTATGCCATGGACCTTGGCGGCAACATCGACACCGAGGCCGAAGCGAAGAAGGCCGAAGCCGAGCTCGCGCACCTGCGCGGATTCCTGGCCGGTGTGGAGAAGAAGCTCACCAACGAGCGCTTCGTGAATGGCGCGCCGCCGCAGGTGCTGGAGAACGAGCGCAAGAAGAAGGCCGACGCCGAGGCGAAGATCAAGGCGTTGGAGGAAAGACTTGCGGTGCTGCGCTAGCGCCGATCCAGTTCATAGATCACCTGCACGTACGCCAGCCGCCCCACGAACGGACCGCCGTACACCATGCGCACCTGATTGTCAAAGACCCGTTCCCAACGCGGCCGGTTGGGTTCAGAATCCTCGAACATCGGGATGAAGCCGAACAGGTTGCTTCCTCCCACCTTCACCGTCAGGTGCTGCACGGGGAACTTCACGTTCACCTGCGCGTCGATCATGTCGTAGCTCGGGATGGGGCCGGTGAATTGCGGTGAGCCCGTGAAGGTAAAGCCCTCCACGTACTTCCAATTGATGCCGAAGCCGAGGTTGGGCTTGCCGCTGAAAGGCACCTTCATGTCGTGCCCGGTGAAGCTCACGTTGAACTTGCTGCGCGGCGTGTTGAAGGCGGGGATGATCGGGTCGTCATCTCCGGTGATGAGTTCGTTGTAGCTGTAATTCGCGCCGTAGGTCATTCGCTTGCGGAAGTAGCTCACGCCGAGGTTGAGGCCTTGGGTGCGCACGGTGGTGCTGGCGTTGGCAGCAAGGCGGTAGGCCTGAAGGCCGCCTACGGGGAATCCATTGGTCTGGTCGAAGCGAGCGCTGAGGCCGATGAGGTAACCGATGAAATCCGTGTACCAGCTGCTGTAAGCGCTCGCATCCACGTAGAACTTCTCGGCGTGCGTGCCGCGGTATCCAGCCTCGATGGTGCGCACCTGTTCCGGCCGCAGGCGGTCCACGTTGAAGTAGTCGAGCTTCGAGAGGCCTTCGAGCAGGGTGGGCGAGGAGCGGTATTCGTTGAAGCTCTCCACCGTGATCAGGCTGTCGCGGCCGTCCTCGAACTGTCCTTCCACATTCCCCAGCAGGATGGCGCGCCCCACATTGTAGTAGAGGTATTGATCTGCGAGCGTCGGGTTGCGCACCGCGCTGCTGAAGCTCACACGGAAGGTGCGGTCCTGACGAGGCACGTAGACGAAGGAGAGGGCCGGGGAGAGCAGGGCATTGAAATTCTGGTTCTTGTCCATGCGCAGCGTGGCGGTGGCCTTCAGCTTGTCCTTCATCAGCTTCTTCTCCAAGCCGGCATAGAGCCCGAATTCGTTGTTCCGGATCACCACATCGCCGGTGTCGCGGAAGATGGTGCCCGCGCTGTTGGGCATGTATTGCCGGAAGCTGCCTCCCACGGCGATCTCCCCGAACTTCGGCTTGAAGCGGTACTCGCCCATGGCGTGCGCGAGCTGGCTCCGGTCGTAGAAGAGCGATCCGCCCTCTGTGAAGCGCTTGCCGCGTATCTCATCCAGCTTCTCGTTGAAGCGCTGCGTGCCCGCGGCGTAGGATGGATTCAATTCATTGTTGTCGATCACAGCGATGCTATCGGCCACCTCGTTGTGGTAGCCCGTGAACAGCCCGCTGTTGTCAGCGACGAATTGCTGGATGTAGGAATCGTAGGCAGCTTGCGATGTGATGCCCGCACCCGGCGCTTCCTGCACCGTGATGAAATCAGGGCGTTCGTTGTTGATGCGCGGCTTGATCCAGGTCTCCCAAAGGGTGAAGTACTTGATGTTCCACTCGCGAGTCTCGCCAGCGGCCTCCTGCAGGCGCACACCGGTGGTGAAGATGTCATACGTCCTGCCGGCATCCTCGCCGGTATAGTAGCCGCGCAGGAACCACTTGCCTTCCTTGCGCACCTCGAGCCGCTGCTGCCAGAATCGCACGCCATCCAAGCGGTAGCGGTTCTCGCCTTGATAGACCGTGCTGCCCGTGCTGTAGTTGGCGGCGGCGATCACCTCCACGCTGTCGGTGATCTTGTAGTGCAGCGCAGCACCTGCCTTCAGGTTGTGGGTCCCGTAGTCAACCAGATCCTCCTCGCGGTAACCCGGTCGCAGGAAGAGGCCAAGGCCGGGATAGGTCCTGCGGTCGAAGGCGTTATTGCTGAAGTCATTGTTCACCGTCACATTCTCATCGCCATAGATGTTCACGGCATCGAATCGGCCGGGATTGCCCGGCTGCGCCGGGCTGTTGCTCGTGGCGCTGTAGTCCTGTGCGTACCAATCCTCGGCGCGCATGCCGAACACGTTCAGCTTGTAGGCGAAGCGCTGCTTGCCATCCTTGTCCTTGAAAACCTGCGCCCAGCGCACCGCGCCCTCCAGCAGCCCGCGCTCGCCGCCCTTGGCGCTCACGCTCAAGCCGGGGAAGTTCCACGGGCTCTTGGTGGTCATGCTCACCACGCCATTGAAGGCCCCTGGGCCATAGTAGGCCGTGCTGGCTCCGGCGATCACATCCACCTTCATCACGTCGAGGTCGCTCGCGCCGAGGAAGTTGCCGAGCGAGAAGTTGAGTCCGGGGCTCTGGTTGTCCACGCCGTCGATCAGCTGCAGGGGAGCGCACGGGGCTGGTGCTGTTGAAGCCGCGCGTGTTGAGCACCTTGAAGCCCATGCTCGCCGCGGTCATGTCCACGCCCTTGAGGGTGCCGAGGCTCTCGTAGAAGTCGCCGCTGGGCGCTTCGCGGATGGCGATCACATCCATGCTCTCCACCGTGAGCGGCGCCTGTTTCTGCTTCTCGCTGATCCGGCTGCCCACCACTTCGGTCTCACCCAGCAGCACCTGATCGGTGCTGAGCTTCAGCTTCAATTCCTTGTCGAGGCTCTTCACCACCAGCTCGAATTGCGTGTAGCCGATGTAGCTGACCACCAGGGTATACGGCGGCAGCTCGCTCACCAGCAGCTCGAACCGCCCATCGATGTCGGTCACGGCGCCGATGGTGGTGCCCTTCAGCACCACGTTGGCGCCGATGAGGGTCTCACCCGTTGTGCCGTCGCTCACCGTGCCGCGCAGCTTGTACTGCTGGGCATGGGCCGCCGCCGTGCAGCAGCAGCAAGGCACAAGGAAGCGGATGAATCCGCGCAGGAGCTTTCGCAGTGCGGGCATGCGGTTGGGGGTTGCGCCGGGAAGATAGAGGCGGCATTCAGATCCCCCGCGCCATGGCCGCTGCCATGAGCACCATGAGCAGGAGCAAGGGCAATTGTGCGAAGGTGAGCCGTGCGAGGAGCGGCGCCTTCTCCAGCGGGATCGCGCTGTTCCGCTTGAAGGCCGCGCGCCAACGGATCAGCGTGATCATGGGGAGCAGTTCCAGTGCGAGCACGAGCAGGAAGAGGCCCATCTTGCCGATGAACCAGTGGCTCTCCAGGTAGTAATCGCTGCCTTTCTCCGCACCGCCGAAGGCGCGCCACAGCCCGGTGCCGATCCAGATCAGCGCGGCGAGCCCATACCAGTTGTCGGCGTGGAAAACGTCGGGCAGGTCGGCCGCAGTGGTGGTGCGACGCAATGCCCGGCCACGGGCATACACGGCAGCGATGCCGATGGCGAGGGCCAGCAGATGCAGGAACGGAAGCAGCAAATACTCAAGTGACACGGCAGTCCGTCTTCAGCGGTCCTGAATCATCAGGCAACCAGTGATGGAGGTGCTTCGGGGTCCGGACACGCGGACAACATAGAGGCCTGGCGCAAGTTGCTCACAGGGTATGCTCACCATGCGCGAACGCATCGGGACAGTGATCAAAGCGCGTCCGCGGATATCCATCAGGGCCAGACTGGCACCAGGCTCGGGAGGTGCTTCCAGAATCGCGGTGGCAGTGGTGCTCGCCGGATTCGGGGAATAGCTTCAGGCCGCCCGCTGGCATGAATGCGCTTCCAACGGACGTGATAGCGATGGGCGCAGTGATGGCCAGGCAACCAAAGATGCTCGTCACTTCAACAGCGTATGCGCCGGGTCCGAACGGCTGGATCGTCTGACTCGTTTCCCCGAACAAGGGCTCATTGTTCAAGTACCATTGATACGCATCCCCTTCAGTAGCGGTCAATTGACCATTGGAAAGCTGATTGACGGCCGGTTCCCACAAGGAGCAATCCACTAAGGTCGATGTCGTGGTATTGGTCACGACCTCCTCGTTCAGGTCGAAGTAGATCTCTGCCGTGTTCAATACTTGCGTCAAATGCGGAAGACCGGGCATCAGCCGGAATCTCATCTTGATGAAGCCTTGGCTGCCTGTGAAATCAGCCGAGGTGTCAGGTAGCTGTATGCCATCGAAACGAACGACCAATTCTCCGGCCGACTCAACGTGGATTTCCGTTGGAAGATGCGAGTAGGCGAGCACCTGAAGGCTTGTCAGATCGAGATGAGGGTGGAGCTGATCGCGCAACATGACATCCTGAGCGGGTGCGTTGCCCGTATTCTGGAAGCGGATAGTGTAGGTCAATTCCTCCGTGCTGAGCGGGATTGCGCCGAATACGCCGTAGCCTGCAGGTTCAACCAGCTTGTCATTGGGGTCGTAGGAGCATGCAACGGTGCCATCGAGGCTGCCTATGAAGCTGTTCGGCGATCCTCCCCCAGCGCCATTGGTCAGCACTGTCGCCGTTTGGGTCCAAACGGTGCCGATGCTCTGTGCAGGTGGCATGGTGATAACGATTTGAATCGGAAGCACCGACAACGGCAACAGGTCGTTGAAGCTCCAGGTGAAAGTCGCTCCGTTCACGGTGGATGCCGCAGGCGCGGATGAGACGTAGGTGAACAGGTTGTTGAGCGCCACGGTAACGGTGCCTGACTCAATCCGTGTCCCTTGATTGTGCAGCGTCACCCACAACGAGTTCTGCGCGGAGCAAGGTGCAGATGCGATCGTGATGTCAACATGGATCAGACTCGTATCAACCAAAGGCACGAATCCGAAGTCGAGGCCGGTCCAATCCGGTGCGCTTGGCGAAGGCTGAACGGTATAGCTCGGAGGAACGGGCAAGGTTGACCAGAACGGAAGGTTCAGGGTTGCCGATACGGTCTGGTCCACATTGTTCGAGTGCAGGGTGTAGGTGCCTGCGGAACTGCCAAGTGCGACATATCCATTGGGCGAAGCCGTGATATTCGATCCAGGCAGCGCGAAATCGCCCGAATCGAATTCGCCGTTCGCATTCATGTCGCCGAAAACGGTGCCGCTCAGCGTGAAGGGGTCCGCACCATAATTCTCGACCCATGCCATCCGGGCTCCGCGACCTTGGATCGCGTCTGAGAATAACAGGATGTCCTCGTCACCATCGTCATCGAAGTCGAAAGCACGGAACTTGCGTTGATATCCGAAAATCGCGGAGCCTTCGATATCCCAACCGGCCTGAATGATGGAAGGGCCCGGAGTGAATGCACCAAGCCCGTCATTCAGCCAGAGATAGCCTGTATTATTTCCGCTTCGCAGTACCGCTACATCAACATCGCCGTCCCGATCGTAATCGAGCGGCAAGGACCAGCACTGACTGCATATGCCACTCGGCACGATGGAAGAGCTGGCGCCGTAGCTTGAGCCACTGATGTGCGGCATCCATTGGGTTGTTCCATCGGATCCACCGCTCCCTCCGAGAAGGTCCTGCGATCCATCGCCGTTGATGTCGCGGAGCTCGATCCAATCCGCGTTGAAGTTATTGGGAAGATTCGCTTTGGGCCCGAAGCTCATCGCCCCGTTGTTCTTGACCCATTTCACAATATCGGATTGATGGACCAGCAAATCTGGATTGCCGTCGTGGTCTATGTCTGCGAATCCAAGACAATGCCATTCCCCGAAGCTGTAATTAAGTGCTGAGATATTGCTCATGAACTGGAACTCGTTGCCTCCGATATTGCGGAAGCGCATGTGGTGCGTGTCCCCGGTAACGATCATATCGACGTCCCCGTCCGCGTCCACATCAGCGCAACGCACTGAGCGAAGGCCTGAGCCGCTGACAAGGAATTGCTCTTGGAAATTGAGTGACCCCGAATTCGTGTTCAGGAACACGCTGTCATTCCGTATAGAAACGACGTCCAGGTCGCCATCATCATCCATGTCGATGTAGTCGCAGGCCCAATCATTGCCTAAACGAGCGGAGAACTTCACGGGCGCGAATTCACCAGGCCCCAGGTTCTTATAGACGCCGACCTGATAGAAGTTGAAGGGTCCGGTCATGATGTCGTCACGCCCATCCAGGTCAAAGTCTGAAATGCTCAGGAAATAAGGTACTGTGTTGACGCCTGCATGCACTGGGGGCATGTGCAGCAATGTGCCATCGCCCGGAATGTCGAAGACCTCGTTGACTAGAACGAGTTCGTCGAGGCCATCACCGTCGATGTCCCCCGCGCTCATCTGGCCACTAATGATTCCGAGTTGGTTGGGGAGCGCCGAGGTGGAAGGTGCAATGGCTGAGTTCCCTTGCATGCGCACGACCAGGAGATTGTTGGGTAGAGAGGTGAGGAGGTCCTTTTGACCATCTCCATCCACGTCGGCCATGGTTATCGAAGAGAGGAATGCCTCGGTGCCCGTTGAAAGCAACAGGGATTGTGAAGCCCCGATGGTGCAGTCCGGTTGCCCTGGCCTATAGCCCCATTGATACGGAGACACTCCTGTGGTGCTATGGACCAGGTCCATTCTCCCGTCACTGTTCACATCTGCGACATGGAAGTCGCTGCCTTGACTGATGGCATTCGTCTGTGTTTGGGCGAAGGTGCCATTGCCTAGATTCCTGAAAACCCCGTGCTGAGATTGACCGGGTGGTTGAAAAACGAGGTCGTCAAGCCCATCGCCATCGACATCAAGATGGTAGAGGTCACTGTTCCCTCCAATGAGTTGCGCAATCGCAGTCGGATCCGAATAGTTGCCCGCGCCGTCATTCTCGCTAATGAACAACTGACTGCCTGATTTCGAAACAGCATCCTGATCGCCGTCGCCATTCACATCGAAGAGAATCAAGGAAGGGATATCAACTCCGGCCGCGAACTGGAATCCCCCCATGTTGCGTTCCCAAATAGGAGGTCCACCGTCGGGATTGCGGCGAATCAAATCCGGAAGTCCGTCATTATTCACGTCCAGTACGAATAATTCACTTGCGAGAAGTGGCATCCAGCATTCTATGACTGTCGCAGTTGCGAACGTGCCAGCATTATCTGTGTTTTCGAATATGGTGATGGGCTGCGCGCCGGTGAGCAGATCCAAGTCCCCATCGCCATCAAAGTCCGCTAATTCATGGACATAGTTGAACCCCCACCATGGTGATTGGCTGATGACCCGCGGTGGACCGAACTGGGCCGTCAGTGGAAGAGCTAGAAAGAGAATGGTGCTCGAGAAAATCACCCTTTGAGTCACGCGGCCTATCGGGTTGAGGGTTGCGACCATCGATGAAACGTTCTTCGGCATGGCGCAAGCTGCTTGGTGTGATGAAAGCGGAGTCTGTCGTTCCGTTGACATCAATCCCCTCGGTTGGCTGAGATGGATGTTCGGTGCGGAGATTCTGTCAATTGACTAACAAAGGTGTGTTGCGCAGAAGGATTTAACAACATGGCCTTTGAAGGTTTGTAGCAGATGTGCATACGGGCCATTCTGCCGGTCTTTCTCCAAGTCTGGATTGGAGATCTGATGTACTCGAGCGGTCCTACACGGTGGCGATTCCGTAGAGCTTGCAAAGGGTGGTGAGGTGCCCCGTGTGAAGCGATTCGTGCCGGGCCGCATGGATGATCGCGTCGCGCACCGTCGTCCCGATCAGCGGCAGGCCCGTGCGATTGGGTGCATCCAGTTGCTCAGGCGTGAGCGTGGGCAGGTAGTCCATGGCTTTCTCATGCACCTCCTTGAAAGTGGCCCACACCTCCTCATATGGCGGGCACTGCTCTGGCGGCAGACCCTTGCCGCCGACGCTGAAGTGCTTGGCCCAGCTGAATTTCTTGAACGGGCCACCCGTGCTGTAGAGCAGCAGGCCATTCTGCGTGGTGGCCATGTGGGCCACGATCCAGAACAGGCTATTCAGCGGCTTGCCTTCACAAACGAAGACGCGATGAGGGTCCTGGCCTTTGAGCTGGCTCAGGTAGAATCGGGAGTATTCCCGGGAGCGTTCGACGATGCGAGCGAGGAATTGGGCTTCGGTGTGCTGACTCATGGATGCTGGTGGTGCATTGTTGCCAAGCCGATTCAATGTGCGGTTCGCACGCGCATTTCCGGGCCGTATTCCGGGATCATGCCCTTCAGTGCGATCACGGCTTCCGTGCCGCTCAATCGGAGCAACGCTTCCGTTCGGCGCAGCACGTCTTCGGTATCTACCGGCGACACCTGCCCGATGAGGATGCGCGGGTGGTGCGTGGGCAGGGTGTTCTCGCTGGTGGCGAGCAGCTCTTCGTAGAGCTTCTCTCCGGGGCGCAGGCCGGTGTAGGTGATGGCGATCTCGCTGCCGGGCTCCTTCCCGCTGAGGCGGATCATCTTGTCCGCCAGGTCAGCGATGCGCACGGGTTGGCCCATGTCGAACACGTAGATCTCGCCGCCTTGTCCCATCGCTGCGGCCTCCATCACCAACCGGCACGCTTCGGGGATGGTCATGAAGAATCGCGTGACGTCCGGATGCGTCACCGTTACCGGGCCGCCGGCTTCGATCTGCTTGCGGAAGAGCGGGATCACCGAGCCGCTGCTGCCTAGAACGTTGCCGAAGCGCGTGGTGACGAATACGGTTCCGCAGCCTTGCGCGATGGCGCCCACGAGCATCTCGGCCGCGCGCTTGCTGGCACCCATCACGCTGGTGGGGTTCACGGCCTTGTCCGTGCTGATGAGCACGAAACGCTCCGCCCCATGCTTGCACGCCAGCCGCGCCACCGTGCCCGTGCCGCCGATGTTGGTGCGCACGGCCTCTTCGGGCTGGGCCTCCATCAAGGGCACATGCTTGTACGCCGCTGCGTGGAAGACCAGCTGCGGCCGCTCCATCGCGAACACGGCTTCCATGCGATTCAAGTCACGCACATCGGCCACGTGCACATGGAGCATGTCGCCGCGGCCCTTGCCTACCAGTTCCATCTCCACATCATACAAGCCGCTCTCGGCGATGTCCACCAGCGCAAGTGCAGCCGTTCCCATCTCCGCCAGCTGCCGAACCAATTCGCTGCCGATGCTGCCCGCAGCGCCGGTGACCAGCACGCGCTTGCCGGCTACCAGCCGGCGCACGGCTTCCTGCTCGATGTGGATCACCTGGCGCCCAAGCAAGTCCTCGATGCGCACCTGCTGGATCTGCCCTGCGCTCAGTTGGCCATTGATCCAATCATTCACCGGCGGAATGGTGCGTACCTGCACCTTCGCGGCTATGCAGGCATCCACCACCAGGCGCCGCTTCTCGGGGTCGGGCTTGCCGATGGCGATGATCACCTGATCGATGCCCTCGGTGAGCAGGGCGGGCAATCGCCCGGTGCTCGCTATGCCGACCCCTTCGAGCCGCTTGCCGGCCTTGCGGTCATCATCATCAATGAACGCGACGACCTCGTACTTCACTGATCCCTCGCGCTCGAGCGTGCGCTTGGTGATCAAGCCCGCTTCGCCCGCACCGTGGATGATCACGCGCACGCGCTCCTTGCCCGCGCCGCGGCTGCGCAGGTGCAGCAGCTTGAAGGCGATGCGCGCCGAGATCACGAGCATGGCGGTGGCCATGAAGTCGATGATGATCACCGCGCGCGGAAGGAAGTACTGGCCATCGAAGAGGAGGAATCGAAGCAAGCTGATCGCGCCGAGAACCGCTGTGCCGGCAGCAACGGTGAGGAAGAGGCGGCGCGCATCCTCCGTGCTGGTGTGCCGCACCATGATGCGCGGGATGCCTGCGATCAGGAATGTGGAGGCGCGCACGAGCAGGAAGACAGGCAGCACGGGCAGGAGCAGTTCAACCTCGTGCGCAGGCACCTTGAAGTTGAATCGGAGCAGGTACGCTGAGGCCAGTGCCGCCATGCAGAGCACCAGGTCGATGAGGAGGATGCCCCAGCGCGGGAAAAGGCGACCGGCCATGCGGCCAAGATAGGATCGAGCAACCGTGCCGTTGAGAACGAGGAAGCCCCGGCTCGCGCCAGGGCTTCGTCGTTCAATCGTCGAAAGTCGATCAGGGCTGCGCAAGGATGCGGCCGATGATCTCCTCGCCATTCAACCGGATGCGATAGAGGTAAGCGCAGCCATTGCGCTAGGCCGGGCGGAAGGGCAGCACCAAGGTGGCGCCGGCCTCCACATGGCCGTTGTACAGTTCGCTCACCACCCGGCCTTGCAGATCGGTCACCAGAACGGTGGCGGAGCCGCTTTCCGTGGGCGTGAGGCTGATGCTGCTCTCTTCGCGGAAGGGATTCGGCCAGGCGCTCGCGGACATCTTCACGCCGGCCTGATCGGGGCCTTTGCCGTCCTCCTCTTTCTTATCGCACCAGACCGTGATCAGTTGCACGTGGGTGGAGCTGTTGCCGCAGTCGTCCGTGGCGATGTAAGTGCGCGTGATCACGTACTTGCCCTCGTCATCCATTTCGCTCTTCTCCTCTTCCACGGAGATGCTCACCTCCGCGGAGCAATTGTCGGTGGCTTCGCACTTGTCGCTGGGCTCGGGCAGCTCTTTGCAGATCACGGTGATGTCATCGACCGGGCAAGACAGCACCGGTGGCTGATCGTCGTGCACGGTGATCGTCCAGGTGGCGGTGCCCCAGTTGTGGCACTGGTCGCGCGCGGTCCAGGTATGGACGATGGTGTAGTTGCCCGCGCAATCGCCGGGGATCACCTCCATGCTGTGATAGACGGTCACATCCACCTTGGTGCATTCATCGTACGCGGTCACGTCCGGCGTGGCAATGGCGTCCATGTCGGCGTCGCAGGCGATGCTCATCGCGGCAGGCACGTTGTAGAAGATCGGGGGCACATCGTCGATGACCGTGATGTACTGGATGCAGGTCTCGGTGCTGCCATCGCTGCCCACCGCGTGCCAGGTGCGGCGGATCACGTACGGGCAGTTGCTGATGATGGCATCGCTCCACCAGGCCTGGACCACATCCGGGCAATCATCGTCCTTCTTCTTGTTGAAGATGGGTTCGCCGCCGAGGCCGAAGGGTGAGAAATCATCGGCGCACGCCACGGTGATGTCAGCAGGGCATTCGAGGATCAAGGGGTCGCAGTCCTTGTCGCAATCGGTGTTCTGCTGCACTTCGATGCTGAACTCATTGGTGCAGCCGTTCACTCCGGTGAGGATGAGCGTGTAAGCGCCTGGTGTGCTCGTGGAGATCGAGCTGCCGCTGCCTACAAGTCCATTGGCGTTGAACCACTCGGCTGTCGCGATTGCGCTGCTGCTTGTGTAGCTCACCGTTGCGGGTTCGCCCTCACAGCCGATCAGCGTGCTGCTTAGCGTCGCCTGCGGCGCCTCAAAGTCGCTGCCTACTTGCGTCGTAGCGGTGCTCGTGCAGCCGTTGCTGCCGGTCACCACCAACGTGTAGGTGCCGGGGGCGCATACGGTCGGGTTCTGTTCGGTGCTGTTGAAGTTGTTCGGGCCGCTCCAAGCGAACGAACCGTTGCCGGTGCCCATCAGCATCACGCACTCATTGTCGCAGGTGATGGTTCCGCCAGCGGCTTGCGCGCCGGGGACGTCGGTATCCTGCTCCACCTCAGCGGTAGCGGTGCTCGTGCAGCCGTTGCTGCCGGTCACCACCAGCGTGTAGGTGCCGGGGGCGCACACGGTCGGGTTCTGCTCGGTGCTGTTGAAGTTGTTCGGGCCGCTCCAAGCGAACGAACCGTTGCCGGTGCCAATCAGCATCACGCACTCATTGTCGCAGGTGATGGTGCCACCAGCAGCTTGCGCTCCGGGGACGTCATTGTCCTGCTCCACCTCAGCGGTAGCGGTGCTCGTGCAGCCGTTCGCGCCGGTGACCACCAACGTGTAGGTGCCGGGGGCGCATACGGTCGGGTTCTGCTCGGTGCTGTTGAAGTTGTTCGGGCCGCTCCAAGCGAACGAACCGTTGCCCGTGCCAATCAGCATCACGCACTCATTGTCGCAGGTGATGGTTCCGCCAGCGGCTTGCGCGCCGGGGACGTCGTTGTCCTCATCCACCTCAGCGGTAGCGGTGCTCGTGCAGCCGTTCGCACCGGTGACCACCAGCGTGTAGGTGCCGGGGGCGCACACGGTCGGGTTCTGCTCGGTGCTGCTGAAGTTGTTCGGGCCGCTCCAAGCGAACGAACCGTTGCCCGTGCCAATCAGCATCACGCACTCATTGCTGCAGGTGATGGTTCCGCCAGCGGCTTGCGCGCCGGGGACGTCGGTATCCTCCTCCACCTCAGCGGTAGCGGTGCTCGTGCAGCCGTTCGCACCGGTGACCACCAGCGTGTAGGTGCCGGGGGCGCACACGGTCGGGTTCTGCTCGGTGCTGCTGAAGTTGTTCGGGCCGCTCCAAGCGAACGAACCGTTGCCGGTGCCAATCAGCATCACGCACTCATTGCTGCAGGTGATGGTTCCGCCAGCGGCTTGCGCTCCGGGGACGTCATTGTCCTGCTCCACCTCAGCGGTAGCGGTGCTCGTGCAGCCGTTGCTGCCGGTTACCACCAGTGTGTAGATGCCGGGGGCGCACACGGTCGGGTTCTGCTCGGTGCTGCTGAAGTTGTTCGGGCCGCTCCAAGCGAACGAACCGTTGCCGGTGCCCATGAGCATCACGCACTCATTGCTGCAGGTGATGGTTCCGCCAGCGGCTTGCGCGCCGGGGACGTCGGTATCCTGCTCCACCTCAGCGGTAGCGGTGCTCGTGCAGCCGTTGCTGCCGGTCACCACCAGCGTGTAGGTGCCGGGGGCGCACACGGTCGGGTTCTGCTCGGTGCTGTTGAAGTTGTTCGGGCCGCTCCAGGCGAACGAACCGTTGCCGGTGCCCATGAGCATCACGCACTCATTGCTGCAGGTGATGGTTCCGCCAGCGGCTTGCGCTCCGGGCACATCGGTGTCCTCTTCCACCTCAGCGGTAGCGGTGCTCGTGCAGCCGTTGCTGCCGGTTACCACCAGTGTGTAGATGCCGGGGGCGCACACGGTCGGGTTCTGCTCGGTGCTGCTGAAGTTGTTCGGGCCGCTCCAAGCGAACGAACCGTTGCCGGTGCCCATGAGCATCACGCACTCATTGCTGCAGGTGATGGTTCCGCCAGCGGCTTGCGCGCCGGGGACGTCGGTATCCTGCTCCACTTCAGCGGTAGCGGTGCTCGTGCAGCCGTTGCTGCCGGTGACCACCAGCGTGTAGGTGCCAGGGGCGCACACGGTGGGGTTCTGCTCGGTGCTGCTGAAGTTGTTCGGGCCGCTCCAAGCGAATGAACCGTTGCCGGTGCCCATGAGCATCACGCACTCATTGCTGCAGGTGATGGTTCCGCCAGCGGCTTGCGCTCCGGGCACATCGGTGTCCTCTTCCACCTCAGCGGTAGCAGTGCTCGTGCAGCCGTTCGTGCCGGTCACGATGAGTGTGTACGTGCCGGGAGCGCACACGGTCGGGTTCTGCTCGGTGCTGCTGAAGTTGTTCGGGCCGCTCCAGGCGAACGAACCGTTGCCGGTGCCCATGAGGATCACGCAGGTGTTCGTGCAAGTGAGCGTTCCGCCCGTGGCGAAGGCTCCAGGCACGTCGTTGTCCTCCTCCACCTCAGCGGTAGCGGTGCTCGTGCAGCCGTTCGCACCGGTGACCACGAGCGTGTAGGTGCCGGGGGCGCACACGGTCGGGTTCTGCTCGGTGCTGCTGAAGTTGTTCGGGCCGCTCCAAGCGAAGCTGCCGTTGCCGGTGCCGCTCAACTCGACGCACTCATTGCTGCAGGTGATGGTTCCGCCAGCGGCTTGCGCTCCGGGGACGTCATTGTCCTGCTCCACCTCAGCGGTAGCGGTGCTCGTGCAGCCGTTGCTGCCGGTCACCACCAGCGTGTAGGTGCCAGGGGCGCACACGGTCGGGTTCTGCTCGGTGCTGTTGAAGTTGTTCGGGCCGCTCCAAGCGAACGAACCGTTGCCGGTGCCAATCAGCATCACGCACTCATTGTCGCAGGTGATGGTTCCGCCAGCAGCTTGCGCTCCGGGGACGTCATTGTCCTGCTCCACCTCAGTGGTAGCGGTGCTCGTGCAGCCGTTCGCGCCGGTGACCACCAACGTGTAGGTGCCGGGGGCGCACACGGTGGGGTTCTGCTCGGTGCTCGTGAAGTTGTTCGGGCCGCTCCAGGCGAACGAACCGTTGCCGGTGCCCATCAGCATCACGCACTCGTTGTTGCAGGTGATGGTTCCGCCATCGGCTTGCGCGCCGGGTGCGTCGGTGTCCTGCTCAACCTCAGCGGTAGCGGTGCTCGTGCAGCCGTTGCTGCCGGTCACCACCAGCGTGTAGGTGCCGGGGGCGCACACGGTCGGGTTCTGCTCGGTGCTGTTGAAGTTGTTCGGGCCGCTCCAAGCGAACGAACCGTTGCCGGTGCCAATCAGCATCACGCACTCATTGTCGCAGGTGATGGTGCCACCAGCAGCTTGCGCCCGGGGACGTCATTGTCCTGCTCCACCTCAGCGGTAGCGGTGCTCGTGCAGCCGTTCGCGCCGGTGACCACCAACGTGTAGGTGCCGGGGGCGCATACGGTCGGGTTCTGCTCGGTGCTGTTGAAGTTGTTCGGGCCGCTCCACGCAAAGCTGCCGTTGCCCGTGCCCATGAGCATCACGCACTCATTGCTGCAGTTGATGGTTCCTCCCGTGGCGAAGGCTCCGGGCACATCGGTATCCTCCTCCACCTCAGCGGTGGCGGTGCTCGTGCAACCATTGCTGCCGGTGACAATCAGCGTGTAAGTGCCGGGAGCGCACACGGTCGGGTTCTGCTCGGTGCTGCTGAAGTTGTTCGGGCCGCTCCATGCGAAGGAGCCGTTGCCGTTGCCGCTCAGCATCACGCACGTGTTGTTGCAGGTGATGGTTCCGCCAGCGGCTTGCGCGCCGGGGACATCGGTGTCCTCTTCCACCTCAGCGGTAGCGGTGCTCGTGCAGCCGTTGCTGCCGGTGACAACCAGCGTGTAGGTGCCGGGGGCGCACACGGTCGGGTTCTGCTCGGTGCTGTTGAAGTTGTTCGGGCCGCTCCAGGCGAACGAACCGTTGCCGGTGCCCATGAGCATCACGCATTCATTGCTGCAGGTGATGGTTCCGCCAGCGGCTTGCGCGCCGGGGACAGTCGTGTTCACTGTGACATCAACTTGATCCGTCGCCGTGCAGCCGGTCTGAGGATTGGTGACCGTTAGCGTGTAGGTGCCGGCTGCGTTCACCGTGGGGTTGGCCGAACCGCCGCCATTGACGATGCCCGGACCGGTCCAGCTGAAGTTCACGCCTGGCGTCTGGCTGGAGCCATCCAGTTGCACCGTCGCACCTGTGGTGCAATTGATCTCCGCGTCGGCGCCCGCGTTCGCAGAGGGCGGCAAGGTGCCATCGATATTGACCAGCACCACCGCGCTGCATTGGTTGAAATCGGTGACCTGCACGGAGTACGCTCCGGCACTCGCATTCGTGAGGTTCGGACCTGTGGCACCGGTGCTCCAGAGATAGCTGTAGCCGGGGGTGCCTCCTGTTCCGCTTGCTGTGGCGCTGCCTGTTCCGGTTCCGCAGGCATCGAGCGTTGTGCTCACATTCGCACTGAGCGGAGCGGGTTGCCCCACCACGAAGTTGGCTGTTGCGCTGCAGCCATTGAAGTCGGTAACGGTCACGCTGTAAGGACCGGCCGCAAGGTTCACCGCGGTCCCGCTGGTCTGCCCATTGCTCCAGGCGTAAGTGAAAGGCGCCTGGCCATCGGCCGTTGCCGTGATGCTGCCAGTGGCAGAACCGTTGCACAGCGCATCGGTCACTGTTCCGTCGGCGGTCATGATGCGCACCTTAACCACTTGGTCGGCAGCACCGGCGAGGATGCAGGCATCGCCTCCGATGATGCGGCGGATGTACGTGTCCTGCGTGAGCGCACCGATCTGCGCGCCGCTGAGGTTCTGGCCCGTAGCGCCGGGTATGTCCGTCCAAGTGAGGCTGTCAGGGCTGATCTGCCATTGGTAAGTCGCAGCGCTCGGGAAGGCAGGGTAACCGGAGGCGACGTTGTTGCGCACGATGGTGGGCAACGAATAGCTCGGCTCCGATCCCATGATGTCGCCTGGGGTTGCGCCGGGGCAGATGGACACGCCTTGATAGGTGATGCTGTTGCCGAGCAGGTCGGGCGGGTTGGCCCAGACCACAAGGCCCGGCTCGTAGCGGCTCGTCGTGCTGTTCTTGGTGGTGTTGACGGCGCCTTGGGTTAGCGGGATGTTGTTGCTCTGCGCAGTGACGATGGTGTAGATGCGGCAATCGTTGAATTTGATGCCGCGCTCGCCTACGGGGTCGTAGTCGTCACTGGTGCCGCCGTAGTAGGTGCTGAATTCGAGCTGGTTCAGGTTGCTCTTCAGCTTGAAGAAAACCTTGTCGTTGCTGCCTTGATTGGTGGTCTGCAGCGGAACGTTGGGCGAGGCGCTCACCGGGAAGTTCGTACTGGCGCTGTAGCCGAAGACGTACGCATCATTGTTCAGGTCAGTATTGAGGCCCATCATGTTCACTTCATTGCCGGAGCCGCCGATGTAGGTGCCAGCGAGGAATGTCTGGTCAATCGTCATGCGGCCCACATAGAAGTCATTGTTGCCGTTGTGGCTGGTGTCGAACACCCCGTCCGTGATGTTCGAGCTGCTGAGTCCGCTGGTTACGCCGCCAAAGAAGAGCTCATCCTTGGCGGTATTGAACTCCATGCAAAGCAGGTTGGCATTCTGGCTGCTGGCGCTGGAGTAATAGCTGCTCCAAACGGTGGCAGCGGTGGTTCCGTTGAGGCGTTGGAGGAATCCGGCCGTGCTGCCGCCGCGCGTGCTCTGGCGCGGGTTCAGGGTAGGGAAGTTGGTGCTGCTGGTATTGCCGCCCACGAAGAGGTCTCCGGTTGCGGTGTTGTGGAGCATGATGCTGGCCCGGTCGGCGGAGCTGCCGCCGTAGTTCCGCATCCAGACGATGCTGCTCAGGTCCTGGTTGACGCGGAAGAGGAAGACATCGCTCCCGCCGTTGTTGGTGTTGCTGGCTCCGCTGCCGGGGTTCAGCGTGAGCAGGTTGGTGCTCGTGGTGCTCCCGCCCACGAACACATCGCCATTTGCGGCCAGGCGCACGTCGTAGTTGTCGTCGCTTCCGTTGCCACCAACGACAGCCGCCTTGATGCTGTTGCCGGCGGTGTTGATCTTCAGCACGAACACATCGATGCCGCTCTGGGCCTGCTGGTTCACGCTGCTGCCGGTGAAGGCCGTACCGCCCAGAAGCGGGAAGTTGGTGCTGCCGGTCTGGCCGGTGATGTACAGGTTGCCGTCGGGTCCCTGCTCCATCGCGTAGGGGTTGTCATCGCCGTTTCCGCCGATGTAGGTCTGCCACACCCGGGTGCCGCTGCCTCCCACCGTTGCAGGCTCGAGGTACTTGCCCACGATCATCTCCAAGCCGCCATTCGTCGTCTCATCGAACGCGCCGGGCGTGATCTGGTCGGTGGTCCCGGTCACTCGGGCGACCACATAGATGGCGCCGTCGCTCGGGTCCACCCAGATGCAGTGGCCGTGGTTGTCGCTGCTGCTGTTGGTATTGATCCATGTGGCCCATCGCATGGCAATGGGGTCGATCACCAAGGGTTGGGTGCGATCGTAGGCGCCCAAGGTGAATCGCAGGACATTGCCGTCCACCTTGTAGGCGGCGTCGATGCGGGTCTCGCGGCCGTTGCTCCGTTGGTACACGTATGGAGCGGGATGGGCCATTTCGCCCAGGATCGTCTCGATGACCAGTTCGCCATCATCGTTCACATGCATGCGCTCGATGCCCTCGTGGGCGATGGCGACATTACCGGGGTCGCCGCCCGGCTTCACGATCAGGTCATACTCCAACGAGCCGTCCTCAGCCGGATAGTAGCGCGCATCGATGCCACGATAGATGCCCGTGTACCAGACCTCCTGGAAACTGGAGGCATCCAAGGCGCTGCGCTCGCCCACGAAGTAATTGGTCAGTTCGGGGTGCCGATCACGTGCTTCGATCCGCATGGCATCCGATGCGCCGATGAAGCGATGCCGCCAGGAGTGGCCGCGCTTGCGCCATTGCAGCTCGCGCATCGGTCGGCCTTGGGCCATTTCCTCCTCGATGCGGAATCCTTCAGCGATGCGCTTCTCCACTTCCACCGGGTCGAAGGCGGTGACCACCATGCCTTGCGCGGTGGCCACGGCTTGGCCAAGCGGGAAATCGGCGCGGTAAAGGACCTGAGCTCCGAACTGCCCTCCGTTCTCCATGAAGGTGATGCGCTGATCGTGCCGGTTCAGCAGGGCATCAATGTCCACGTGCTCGTGGCCGTGGTCGTGGCCGGTGTGCGGTGCACGGGGTTTCACCGGATCGATCCGGTGCTGTGCCGCTGCATGCCAGCCTGTGGCAAGCAGCAAGAGCAGCGCGATCAGCCGCGCGATCTCTTTCGTGAAGGGGTTTCGGTGCTTCATCGGGGTTCGAGGTGTAGGGGTTTGCTCATGAGGTGCGGAAGGCCAATGGCCCTCCAGTGGAGTCGTTGTTGGCCTGCTTCCTTGATAGGGCCCTAGGCCCAGGTCGGGATCGAGCCAGAGCACCTCAGGATTGGGCGCCGGCAAGGCTGCTTGAGTGGATCGCATGGTCTTGCTCAGTTGACTGAACAAGCGTCCAAAGGCAGGGTCTGAAGAGCGATCCGGTCGAGAAAGAGTGGCGCGAACGTATCAGGATTGATAGACGAATGTCAAGTGTTCGTCGAAGATTAGACCCTGTTCGTGCGGTAAATAGCGCATTGTAGAGGCCGTTTGAATGGCCTTTCGCTCGATGAACTGGCCCCTCGGCTCAGTTCCGTGATTGCCAGGGTAACCGGCCTATCCGCGATTCGGCGTGGGCACCACAAGAACGGGTGCCGTGCATTCACGGAGCACTTGTTCGCTCACGCTGCCAACGAAGGCGCGGTAGAGAGCGCTGTGCCCATGGGAACCCACCACCACCATGTCGCTCTTCAACCTTTCGACCTCGGCGAGAATGGTCTCTGCTGTTGGGCCTTGCAACAGCAACGCCTCGGAATCAATGCCTTTTTCGCGGGCTTCCGCAGCCATCCCTTGCAGGTCGATGTGCTCTTGCCGCAGCTGTTCAGCCCGATGATCCCGGATGTATTGCGGACCTGTCTTGAAGCCGATGAAATCGGGGTCTGGCGCGGCCACATGGATGAGCCACAGCTTGGCGTTGTGGTGTTTCGCAAACTCACATGACAATGCAAGCAGGCTCGGGGTCACTGCTGAAAAGTCGACGGCTGCAAGGATGCTCTTCATGGCTTTCGGCTTTGCGGTGAAGGTACTGGACGACCATGGATAATGATGGACATTCGTCATGCGCGCAACCGCAGATGTGAGCGGTCAATGGAAATATGGGCCTAAAGGTGCACTGGGTCATCTGGAAGCCGAGCCATGAAATAGCTTACCGTCCATTCCGATCCCAATGAGCGATTCCCAGAAATGCCCTGAATGCACATCCTTATCTATCCAACATGCAACTCGAGATGTGCGTCGCGTGCGGGCAAGAATGGAACCCGGAGGATCGATTGCTGCGAGCGGGGGACCTGTTGTGAAGGATGCCAATTGAAAAGTTCTTCAGGATGGCGATGATGTGCTGATGATCAAGGACATGGCTGTGAAAGGGGCACCGAAGGCCTTGAAGGCGGGCACCAAGGTGCGGAACATCGAATTGGTTGACTGCGAGCACCACATCGATTGCCGGATTGAAGGATTCGGCGCGATGGTCCTGAAGAGCAGGTATTTGCGCAAGGCCTGAGGTTGGTGGTTTGCGGCTAATCCTGATTGAGCATTCGTCCACAAAGGGCGGGAACCACGGATTGCACGCGCGATCAAGTCTCGTAATCCTACGAACAATGCGCAGGGAGGAACTTGCGTTAATTCCATGTTAATCTTCGGTGAACTTGATGCTACCTTTGTGCGTATAAGACGGCAAAGAACCGGAAGACCATGCGTGGGATTGCTTTCTTCTTCGTTTTCATGATCATGGGTGGGTCGTTGTCCGCGCAACGTGCGGAGTTGCTTGTTCAAGAGCGCTATCCTGATGGTACGCTCCGGGCAACGCGTTATCGCGAGGGTGATCGGGTCCGTTTCATCACCTATCATGAAAATGGCCGTGTGAAGGAGATGGGCGGCTTCCGCGATGGTCGCCGCGATGGTGAATGGAAGCAGTTCAGCGATACCGGTGCGGTGCTGGCGCATGCGAGCTTCCGCAATGGCCTGCGGCAGGGCGTTTGGGAGTTCCGCAGCCATAGGAACAGCGTGGTCTGCCGGCTGGTTTACAGCGAAGGCGTGATACAGCGCGGCGAGCAATATGATGAGCGAGGCGAATTGGTCGCCATGCGCGACTATTGACCTTGCTGCACTCGATTCAGGAAGGCGCTCATCCGGGCGCCTTCATCTTTGCTGATCAACGGTCCAGGAAGTCCTTCGCGCCGGGGTAGCTGAAGACCTTGTAGGCGAGCACCAGGACAGAGATGGTCTGCATGAGTGAAGCCCCAGCGAGCAGGGCATCAGCATAGGGCCAATGCATGATCTTGATCGTTGCGCCCATGATGGTGAGGGCGAGACCGAAGAGAAAGAGCACGATGGCTCCGCGCGCGGTCATGCCTTCCGGAACAGGTCATCCGCGTCCTCAAAGGCCTTGAACTCGATCGCGTGCCCATCCGGGTCCTCGATGAACATGCTGCGCTGCTCACCCACCTCGCCTTTCATCACCAAGCGCGGCTCAATGAAGAAGGGATGGCCGACCTTCTTGAGCTTGTCTCGGAGCTTCTTCCAGTCACTCATGGAAAGCACGATGCCCCAATGGTCGCTGGGCACATTGGATTCCGGGTTGTAGATGCGCGCAGTCCTGTACGTCACGGGCACTTCCTGGATAGTGAGTTGGTGGCCGAAGAAGTCGAAATCGACCCAGGTCTTGGCGCTCCGGCCTTCCTTGAGGCCGAGGAATTTCCCGTAGAAAGCCTTCATGCGCTTGAGGTCCGTGGTGGCGATGGCGATATGGAAAGTGCCGTTCATGGTGCAGGTGTTGCGCCGAAAGTAAACAGGCCCCGGAGTTATCCGGGGCCTGTTTCAGAAGCAAGGTTCAGCGGGGATCAGTCCTCGTCATCGTCCTTGTCATCATCATCCCCGGCGTCCTCCTCATCGTCCTCGTCGTCATCGGCATCATCATCATCATCATCATCATCCGCATCGTCGGCGTCGTCGATGCCATCGCCTTCGTCTTCTGCCTCGCCCTCGATCCCATCCTCCGCATCAAGGTCTTCATCACCGGCTGCGGCAGGCTCGTTGTCCTGATCCAGGAACTCTTCGATCTCAGCGCGGCTCTCCGCGTTGATCTTGATCAGGTAAAGGGCTTCGGGTGTACTCAGCTCGATAACCCGCAGCATCTCGCCTTTGGCGGTAGGGATGGTCTTGATGTGCGAGGTGTCGATCCCGTCAGGATATTGTTCCTGCAGGGTCTCCTTGAGCGCATCGGTCAAGGTGTTGAAGGAGCGAATCAGGCGCTGCATGGTGGTTCACATGTCGAGGACGTAGGCGAAGATGAGGGGCGCCACAATAGTAGCATCACTCTCGATGATGTGCTTCGGGGTGTCGGTATCGAGTTTCCCCCAGGTGATCTTCTCGTTGGGCACGGCGCCGCTATAGCTGCCGTAGCTGGTGGTGCTGTCGCTGATCTGGCAGAAGTAGCTCCAGAAGGGGATGTGATCACGCTGGAGGTCCTGGTGCAGCATGGGCACCACGCAGATAGGGAAGTCTCCGGCGATACCCCCGCCGATCTGGAAGAAGCCGATGCCGTCCGTGCCGCAATTGCTCGTGTACCATTCGGCCAGGAACATCATGTACTCGATGCCGCTCTTCATCATCTGCGGCTTGCAATCACCGGTCATGCAATGGCCGGCGAAGATGTTGCCAAGGGTGCTGTCCTCCCAACCGGGGCATATGATAGGCAGGTTGCGCTCGGCAGCCGCCACCATCCAGCTGTCCTTCGGGTCAATCTGGTAGTACTGCTGCAGCACGCCGCTCCTGATCATGGCGTAGAAGTACTCGTGCGGGAATCGGCGGTTGCCGCTCTTATCGTCGGCTGTCCAGAGGTCGAGCACGTGCTTCTCCAAGCGGCGAAAGGCCTCGTGCTCAGGGATGCAGGTATCCGTGACGCGATTCATGCCGCGGTCCAGCAATGCGCGCTCCTGCTCCGGGGTGAGGTCGCGGTAATTCGGGATGCGCTCGTAATGGTCGTGCGCCACCAGGTTCATCACATCCTCTTCGAGGTTCGCGCCGGTGCAGCTGATGATATCGACCTTGCCCTGCCGGATCATCTCCGCCAGGATCTTGCCAAGCTCACCGGTGCTCATCGCCCCGGCCAGCGTGATCATCATCTTCCTCCCTCGGCCCAAATGCTCCTTGTAGCCCTTCGCGGCATCCACGAGCGCGGCGGCGTTGAAGTGCAGGAAGTGCTTCTCGATGAACGCCGAAACGGGCCGAGCTCCCGTTGCAGTGCTGGCAGCTTGGGTGGGCGAGGGCTTGGCAACAGGTTGTGTTTGCATGGCGGAAGTAGGCGATGAGGCGGGGCCGAAGATAAAAGCGCGATCGCTCGGCAGTGGCCAGCACCGCGCCGGACGCTCGCGGCGCCGTTAGCTTCGCCGCATGGCCTTCCACCTCGCCCGACTGCATGTGATCAACTTCCGCAATCACCGCGAAGCGGAAGCCGATCTGTG
Organism: Flavobacteriales bacterium; assembly: GCA_016712535.1. NCBI lineage: Bacteria > Pseudomonadati > Bacteroidota > Flavobacteriia > Flavobacteriales > Flavobacteriales bacterium. Next base: position 788,060 of record JADJQW010000003.1, read on the forward strand.
CGCTGAGGTGAATTGCTTCACCGGACCCAATGGCGTGGGCAAGACCAACCTGCTTGATGCGGTCCATTACCTCGCGCTCGGCAAAGGATACCTCGAGGCGCAGGACCAGCATAACGTGCGGCACGGTGAGGAGCTTTTCGTGGTTCAGGGCGTGATGCGCGGTGATGATGGCGATGATGCCGTGCTCTGCAGCGTGCGACGCGGCATGCGCAAGGTGCTCAGCCGCAACCGCAAGGAATACGACCGCCTGGCCGATCACGTGGGCCGCTACCCCGTGGTGATGATCACGCCGTACGACGGCCAGCTCATCCTCGATGGCAGCGAGGTGCGGCGCCGCTTCATCGATGGCCTGATCGCGCAATTCGATAAGCCCTTCCTCGATGCGCTGATCCGATACAACCGCGCACTCTCGCAGCGCAACGCATTGCTGAAGCAGGCAGCTGAACATGGCGGGGTGCAGCCATCGGCGCTGGAGCCGTGGGATGAGCAGCTCTGCGTGCTCGCCTCGGCTGTGCATGCCGCGCGCAGCGCCTTCATCCATGACCTGGCACCGCTGCTGCTGGAGCATTATGCCGCCATCAGCTCAGGGCCTGAGCAAGTGGCGCTGGAATACCGTTCACCGCTCAATGGCGCATCGATGCGCGACCTGCTTGCCGGGAGCTGGGAACGCGACCTCGCCGCGCAGCACACCACGTCGGGCGTCCACAAGGACGATCTGCTCTTCACCCTAGACGGGCAGCCCTTGAAGCGCTTCGGATCGCAGGGCCAGCAGAAGACCTACCTCATAGCGCTGAAGCTCGCGCAGTTCGAGCTCACCACGCAGCGCGCCGGCCAGCGCCCCATCCTGCTGCTCGACGACATCTTCGATAAGATCGACCCGCAGCGCATGCGCCACCTGCTGCAGCTGCTCAGCGATCACCGCTTCGGGCAAGTGCTCATCACCGACACCGATCCGAAGCGCCTCCATGCCGCGCTCGATGGCCTCGACCTTGAGACGCGCTTCTTCCACCTCACCCATGAAGGCATCACCCGTGAAGCGCCGCAACGAGCAATCGCTGGCTGAGGCCATCGGTCACCTGGTCGATGGCGCTGGCATGCGCGAGCGCCTCGACGAGGCCGCCATCGCCGAAGCATGGCCCGAAGTGGCGGGTGCCATGGTGGCGCGCCATACCACCGCGCTCCGCTTGCGCAGCACCGTCCTGCGGATAAGCGTGGACAGTGCACCGCTGCGGCAAGAGCTCAATTACCTGCGCGCCGAAATCCTTGCGCGGATCAATGAACGGGCCGGGCGCCAAGTGGTGAAAGAGGTGGTGGTGCAGTGATGGCAGAGGACCGGCCGGCATGAGCTGAGACCAAAGGGGGGTGATTTCGCTCTAGGCTGCGGCAGTGGTGATATTCCCGTCAGCTCACGCCTCGCACTCAATCCGCAACGGCAATCCTTACTGCAATTCGAGTTCATTGAAGACCTTCAGCGCAGGGACCTGGCCTCTCCGATTCCCGATTCCATTCGCTCGTTGTTCCGGATCCTTCACGCTCTTAGCTCCAGTTGCAGAACTTCGCGAACGCTTAACCGGCTCCCATGCCCGATCTCGACATCATTGATTCCGTGTATCAGCAGCTCTTGGATGCACTGGGCCCCGAAGGCCTCTCGCGTTCCGACGAGGCACGCCGATCTTATGGTCACGATGAGACCGAGGACCTCAGCTTTCCGCCCTCGGCCGTGGCAAGGCCCGCTAGCACCGGGCAAGTGAGCGCCGTGGTGCGCATCTGTGCGGAGCATCATATCCCCATCACGCCCATCGGTGGTCGGACTGGCCTTAGTGGTGGCGCGCTGAGCGTGCATGGTGGCGTGGGCCTCGCACTCGACCGCATGGATGCCATTGAGCACATCGATGAGCGAAACCTGCAAGTGACGGTGCAGCCGGGCGTGATCACGCAGGTGCTGCAAGAGACCGTGGCCGCGAAGGGCCTGTATTATCCGCCGGACCCCAGCAGCCGCGGCAGTTGCACCATAGGCGGCAACATCGCAGAGAACGCCGGCGGGCCAAGAGCCGTGAAGTATGGCGTCACGCGCGACTTCGTGCTCAATCTGGAAGTGGTGCTGCCCAATGGCGAGGTGATCTGGACTGGTGCCAATACGCTGAAGAACGCCACGGGCTACGACCTCACGCGCTTGCTCGTGGGCAGCGAGGGCACCTTGGGCATCGTGACCAAGGCCGTGCTGCGCCTTGTGCCCTTGCCGAAGGAGGACCGGCTCATGCTCGTGCCCTTCGCCAGCGCGGAGAAGGCATGTGAGGCGGTGAGCGCCACGTTCAGAGCTGGCGTCACGCCCAGCGCCATGGAGTTCATCGAGCGTGACGCCATCGTGTGGACGATGCAGCACACCGAGGGACTGCCCGCGCAGCTCTCATCGGAACCCGGTGCCTACCTCCTCATCGAGGTCGATGGCGATCATGCCGATGCGATCATGCGCTGCTGCGAGACGATCGTCACGGTGATGGAGGCGCATGAAGCGGGAGAAGTGCTCTTCGCAGAGGGCTCAGCCGAGAAGGATGCGCTTTGGCGCATGCGGCGCAGCGTGCCGGTGAGCGTGAAGGCCCATAGCGTGTACAAGGAAGAGGATACCGTGGTGCCGCGTTACGAACTGCCGCGTTTGCTGAAGGGCGTGAAGGGGATCGGCGCGCGCTACGGCTTCAGCAGCGTGTGTTACGGCCACGCCGGCGATGGCAACCTTCACGTGAACATCATCAAGGGCGACCTTTCCGATGCTTTCTGGGAACACGAATTGCCGAAAGCCATCCGCGAGATCTTCGCCCTGACCGTTTCGCTGGGCGGCACGCTCAGCGGCGAGCACGGCATCGGCTTGGTTCAACGGCCCTACATGGACATCGCCTTCAATGCTGAACAGCTCAATGTGATGCGCGCAATCAAGCAAGCCTTCGACCCGCAGGGCATCATGAATCCCGGGAAGGTGCTGCCCTAGCGAGGGGCCACCGTAGAAATGAGCGCTCCCAGGTCAGGGAAGAGCTGCATGCCTTCCGGCACCGCGGAGGCCTCGACCCCACGCAAGGGCATGCCTGCGGCCATGAACGTGATCCGCGGGTCGGGCATGCTTGCGCGAAGCGCGCGCAGGTACGCTGGCGCATCATCGGCCGTTGGCCGAACCACGAGAAGGGTGATGAATCGGATGGGACCGTGGTAAAGGCCCGCCACCTGGAGCAGGTCATTGCTGGGGACGCTCTGGCCCAAATAGATGGTTCGATGGCCAGCGGCGCGCAACAGGTGATTCAAGTAGAGAAGGCCCAATTCATGGATCTCATCCTCCGGCAGGTAAAGAACATCGATCGGATGGCTGTTGCTCAACGGGAGCTTCGATGTCTCGGTGATCAGCCGTTGCCGCACCAGATTGCTCACGAAATGCTCCTGTGCCGGGCAGATCGTATTGCTCTGCCAAAGCAGGCCGATGCGCTCCAGGAGCTTCACGAGCACGTCCTCGACGAGCGCACGGAAGCCATGCTGCGCCGCATAGGCATCGCAGGTGCCCTCGAACAGCGGCTCATCGAATGAGAGCATCGCCATCACCAGCGTGTTGATGATGCCCAAGGAATCATGGTCCTGTAAGGCGGCTTGGCGCACTGCCCGGTCGCGCTCTGCCACGGGCATGGCGGCGATCTTGGAGATCTTATGGCCCTTCTGATTGAGGTAGGCCACATTGAGGATCGTCTTCAGCTCATCGATGTCGTACGTGCGGATGTTGGTGTCGGTGCGATCGGGCTTCAGCAGGCCGTATCGCCGTTCCCAAACCCGGATGGTGTGCGCCTTCACCCCGGTGAACTGCTCCAGATCACGGATCTGGAATCGCATGAGGAAGGGTCCCATTGGCGGCGGTGAAAGTAAAGGGGTGGTTAATAATGATCGGATAGCGATAGAGAGGGCGCCCTATTCACCGCCAAATGGGAAGGGCCCCCACCAAACCTTCGGGGGCCCTTCCGCATGGCGGACGAATCGCTTAGCGCGCGATCACGACCGGTACGTTCACTGAGCCGCCGTCGCTCCGAAGCGTGAGCGTGTAGCTTCCATTGGCCATGCCGCTCAGGTCCAAGTTCAACTGAGTGCGACCGCTGTTCAGGGCCGTGCTGCTCATCAGGCGTGCAGTGCGGCCGGTGGCGTCGATCAGGTCCACTTCAAGGTTGGCATCGCGCAAGGCGTCCACATCAAGCATGAGCCGGTCGTTGGCCGGATTGGGCCATGCCGTAGCAGACGCGATGGGGCCTTCCTCCGAAACGCTTGTTGCGATGGGCAATTCCACCAAGCTGCCGCCACTGGCCAAGGCCACCCAGAGACCGAAGGCTGGACCGTTGCTGTTGTTCGCAGGGTTCAGGAATCCGCTGGCGAGCACGGTGAGGGCGGCGCCTTGCAAGCCGAGTGTCTGAAGCGGAGCGGCATAAGAGGCCACGGTCGTTGCGCCATCAGCCGTTTGCACCTGCAGGGTGAAATCGAGCGTGGGCAGTTCCAGATAGCCATCGAATTCACCGTAGGAGAGGTCATTCACGATGGTGGTGCTCACCACAGCGCTCTCGAACACGTCAACCGTGGGCGCATCGGTGCAGCCGTGGAAAACGAGCACATCGGTGCCAGCGCCTTGGGCAGTTTCGCGGGCACCGGGGTAAACATATATGTCGAAGGGCGTGGCGGGATTGTAGCCGCTAGCGCTCACGATGCCGTTGGCCACCAGGATGAAGGTCTCACCGGCAGGCAGGTTGTAATTGAAATCGGCGATGGCATCGGCCACGCTGGTGCTGTTGCCCGGAGCGATGCTGAGGGTGAGGTCAACGCCGGCCTGCACATCAACGAAGGGCGTGGCGGTGCGGAAGGCGAAGTCATCAACAAGCAGTGCGCCGTTGAGGTACACGTCCACTTCGCTGGCGGCGGCATCGGCGCTGTTATGGATGGCCTGGATACGAGCGGTGGGAATGGTGGCTGCAGGCAATTCAACGAGGGCTCCGCCGCTGGGCAGGGCCACCCAAAGACCGAAGGCAGGTCCGTTGCTGTTGGCTGCGGGATTCAGGAATCCGCTGGCGAGCACGGTGAGCGCTGCGCCTTGGAGGCCGAGGGTCTGCAAAGGGGCGGCATAGGCAGCTACGATGGTGCTGTTGTCAGCCGTGCGCACTTGCAGGGTGAAGTCGAGCGTGGGCAGTTCGAGGTAACCTGCGAAATCACTGTAGCTGAAGTCGTCGATGATGGTGGTGCTCACCACGGCGCTCTCGAACACGTCAACCATGGGAGCGTCAGTGGCTCCGTGCAGGGCCAGCACGTCGGTGCCGGGCCCTTGGGCGGTTTCGCGAGCACCCGGGAAAACAAGGATGTCGAAGGGCGTGGCGGGATTGTAGCCGCTAGCGCTCACGATGCCGTTGGCCACCAGGATGAAGGTCTCACCGGCAGGCAGGTTGTAATTGAAATCGGCGATGGCATCGGCCACGCTGGTGCTGTTGCCCGGAGCGATGCTGAGGGTGAGGTCAACGCCGGCCTGCACATCAACGAAGGGCGTGGCGGTGCGGAAGGCGAAGTCATCAACAAACAGTGCGCCGTTGAGATACACGTCCACTTCGCTGGCGGCAGCATCGGCGCTGTTATGGATGGCCTGGATACGAGCGGTGGGAATGGTGGCTGCAGGCAGTTCAACCAGGGCTCCGCCGCGGGGCAGGGCCACCCAAAGACCGAAGGCAGGTCCGTTGCTGTTGGCTGCGGGATTCAGGAATCCGCTGGCGAGCACGGTGAGCGCTGCGCCTTGGAGGCCGAGGGTCTGCAAAGGGGCGGCATAGGCAGCCACGATGGTGCTGTTGTCAGCCGTGCGCACTTGCAGGGTGAAGTCGAGCGTGGGCAGTTCGAGGTAACCTGCGAAATCACTGTAGCTGAAGTCGTCGATGATGGTGGTGCTCACCACGGCGCTCTCGAACACGTCAACCATGGGAGCGTCAGTGGCTCCGTGCAGGGCCAGCACGTCGGTGCCGGGCCCTTGGGCGGTTTCGCGAGCACCAGCGAAGACCTCGATGGTGAATGGGGTGGCGGGGTTGTAGCCGCCTAGGCCCAAGGTGCCGCTTGCCACGGCGATGTAAGTCTCTCCGTCAGCCAAGTTGAAGGTTTGCGTGAATAACGCATCACCTGCGCTTGAACTATTGCCCGGGGCGATGGCCACTTCCAGATCGACCCCAGACGGAAGGTCGATGAATGGGGTGGCAGTGCGGAAACCGAAATCGGGCACCGCCAGGTTTCCGTTCACATAAACATCCACTACGGCCGCATTCAGGTCGGCGCAATTGTGGATCACTTGTAATCGCGCTGTTTGCGCGGATGCCCAGAGTGCCAAGCCGAGGCTCGGAGCGATCAGGGCGGTTCGAAGGGTAGGGAAGAGATTCATCGGTGTTGCGGGTTTAGGTTGACAACACCGGGAGAACAAGGCTCACGGACGATTGTTCAGCGCAAGATCAAATTAGTTGAACAATTTAACACTTAACGATCCAAGACCGAGTATTATTGGGGCCGAATCCGGTCACCAGCGAAGCAGCGCCTCATAGCGCCCGTCCAATAGCTAACGCACAATGGTCACGTGGCCGAAGAGCTCATAGCGGTCTTTCTTGATCGCATCCACGGCATAGGCCTGCCAAGCATAAACCCCGCTCGGCACTTCCTTGCCACTGGCCTGACCATCCCATTCGGCCCACGGATCGTTACTGGACCAGATGATGCCGCCCCAACGGTCGAAGATGTTCAGCTCGTAGGTGGCAAGATCCACTACGTTGATGATGGGCTTGAAAGAGTCGTTGTAGCCATCGCCGTTCGGGGTGAAGGCGTTAGCGATGTAGAACACATAGTCCTGCGGCTTCAAATAAGCGATCACCGTATCGGTGGTGAGGTAGCGCGCCACCTGCGATTTGGTGAGCGAATCACCGGGCAGGTAGGTGTTCACGGTATCGTTCTTGAAGTCCCAATAGAGGAAATCGTAGTAGAGCGCCGGGTTGATGTTGAACGGCACATCGACATCCTCGCCCACGGAAGCCACGGTTGGGAAGCTGGTGTAGGTGGTTCCATCGAAGGTGATGCTGCCGGAATTGGCGGGCACGACATCGAGCATCACATCGTAGCGGGTAGGGGGGATGAAGTGCGCCACGATGCTGTCGGCATCGGTGAAGTTGACCCGCACCAATGAATCGGTGGTGCTCGGCGTGAGCGCATCAGCGCCGAAAATCTCCCAATGGCTGAAGACCCAACCGGTTTCGGGAATAGGGGCCAGCGTGGTATTGATGCCCCCGTAGTACGTGCCCGTGAACGGGTAATCGGGCAGCACGATGCTGTTCACCTGGATCTCTCCGCTCAATGGAGGGTCCACATTGAAGGTGACCTGGAATGGGCCGGCCAGGGTATAGCAATCGATGAGCCCTTGCTGGATGGTGACGCAGCGGGTCTCGATGAATGTGCGCAAGGTCTGCACGTTGTTCTGCCAGCCCGCCAAGGTGCCGTTCCACCGCGCCACTTGGCCCGGCATTTCCGGAGCGATGTTGGCGACCAGGCTGTCGAGGAAGGGCAGCATGAAGTCGCAGTTGAAGAGCGTGTTGCCGAGATCGATGTAGCGGTTGATGTAATAATCATGCACCATCTCATTCTCCGCCAGCAGCTTCTCTAGGATGTCCGTATGGCCTTGCCCGCCCGGGTTGGGCAGATCCTCCACAGCGCATGGGTCTGCGTTCGCGGTTTGGTCTGGAATCCCGGTGAAATTCGTGTAGTGGCCGAAAGTGGCATCCATGTCCCAAAGGATATATCCCCACTTCTTGTGCTCACCCGTTGGGTTCGATCCGCGCCACCAGCCCGTGTTCCAATTGAGCCAATCGGCGCATACCGTGTAGCTGTTCAAGCAGAAGTAGTCGATGAGGCTCTTCCAATTGAGTTGGGTGTCCACATAGTCGAAGTTCGCCTGCACGCCCATGTCATTGCCCATGATGTAGGCCACCAAGGCATCCCAGTCCGTTTGGGCCTGCGCCCCCCCGTATTCGCTCCAGGTTCCGCCCCAGGTCTTTATGAACTGGAGGTCGTACTCTCCTTGGCCATAGTAGTAGTTCGTGTAGTCGTGGTCATCGACCTTCTCGCGCACATCGTAAACGCCCCAATACTGGCCGTTGATGTACACCACAGCGGGCTCATAGCTGCGCTCGTCCACGCGGAGATCCCCGACCTGGCTGAGGGCCTGCACGTACTGGTCGCGGATATGGGCCGGCTGACCAGGTCCGTAGTCGTAGTTGTCTCCAGCCGATGCCTTGACGATCAGGCGTTGGAAATGATCGCGGTCCTTGGTGCGGAAGATCGGATAATGGATGCCATCGTTCTGCCCGAATTGGTCGCGCGCCACGAAGTCGAAGCCGCGATGCTGATAGGCCCAGCTGTCTTGTCCGTGCTCATCGAAAGTGCATCCGGTCTTATCACGCAGCACGCCATTGGCGCCGAAATACTCCATGATGCCCTCGGGCTCGATGCCACCGTTGCCATTAAGGAGCGTGGTCACCTGATCACCGCTGCAGCTGAGGATGGGCAGGGTATGGGTCTGGTTGATGAAATAGGTGTTGGTCTCCACGAAGCTCGGTGGAACCCCTGCGGCAGAGCTGAAGGCCCGTGCCCGCAGCACCGTGGTGGTGTTGATGGCGACAGGGCCAGCGTAGGCCGTGCTGGCGGCAGTGGGCGTGCTGCCGTCGGTGGTGTAACGAATGGTGATCCCAGCGCCCGGTGCGGTGATGGCCACGTTGATCGGTGTGCCATGGTAGCCCGAAGGCTGGCTCATGGTGGGTGTTGCCGCGTAATAGGATGGGCTGGCGCCGGCATTGGCAGCATTCGGGGTGGGCGTGAGGAAGAGGCTCCAAGCAGCTGCTCCATCGGTCGTGCGGCCCCAGCTGTGGTCGGCCTGCGTGGTGTTGACGATCTGGAAATTGTCCACGATGGTTCCAGATGCGTTGCTCAGGACAGCGCGTTCGCCAGCGGCCTGTGTGATCTTGAAGTTCGTATGCAACGGAGCTGCAGTGGTGCCGCGCCCGCTGCACCAGACCACCAGCCGGCCTCCAGCTGGTATGGTGGTTCCGGGCGCTATCTGGTACTTGGTGTTGTTGTTCTGGCTATCGCTCAGGTACCAACCACTCAGGTCTGCAGCCGCGCCGCCGCTGTTGTACAATTCAATCCAATCCTCACGTTCGCCGAAATTGTCCGTGGGGCCGCTCCAGTTGGCCGCGCTCACTTCGTTGATCACTACTTGTGCCGATGCGCTGCATGAAAGGAGCGTGGCGGATACCAGAAGGACCAGAGGGCGATATAGCATCAGGGCTAGGTCTTGGGTGCGGAAAGGTAGAGGGCGCGGTAGCACTGGCCTCACCTCATGGCAAGGCCAGGTTTACACAGTCATTGGACGGCTGTTCAGGACCTTCCGTTGCCCGAAGCGTCGAACAACCATCCGGCCCAAGGCCTCAGGTCAGTTCGGCACGGCTTGCTGACTCTCGCTGAAAAGGAACACCCGGAGCCGATGGTCTGGCTCAGCGAATTGCATGGTATCATAGGCCTGTCGCAGCGCGTCGCGCACCCATGCGCTCTCGTCGTTCCCGCTGGCGTCCACGAGCACGTAGGGGCCGAGCGCTCTGGCTTGAACCGGATCGGGCACCAGGACGCGCGCTTCCAGAAGGTGCGCTTGGTCCTGCCGCAGCTCAGCGATGCCCTGCCCGGCCTTCAGGTTGAGCCAATACCAGGGCGGCACCACTTCCACGTGGCAATCGCTCCCGCACCAAGCATCCACTTGGGCCGCTACTCGTGAAGGCTGGTAGAGTCCTTTCTTCCAAGGGCTGAAGGTGACGGCCATGGCAACCACCAGGGCCGCCCCGGTCAGGTTGGCCGCCAGTTGCGGCAAGCGCGATGCTTGGATGCATAGAGCCACCAGCAGCGCGAAGCCCGGTGCGGAGAATACCAAATAGCGGTCGAGGAACATGGGCTTGAATTGACTCAGCATGAACAGGCCTATCAGGGGAACCAGGCCCCAGATAATGGCCAACCGCAAGCCGGCGTCGCCTCGCTGCCGACGAGCTATGCCAGCAACGATCAAGATGATGGAAGCCGCTGCCACCACCGGGGCATTGCTCCACTTCCACACCATGTTGTAGAGCTCCTCCGGCACCGGGTGCGTGAGCCAAGTGCCTTCGCCAAGGCTATGGCCAGCACGCTTCAGGAACACCAGCACCAGCGGCGCGAAGAGCACCGCGGTGATCACATTGCCCACCACGAAAGCGCCGCGCCATGCACGAAGGCCGGGAACCAGCACGATGCAGAGGCCCTGAACGCCCACCATCAGCCAGCCGAAGTAATGCGTGTAGACCATCACGGCATTCAACAATGCCAGTTGCAAGAGCGCCAGCCAGCCCACTTGCGCATCGCCCATGCGGCGCACCACGAGCCAAAGGCTCCAGCACGCCAGCAGCGTGAAGAGCGCATAGGCGCGCACCTCATGCGCATAGCTGTAGTGGTAGTTGCTCAAGCTGAAGAGCATTGCCGTGATGAGCGCCGTGCGGTCGCCGCCGAGCTTCCGACCGATGAGATGGAGCGGCAAGACCGCCATGGCGCTTAAGACGGCCGAGGGCACCCTGAGCCAGGCCGCCTCGAAAGGAACGAGTTGGCTCCACCACCGAGTGATCAGGAAATGCAGAGGCGGGTTGTTCTCCGCGAAGAGCATGGCCTTGAACCCGGCCAATGGGCCGCTGCGACCAATACACCGTAAAGGGCTCATCGTGCGCGAGGTCGTTAACGCCGAGCCAGAGCAGCTTCACCACCAGGTTGAAGCCGATGAGCGCGAAGAGGATCAGACGATTGTTCACGGCCAGCGTAGCTGCGCAAGGTTAACCGGAGCACGGAACGGTAATTCAGAGAATTGCCACAATGCGGCGTCCGATGGGACGCCGGCAGGAGCGGCCTTAGCCCGCAGACCATTGCCGGAATCGGCAGCGAAGCAGCCAACTCCTGCCATCAGATCTTCCTCCACATCACGTAGTGCATGCCGATCACCGGCAGCTCGAATGCCTCGCCGTGCACCTGGAAGCCTTCGCGCTCATAGAAGGGCACGGCCTTGATCCGCGCGTTGCACCATACCAGCGTGCAATCGAGCTTGCGCAGTTCCTCGATGGCGTACCGAACGATGAGGCCGCCGGCGCCGCGGCCACGATGGTCGGGATGCGTGGCCATGCCGCGCAAGCGGAAGGGACGAGGCCCTTTAATGCCTTTGTGCTTCTCCGGGTAAATGGTTCCTACGCCGATCAAACCGGCTCCGTTCTGCACGCCCAGATGGAATGCGGCTTCATCATTATCGTGCGGCCATTGAACCTCCTCAGTGCGCCGCCCGGCCTAAGCACGAGCAGGCGCAGTGGGTAGGTCTGTTCGGTGGTGATGCGCTGGATCTCCATGCACAACAAGAAGACGGATTCGCGGAAAGGCGTTGCCGCGCGCAATGATCTGCCGGGGCCGGCGTTCACCGGCTCCCTCGTCGAATTATTTGAAATAGCGCAGGTCCTGCCCAGGCTTCAGGCCCTTCACGCTGGCGTGGATCAGCCGGATCACGTTCTCCACGTCCGCGCGGCTCACGGTCTCGACGGTGGTGTGCATGTATCGGAGCGGAAGGCTGATCAATGCGCTGGGCACGCCCGCGCCACCGTATGCGAAGGCATCGGTATCCGTGCCGGTGGCGCGACTGGCGGCCAAGCGCTGGAAGGGGATCTTCTCGGCCTCGGCGGTCTTCACGATGTGGCGGAGCACGCTGTTGTGCACGGCAGGCGCATAGCTGAGCACCGGTCCTTTGCCGCAAGCGATGTCGCCGCTCTGCACCTTGCTCATCATGGGCGTCTGCGTGTCGTGCGTGACATCGGTTACGATGGCCACATCGGGCTTGATGCGCTCCACGATCATCTCCGCGCCGCGGAGCCCAACTTCCTCTTGCACGCTGTTGGTGATGTAGAGCCCGAAGGGCAGCTTGGCGCGCTCCTCCCTGAGCAGCCGCGCAACCTCGGCGATCATGAAGCCGCCCATCCGGTTATCGAGCGCGCGCCCTGTGAAGTGCCGGCCGTTGAGCACCATGAATTCATCCTCGAAGGTGACCACGCAGCCCACATGCACGCCTAGCTTCTCCACCTCGTCCTTGCTTTCGCAGCCGCAATCCAGGAAGATGTTCTCGGTGGTGGGCACCGGGTCATTCTTCGCCGTTCGCACATGGATCGCGGGCCAGCCGAACACCGCTTTCACGATGCCCTTGTCCGTATGGATGTTCACGCGCTTGCTCGGCGCGATCATGTGGTCGCTGCCCCCGTTTCGCTTCACGTAGATGAAGCCCTCCTTGGTGATGTAATGCACGAACCAGCTGATCTCGTCGGCATGGGCCTCGATCACCACCTTCCATTTCGCTTCCGGATTGATGATGCCAACCACGGAGCCGTAAGGGTCCACCAGATGCGCGTCCACGTACGGCTTGATGTACTGGAGCCAGAGCTTCTGCCCTTCGCTCTCGAAGCCGGTGGGCGAGGGGTTATTGAGGTAGCGCTCCAGGAACGCGAGTGAATCTTCGGTGAGCAGGCTCTTCGCCTCCTTCTTCTGCTTGCCTTGCTTCTTCTTGGCCATGTTGTTCGGATCGGGGCCGCTCCATGCGGTGCGCGGCAAACATAGGCGCGGCCCGGAGCGCTGAACCTTCACCTGGAATCGGCGTATGAACAGCGCTTTCGAAGAAACCCTCCCATGGCCAAGCGCATCGCCACGCTCCTCCTTGCCTTCCTGATCGCTGCTAGCGGATTGCTGCTGGCCCAGGATCCGGCCGATGCCAAGCGCTTGCAGGACCTGCTCAAGCGCGCCGAGAAGGCTGAGCGCGCGGGCAGCACCCAATTCGTGCATGCCGAGACCTTGTATGAGGAAGCCCTGGCCTTGGCTCCAGAGAGCGCTGAGGCCAATGCCCGCATGGGCCTCTGCCAACTGAATGGGCCGCACCGCCACAAAGCGCTGCTATACCTTGAGAAGGCCGCTTCCATCGATCCGCTGTTCCCCCGATTGCAGTTCCTGCTCGGGTTCGCGCTGCAGTTGAATGCCCGTTGGGATGAAGCCACTGTTGCTTTCCAACGGCACAAATCGCAGAATCCTTTCCAGGATCCCGACCCGTTGTACAACACCGCCGACGATCATATCACCCAGTGCCGCAATGGCAAGGCGCTGCAGGCACGGGCCGTTCGAGCTGAGGTGATGAACATGGGCGCGGTGATCAACAGCCCGCACGCGGACTATGGCGCGGCCATCACCGCCGATGGTGAGCAGCTCTATTTCACATCGCGCCGGCCGACAAGCGCCGCTGACAAGGTGAACCGGGTCAACGGCGACCACTTCGAGGATGTGTACATGAGCCGGAAGAGCGCATCGGGATGGAGCGCCGCGCAACGATTGCCGGAGCCGGTGAACACACCGGGCAATGATGCGAGCGTGGGCCTCTTCAACGATGGCCGCACGATGCTCATTTACCGCGATCAGGACGGCACAGGCGACCTGTTCGAATGCAAGCGCACCGGCAGCGCCTGGAGCGTCCCCGATCCGCTGGGGCCGACCGTGAACACGCCTCAGCACGAGAGCAGCGCTTGGTACAGCTTCGATCGCCAATGGCTGTACTTCGTGAGCGAGCGGCCTGATGACAATGTGGGCGGTCAGGATATCTACCGCAGTCGTTGGGATGCGGCCACAGGTGATTGGGGCGCCGCCGAGAACCTCGGTCCCACGGTGAATACGATCCATGATGAGGAAGGCGTCTTCGTTCACCCGGATGGCAGGACGATCTACTTCAGCAGCAAGGGGCACAACAGCATGGGCGGTTACGATGTGTTCCGCACGCGTTTGGAGAACGGCCGTTGGACCAAGCCCGAGAACCTGGGATGGCCCGTGAACTCGCCCGACGATGACCTCTTCTTCGTGCTCAGCGCCGATGGGAAGCATGGCTTCCTCAGTTCATTCCGTGCCGACGGCTTGGGAGAAGACGATCTCTACGCGGTGGACTTCTTGGCGGAGGAAGCCATAGGTGAGCCGGTTGCCAGCGCAAGCGGTGCCCCGATCGCACCAGCATCATCCACCGCCGTGCTGGTCAAGGGCAAGATCCTATCGCTCCGTTTCCTTAACGGCATGGAGGCCGATATTGAGCTGCTCGACCTCTCCGATGCTTCGCTGGTGGCGCGCTTCAAGAGCGATGGCGAGACGGGCGAGTACATGGTGGCCGTTCCCGGCGGGAAGGAGTACGCCATGTACGTGAAGGCTAACGGCCACCTGGTGCACAGCCAGCGGATCACCGTGCCTGAGCGCAGCGCCGCACAGCTCGATTGGGATGTGAACCTGGAGCCGCTCGCCGCTGGAAGCAGCAGCACCATGCGCAACCTTTTCTTCGCTGTGAACAGCGCGGTGCTCGAAGAGGCCTCACGCACGGAGCTCAACCAGCTGGTCGAGCTGCTCACTGTCAATCCTGGCTTGCGCATCGAAGTGGGCGGCCACACCGATGCGGACGGCAGCGAGGAGCACAATCAGAAGCTCTCGGAGGAGCGGGCCAATAATGTGCGCGATCATCTCATCGGCAAGGGCATTGCGGCCGACCGGCTGGTGGCCAAGGGCCATGGAGCGTCGAAGCCAGTGGCTCCGAACGACTCGGAAGCGACCAAGGCGCTCAACCGCCGCACGGAGATCACCGTGCTCTGAGCGCCGCTCAGCGCACCAGCCGCTGGTTCCAGAGGCCCCTGTCCGTGATCACCTGCACGATGTAGGCAGATGCAGCGCGCGCGCTCAGGTCGATGATGCCGGTGGCTGCACGCTGTTCCAGGACCATCCGTCCCGATGCGTCCATCACGCGCACTTGCCGCAGGGCGCCATGCTCTTGGGCCAGATTCAATCTGAATCGGCCCTCGTGGTCGATGGGCACGATGCGTGGCGGCGTGCTGGCCCCGATCTCGGTCACTGAAGCGAAGGGTGAGAAGAACAGATCCGCCTCCCAGATGCCGCGGCCATAAGTGGCTGCGCGCAGCTTTCCGATGGCCATGTTGATCTCGAGCTAGCTCACCACCACGTTGGGCATGCCCGTTCCGTATGGCTCCCATGCATTCGTGTAATCGTCGCGGTAGAACACGCCCAGGTCGGTGCCCAGATATACGCCGTTGGGCGAGTTGGGCTGGCACACGACGCTATTGGCCGGCACATTGGGCAGGCCCGCGCTCCTGTTGATCCAAGTGGCGCCGCCATCGGTGCTCTCGAAGATCTTGTTCGAGACATGCTGCCCGGAGTAGCTGATCCAGAGATGGAAGGCATCCTCAGGGTCAACCGCAATGGAGGTGGGCGACTGGTTCTGTGGAAGGCCCGGCCGGATGTTGACCTGCGTGAAGCCTTGGTCGGTGAGCCGCGAGACCTTGTCGTTGCGCGCCACGTACCACACATCGCTATTGCTTGGCGCGATGGCGAGGCAACGAACGAATTCCGTTGTGGGCCATCCGGTCATGTCCACCCAATTGCCGCCTTGATCCTCGGAGTACAGCAGGTTGTTGAAGCCTGCGAACATGCGTCCAGGCACCTGTGGGTCCAATGCGAAAGGAGTTACCCATGCGCCTTCCTCGAACATGTCATCGGTAAGGGAGGTCCAGTCCACGCCGCCATTGCTCGAGCGCCGGAGGCCACCGTTCTGGGAAGAGCTGAAGATGGTGCCTGGATCGAAAGGGTCCACAGCGGCTTCCATGCCATCGGCACCGAACACGTGGGTCCAATCACCGTTCATGCATCGGTTGCTGCCATTGTCCTGTGCCCCTGCCATGATCAGGCCGGGCATCAGTTCGCTGCTGCCGAGGCGGTAGAATTGCATGATGTCGAGCCCAGCGCTGAGGTCGTTCCAGGTCTCTGCGCCATCTTCGGAGACGTACATGCCGCCGTCCGATCCGCAATAGAGCTTGCCGTCATGCACATCGAGCGAATGGATGTCGGCATGCGTGTAGCCCACCTCAGCAGGATAGACCCAATGCGATTTGATCTGCCAGCTGGCCCCGCCATTCACGCTGCGCCACACGTTGATGCCGCCCACGTAAACGATGTCGGCATTGTCGGGATCAACGGCCAGGGCCATGTCGTACCAAGCCTGGCCGCCACTGCCGCTGCCGTTCTCCGAATAGCTGAAGATGTTGGGTGAATCGGAGCGCAGCTCGAAGGTGAGTCCGGCATCGGTGCTGCGCCAGAGGCCCAGGAAGCCATTGTCCTCCTCGTTGCTGCATAGGGCATACACCACCTCGGGCGCCGAAGGGCTCACCGCGATCGCCATGCGGCCTACGAGGTCGGGGGTGGGCAAGCCATCGTTGGTGGTCGGCGTGAGGATTTCTCCACCCGCGGTACTGCGGAAGAAGCGATCGGTGCAGGCATACACCTGCGTGGGGTCGCCGGGCTTGAACTCCACATCGCGGAAGCTGCCCGTGGAGAGTTGCTGCCAGGTGTTCGCGCCATCGAGCGTTCGGTAGAGGCCGTTGCTGGCTGCGCAATACAGTCGCTGAGCGTTGGTAGGGTCCATGCGCAACGCCCGTGTGGTGCGGGTCTGGGTGATCGTCCAATTGAGGCCCGTCGCGCTCCACGTTTCCCCATTGTCGATGCTCTTCAGCACGCCTTGGCTGTACGTGTCCGCGCCGTCGCCATCACCGGTGGCGATGTAGATCACGCCTGAGCCGCTGGTGTCTATGGCGATGCCGCTCACGCCCATGCTTGACAGGTCGGTGTACAGCGGTTCCCAGGTCGAGCCGTAGTCCGTGCTTCGCCAGAGGCCGCTGGCGGGAGTGCCCGCATAGATCACATCGGCCTGGCCCGGATGCGTGGCCGTGCAGTTCACGCGGCCATTGCCGGGGTTGTAAGAGATGCTCGTCCAATTCGACGGGCCAAGAGGCTCCCACACTGCTTCGTCGCGAGCACCGCGCTGGTTGCGGAGGGCGTCCAATTCAGCGTTCGCCTGCGCGTAGATCGATGGGTCGAGGCGTGCCCCATCCGCGCCGCAGCGCTGTTCCATGAACCAGTACCAGCGCTGGAATTGCTTCCAGCCCTGGCCGCGCTCGTAAGGGCGGTTCTGCCAATGCGCATCGAAGGCGGCCTTCACCTCATGCACAGGGCGTGATTCGTCGAGCATCAGCTCCACCCATTGCTGGGCTCGGAGGGCAGGAGAGGAGATGAGGACAGCGAAGAAGACGGGGATTGTGTGTCGCATCGGGTTGAGCCGCTATGTTCGCGAAAGTAGGGCCGGACGGTTCCATGGACATGGCCTCGAAGAATGCGCACGATCCGCTGCCCTTCCAAGGAATGCAGGGAATTGAATCGACCATCCGCACCGGCGATGGCTCGCACACCCTGGCCTGGGGCGATGAGCATTACCACAGCCTGCATGGCGCAGTAGCCGAAAGCACGCACGTTTTCATCCGGGCGGGCCTTGAGGCATCCGGCAAGGCGCATGTCGACCTGCTGGAGGTTGGACTGGGCACCGGCCTGAACCTGCTGCTCACTTGGGTGCGCTGCCTCGAAGGCAAGTTCGTGGTCGATTACACCGCGTTGGAGCCGCATCCGATCGCGTCCGAAGTGCTGGAGCGCCTCCGCCACTGCGACGACCTTGCCTGGCCCGGCTTGCACGAGCCCTTCCTAGAGCGCATGTCCTCGCCATCGGAGGATTGGCATGAAGCGACCGGCGGCCTGCGCTTCCGCAAGCTTCCCACTCGCGTGCAGGCGTTCAATGAGACCAGCGCTTATGATGTGATCTTCTTCGATGCCTTCGCCCCGCGACATCAGGCGGAGATGTGGGCCTTGGAAGTCTTCCAACGCATGCATGATGCGCTGCGTCCAGGTGGTCTGCTCGTGACCTACTGCGCAAAAGGCGAGGTGCGGCGCACGATGCAGGCCGTCGGATTCACCGTTGAGCGCCTGCCCGGCCCGCCCGGAAAGCGCGAGATGCTGCGCGCCCGGAAAGATTGAACGCCGCGAAGGGTCACTCCTTGATGAAACGGCCGAGCGGCCGCTCACCGACCACCAAGAGGTAGGCGCCGCTTTCCAAGCCGCCGATGGGGATGGCGTTCACGCCGTGGACCGCAGCGCCGAGCAGGAGCGATCGGCCTTGCGCATCGAGTACGCGATAAATGCCTGGGGCACCGCTGTTGCTGAATTGCACCATGCCCTGCGCGGGCACGGGCCAGATCCGCCCGCGCGTGGCGATCCCGTCAGCGATGGCCAGGTTGAAATTGCCTTCCACGCAGATGCTGAAGCTGCCCGCTTCCGAGCCGCCGCCGTTCCACACGCGCACCAGATAATCGGTGTTCGGGGCCAAGCCGGTCAGGTCGATCGGCGCGGCGATCTCGGTCCAGCAGTCGATGTAGACGGGTTCGTTGCAATCCGTGTACAGCGCCGCATTCACGAGGCCGGCCGTACCGGCTTCAATGATCACCTGAAGATCGCTTGCCCATCCGGTGTTGAATGAATACCACGTATCAACGATGTTGGCGTACGGGTCGCATGGCGGGTTGGGCGAAGGCGTGCCGAAGGCGCAGACCGTGGTGCCCGTGCTGCTCTCGCAACCGCCGGGCAGCTGAACGGTGAGCTCACTGGCATCCGTGCATGCATCGTTCTCCACCGGTGCGCATGCCGGCGTGCAGGTCAGGCGGAGCAGGAAATCGCCTTCGTCCGCACCGTAGCCATGCACCAGCACGAGGTAATCCGTGCCGGCCGTTGTCTGGAAAGTGACCTCACTGGAATTACCGGGGCAGTTCGGGCCATCGTCGTTGCCTGCCACGCAGGTCAGTGCGCTGCATGATCCGGTGAATACGCTGAGTTTGGTGTCGTAGCCGCTGTTCAGGCAGGTGCTGAGCGTGGCGTCGTCGCCGTTGCCGGTGAAGCTGTACCAGAGTCCGCGCGCGGTGATGTTGGCCGCTGCGCAGGTCGGCGCAGCGCCGATCGATCCGCTCTCGGTATTACCGGTGACCTCGCCACCGCAGGTAATGGGCAGGGCGCCTCCGCACAGCGCGTTCACCGCGGGCGGATCCGTGAGGGTGGTGAAGGCCAGCGGGCCCGCCATCGGGCTGAGGTCCGCGCCGCATTGCTCTTGGATGTACGCTTCGTAATCGGTGGTCGGCGTGAGGCCGGTCAATTGCACTGGCGGGCCATCAATTCCAACGGCTCCGCTTAAGACGGTGCCAGTACCCAATGTGAATCCGGCCGGGCCGTATTCCACGGTGTACGTGGCCGAGGTGTTCGTTGAAGCCCAGTTCACTGTCGCGGTCACATCCGAGGCGAGCACTCCCGCGTCCAGCGGCGCACCGCAGCTCAGGCAATTCACCGTGAGCTCGAAAGGGCCGGTCTCGCCGTCGTAGCCCTGCACCAGCACATAGTAGGTGGTGCCCGCTTGCGCCACGAAAGTGGCCGTGGAGCAATACACGCCTTCGGCCGCGTCATCATTACCGGTTGCGCAAACAAGCGCATCGCATGGGCCGGTGTACACATTCAGCTTGGTATCGAACTGCTCATCGGGGCAGGTGCTGATCACGGTCTGCTGACCAGTGCCCACGAAGCTGTACCACGCACCGGGGGCCGTGATCCCGGTCTCGCAGAAGGGGGCCGCATCAGGCGTGGCGCTCTCGGTGCTTCCGTTGAAGGTCTGGTTGCAGGTGATGGGCAGCGCTCCTTGGCACACATCGAAGGTTATTCCTTCGCAGGAGGCTGTGAGCGTGAATGGACCCGTATCGCCATCATAACCCTGCACGAGCACGAGGTAATCGGTGCCCGATTCCGATGCGAAGCTCACCGTGGAGCAGAACACATCGCCATTCGCGTCGTCGTTGCCGGCTACGCATACCAAGTCGCTGCAGGAGCCGGTGTACACGTTGAGCTTGGTGTCGTACTGCTCATCGGGACAGGTGCTCAGCGTGATCTGCTGCCCGTTCCCCGTGATGCTGAACCAAACGCCCGGTGCGGTCACGGTGGCGCCGCAGGTGGGTGCGGCATCGGCGGTGGCGCCTTCGGTGCTGCCCTCGAGCGCTTGTCCGCAGGCGATGGCGATGGGGCTGCTGCAATCGTCGTTGGGCGCTTGCGCGAGGAGCGTTGCGGGAAGCAACAGGAATGCGGGCAGGGCGATGCGGGTCATGGCGTGCGTTTGCTGCGCGCGAATGTACCCGGAGGCGCCGATCACCGGGTTCGCCGCTGCCGTTCGCGGCGCAGGCGGGCCTTCTCGGGGTCCTCGTGGAAGTAGTACCGGAGATCGATGGTGAGGTAGGTGCCCGAAAGCGCCATGCGAGTGCCGAAGCGCTGCACGGCGGGCGGACCGAAGTAGCTCCAGGTGGCATCGGCCTGCGCGAGATCGTTGAATGGGCGGTGATAAGTGGCGCCGATGTAGAAGTACCCAGAGTGTTCCGTGCGGTACTCGAAGCCGATGTTGCCCAGAACGCTGGCCTGCGCCCAATTCTGCCGGAACACGTACACGCCGCTCTCGCCCGCGCCAAGTATGGCCTGCGCATCACTGGGATAGAAGTCGAGCGAGGCGCCGAGCGCGGTGTTCATCCAGGTGCGCTCACCGAGGCGCAGGTACACCAATAAGGCCATTGGCAGCTCGTAGCCCACGTACCGGAAGCTTCCGTTCTGTTCGTAGCCGCTGGTGTCGTTGGTTGCGCTGAATCGGAATCGGCGCTGGATCTGGCCGAGGCCGGTTTCCAAGCTCAGCATCCGGCTCAGACCAACGCGCACGCTCATGCCGTAGGCGATGCCGCCCTCCAATTCAAGGCGGAAGCGGAGGTGCTCCAGCTCCGCATCAACGGCTGGCTCGAAATAGTCGAGCGCGATCACGGGCTTCACCTGCAAGCCAAGGGTGGTTACGCCCACCTGCGCGGCAACAGGCCAGCAGAAGCAGCCTGCAGTCATCACCAGCGCCGGACGCACTATCCACATGGGCCAAAGATGACGTGGACTGAGCGAAGCGCGTGCTGCATTCCCGGTTATGGCAGCCCAGGAGCGAGGAACGCGGTCAAGCGCCTTGGCCGAGCCACGCACCGATGACGACCAAAGCCAGCAGCATTGCGAGTAAGCCGATCAGCGCCCACCGCAGCGCCGTGTTCGCGATGAAGGGCTCCCGATGACGGCCCAGCACCATGTAGTTCAGACGAACGGCCTTCTCACGGTCGGTGCGCCGGGCCGCCACCAGGAAAGGAGGGCCTCCTGCAGGGTCCCGCTCATGCTTCAATCCATTGCTGCGCAGCGCTTCCTCGAACTCCAGCGCCTGCTCTTCACTCGGGAATCGGAACACCAGCCACTGATCTTCTGTCGGGTGTTCCGCGTAGTTGGTGAGGTTGGGAAGCTGCATGGCTCAGGCGGTTCTCCATTCCGACACGGTTTCCAGCGGACGCCGATGGCTGCTGGGCCATTCAATCGCCGGATAACCGATGAAGAACAGCCCCATCGCTTGGCCCTCGGGTCCAAGCCTCAGGAATTCGCGCATGGCCTCACCGGTCATGGGACCGCCAGTGGCCCAGAAGCCGCCGAGGCCGTAAGCCGCGCAGGTCAAGTGCATGTTCTGCACCGCGCAGGCCACGGCCCACTGCTCATCGCGCGCGCTGATCTTCCCTTTGGGGTCGCGCTCCAATCCGATGGCGATCACCACGCTGCTCTGGAGCGGCCTTTGGGTCATGTTGTCGAGCTTCTTCTGCAGGAACTTCTCGGGCGGCGTGCCCGACCGGTAGGTCTCGCCCAGGAAGTTCGCGAGCTGTTCGCGCGTTGCCCCCATGAACACGGTGAAGCGCCAAGGCTGCGTGAGGCCGTGCGTGGGAGCCCAAGTGGCATTGGTAAGGATGCGCTCCACCACTTCGCGATGCACCTCGCGGCTGGAGTAGTCCTTCGGGTAGATGGTGCGGCGATGCCGGATGAGCTCGCTGATCTCGCTCACGCTGAATTTCATGGCGCAAAGAGAAGCATTGCCAAGCTCAGGCAGCGAAGCATCGTTCAGCCCCGTCATACCTTCCGCCACCTAAACCAGAACGGAACCATGCACCTTCGTTACGCGCTGCCCGCCATGGGCGCATTCTTCGGCCTCGCCGCAAAGGCCCAGCCCACGCTCACCGCTGCCAACGATATCCCCTTGGACGGGATGGAGTTCATCGTTCTGACGGTGGATAATTTCACCTCCATCGGCGGTGCCGGCACCAACGTCACTTGGGACTACTGGAACATGCTGGTGCCCAACACCGGCACCCGTAACTTCCGGTGGTTCAATGCTTCGGTAACGCCCAGCGCGGCGCTCGTTCCCAGTGCTTCACTCCTGAGCACCGATGGCGGAACCGATACCACATTCTGGGACGTGGATGCCGATGGGCTCGTGCAAGTGGGATCGCGCACCAACCTGACCGGCGGGGTGATCAACTACTCCGACCCCTTCACCGAACTGAAACTGCCCTGCACCTACCTCACCGCGTGGACCGACCAGCACGCGGCCAGCTATTCCATCAGCGGCTTCCCGGTCACGCGCACAGGCACCATCACGGGCATCGCTGACGCCTATGGCCAGCTGGAACTACCGAATAACTACCAGCATGATGTGCTGCGCGTGAAGGTGCGCCGCCAGATCACCGATGCGGCTGCGATCGCCACGACGGTCCGCATCGAAACCGTGAACTATTACTACCAGTCAATGGCTCGGTATCCCAAGCTGAAGCTGCAGGTCGATTCGGTGCAGATCAATGGCGGAGCATGGGCCGTGACCAAGCGCGCTGAGTGGACCGGCGAAGGATTCACCGTAGGCCTTCCGGAGGATTTCTCGGACGAAGACGTATTCACCGCCTATCCGAACCCCACCGATGGGCCGCTCACCATCGAGGTGGCCGATGGCATCGGGGCGCGCGTGGAGATCGCTGACGCAGCGGGCCGCATCGTCGAGAGCTTCACGTTAAGCAGTGATCGTGCTGTGATCGGTGCAGCGCACCTGGGTGCTGGCGCCTACCTGGTGAGCGTCACCGCGCGCAACGGCGATCGCCGCGTGCAACGCGTGGTGGTGCAATAGGCAACCGGGCATTTGGCAACGCGCCCTTCCGTAAGCGGGAGGGCGCGTTTCCTTTGGCGCATGATAGGTCACCGCGAAGCGGAGAAGCCGCGTGCATCGCGTTGGGCCTGGGCCATGGCGGCCTTCACCCTTGTGGGCATGGGCGGCGGCGGCTGGCTGCTGATCACGCAGGTACAGGACCGTGATGCGCTCGCGCTCTTGCTCGGGCCTTGGCATTGGGGAGTGCAGTCGGTCATCGGCATCGGCGCGGGGATCATCATCGCGTGGGTCGCGTGGTGGATCATCGCTCGGCCTGATATGGCTGAAGTGCGCATGCGCTACGCGGGCTTGGTGCGCGAGCTCATGCCTGACCGGTCGCTGCAGCTTGCGGTTTCGCTCAGCGCGGGGATTGGCGAAGAGCTGTTCTTCCGCGGCGCGCTGCAGCATTGGCTGGGCATCCCGCTCACCGCTGTGCTCTTCGTGGCGCTGCACGGTTACCTGCCACTTCGCAATATCCCGCTCTTCCGCTACGGGCTCTACCTGACCTTCGCCATGCTGGGCATCGGCTGGGCCGCTGACCACTGCGGATTGCTGCTGGCGATGGCGGCTCACGCCGTGATCGATGCGGTCCTGATCAGACGATTGGTGGGGGAGGCCGGCGATTCGGAGAAAGGCCCTCCGCGAGATCCTTGAAAGACCCCCACCTCACCGCACCACGCTACCTTCGCCGCCCTTCCGATAAGGGCATGCCGAAGCCGAACAGACCAACTGCCAAAGCCCCGCGCAAACGCCGCTGGCCATGGGTTCTGGGCATCGTGGCCGCGCTGTTCATCGTGGGCGGCTTCGGTGCCGATCGGCTGCTGAAGAGCAAGCGGCATCCTGGCTTGGCGGTCTTCGCGAAGCAATTGGTGCGCAACTACCCCAAGGGATTCGCGCATGAGCCGGAGACCATCACCATCCGCATCAAGGAGCATGACTTGGAGGAGATCGAGCGCGTGGTGGAGGAGGCCCGCGCACGCGGCGTGATCCTGCCCGAGGGCAACAGCTATGTGCCCGCCGAGATCGATGGCGGTGCGGGCGTCTTCAAGGCCAAGGTGCGGATCAAGGGCAAGCTCACCGACCATGTGGAGGGCAAGAAGTGGAGCCTGCGCGTGATCGCCAAGAAGGACGGCGGGTTCAAGGGCATGCAGCGCTTCTCCTTGCAGCACCCCGGCACGCGGAACTACCTCTGCGATTGGCTCTACCACCGGCTCATGAAGGCCGAAGGCGTGGCCGCGCTCCAATACGGCTTCGTCCGCGTGCGCCTCAACGACGATGACCTCGGCATCTACGCATACGAGGAGCACTTCGGCCCGGAATTGCTCGCGCGCAACGGCCGCGCCCCCGGTCCGCTCTTCCGTTTCGATCCCGCGCTGTTCTGGGAGCACCGCCTGAACGAGATGAACAAGGTTCGCTTCGACGAGCCTTTCGCCGCGTACCAGGCCGCATCGCTCGATGCCTTCGGAAGCAGCGAGCTGGAGAAGGACAAGGAAGCGCGGGAGCGATTCGAGGAGGCCGTGGCCTTGGTCGATGGCTTCCGGCGCGGGTACTTGAGCGCTTCGGAGGTCTTCGATGCCGACCGCATCGCGCGCCACCACGCCATCCTCGACCTCGTGGGCGGCCACCACAGCATGGATTGGAGCGACGTGAAGTTCTACTACGATCCGCTCGCCAAGCGCGTGGAGCCGGTGAGCTACGAGAGCTTCAGCGCGCATGGCATCCGCACGCTCGCGGGCAGCAACAAGTTCATCGGCCGCAGCGATCCGGGCATGGACCTGCACACGCAATGGTTCAACGACGAGGCCCTCTTCCGCGCCTACGTGCAGCATCTCGAGCGCGTGAGCCGCACGACCTGGCTCGATAGCGCCTTCACCGCCGTGAAGCCCGCGCTCGACAGCGCCAGCGCCACGCTCTATCGCGAGTTCCCCTACAAGGAACTGGACCGCAGCGTTTACTACGGCAATCAGAAGATCATACGCAAGCTGCTCGATCCACCTAAGGCGCTTCACGCCTACCTGGGTGACAATGGTCCCGACACCGTACGTGTGACCGTGGTGCCTATTGAAGGTTTGCCCATCGAGGTGCACGCGCTGCTGCTGCCCGACGGCACGCGGGCGATTCCCATCGGTCCTGCGATCGTGCCGGTGCGCAAGCCGGGCCGCGTGGGCGAGCCGATGGAGCTGCGCTTCGCTGTAAAGCAGAAGGTGGGGCGCGGCGACTTGAAGCTCGAGTGCTCCGTGCTCGGCGCTTCAGTGAAACGGAACGTGGAGGTCTTCCCCTATTCCTTGCTCGATGGAGCGGCGATAACTCGCATGCCCAGCGTTGATCCGCGGACCTTGCCCTTCCTGGCCTTCGATGATCAAGCGCGCGTGATCACGATCAAGCCGGGGGATTGGTCCATCGCAGCGGATGTGGACATGCCGGCCGGTTACACGGTGCGGGCCGGGGCGCCACTGAGCTTAAGCATCGGGAAGGGCGTGAGGCTGCGGTCGAGGTCGCCGCTGGATTGGAGAGGCCTGAACGAAGCGCCCATCCGGATCTTGAACCACGGCGAGCTGCAGTTGCTGGAATGCCGGAAGGAATCAGTGATGGAAGGTGTTATGGTGGAAGGCTCGGGCACGGTGCTCGTGCATGAGTCGCCCCTGCGCATGACACGTAGCGCATTCGCCACCACCGGCACGAGCGACCATTTCACGGTGGTGCGCAGCACGGTGAAGATGAAGGAGGTCGTGTTCGCTGGAGGGAACGATGGCCTCACGGTGATCGCCTCGTATCTGCAAGCGGATGAATGCGAAGTGCGCGGCGTGAAGGACGATGGCCTGGTGCTGCGTGGCGGAAGGGCAACCTGGGAGAATGGCGTGCTGCTCGGCGGCAAGGGCGCAGCGCTGAAGCTGGGCGTGCAGGGCGAGGCGGTAATCAAAGGTAGCAGCATCGGGTCCCAAGGTGACGGAGTTGAGGTGCGCGATGGCTCGGGACTGGAAGTCGTGAATTGCACGATCGAGGCGAAAGGCAACGGCATCGTGGTGAAGGAACTGGAGCGCATCAGCGGCCCGAGCCGGGTTGCGCTGAAGGCCACCGCGATCACCGCGGGAGGGAAGGAATTGCTTCCCGGCGAGGGCAACGAGGTTTCGCTCGATGGAAAGTCCGAAAGCGCGGTTGCCCCATGAGCGGTTCGCGCAAGTATCGCGTCCGGAGCCGCAGCCAAGCGCTGGGCATCTTCGGCGTACATCTCTTCGCTTCTTCCTTCTATCCCAGTGCCACCCTATTCGCGCAGCGCTCGCCTTTCAATGGCTTGGAGGTGCTGCCTGCCGATAGCACCGGCCATTACCGCATCCTCATCGGCGGGCACTTCCACGGCGAGAGCAGCAACCGCAGCGGGTATCCGGCCTCCACGCTGCTTGCGAACCTGGATACGATCAACGCGCTTGGGGCGCACCTCTTCCTCAGCACGGGTGATCTCTTCATGGATGCGAAGAAGGACAGCGCGCGCTATGCACGTGCGCTATTCAGCAAGTTGAAGGTGCCCTTCTTCAATGCGCCGGGGAATCATGACTTGAAGCCCCATACCGGTGATTTGTTCGAAGAGCTTGGTCGGATCCAACGCGGATCAGACTTGCTTTTCATCTTGAATACTGAACTGAACGAAGGCGCTTTGAGCGACAAGGCGCTCGATCAACTGCGCTCGGTGAGCGATCCACTCTCGAGCTTTGCGCTGCAGCGTGTCTTCATCTTCTCTCATCGCCCCATCTGGGCCGAGGACGACCCTCAGTATTCCGATCTCTTCAAGGACAACACCCGCTCGCTCACCGGCACCAACTTCCGGAAAGAGGTCTATCCGATCCTGGAGCAGATCGCCGAGCATGCGCAGGTCTATTGGATCAGCGGAAGCTTGGGCGGGCAGGCGCCGAGCAGCATCTTCTTCCAGAAGCATGCTACGAACATCACCTACATCCAATGCGCCATCCGCGATGAGCCGCGCGATGCCCTGCTGATCGCCGATGCGTATCCCGATACCGTGGAATGGAGCGCGCTCTCGCTCACGGGCCAGGAGCTGCAATCGCCGGAGACCTACGATGCGGCCTGGTGGCGCGCGCAGTCGGGCAGGGGCGAGGGCTTCAACTGGCGCTTGCTCCCGTACCGGATCAAGCGCATGGTGACCCGTTCCGAGTTCTGGTGGGGGGCATCCTTCGCGCTGCTGCTCGTCTTGGTGCTGCGCCGGATCCACCGTCGGTGGTGAGCGGCGAACGAGCCTTCGTACTAAGCGCAATGTCCTTCCATCAGAAAGACTTGAACCTGCAAACGGTGGTTGCGAGCGCCGCTGGAATGCGGGGCGAAGCAAGCCCAACTACATTCGCAACCGCATGTCACGCATCCTAGTCACCGGCGGCGCCGGCTTCATCGCCAGCGACCTCGCCCTGAAGCTCGCCAGCGACCCGAAGCATGAAGTAGTGGTGGTGGACAACCTCCTCACTGGCGACCGGCGCAAGCTGCCGGCCCAGTTGCCCGCAAACATGCGCTTCATCAAGTGCGATGTGAACCGCTTCGAGGACATCAGCGCCGTGTTCTACGCCCACGGCTTCGAATACGTGTTCCACTATGCAGCCGTGGTGGGGGTGAAGCGCACCACCGACAATCCGGTGATGGTGCTGCGCGACATCGATGGCATCCGCAACATCCTCGACCTCTCGAAGAACACCGGGGTGAAGCGCGTGCTCTACAGCAGCAGCAGCGAGGTGTACGGCGAGCCGGTGGAGATCCCGCAGAACGAGCGCACCACGCCGCTCAACAGCAAGCTGCCTTACGCCATCGTGAAGAACATCGGCGAGGCCTTCCTTCGCAGCTACCAGAAGGAGTTCGGGCTGGAGTACACCGTGTTCCGCTTCTTCAACACGTACGGCCCCAAGCAGAGCCGCGACTTCGTGGTGAGCAAGTTCATCCGCGCGGCATTGGCCAATGACGACATCACCTTGTATGGCGATGGCATGCAGACGCGCACCTTTTGCTACATCGACGACAACACCGATGCCTGCCTGTCGGCCTTCCATGGCAACGAGGTGCTCAACGATGTGGTCAACATCGGGAGCGATGCCGAATTGCCCATCAAGGAACTTGCGCGCATGATCATCGAGATCACCGGCAGCTCATCGCGCATCGTGCACCTGCCGCCCCTTGAAGAGGGTGACATGACGAGGCGCATGCCCGACATCACCCGCATGCGTGCGCTATTGGGCCGCGAGCCGCTTCCGTTGCGCGAAGGGCTGGAGCGCATCATCGCCCTCGCCACCGTGTCAAACTGATCCATCGGCGCGCACGCTCCGGCTGAACATGTGCGGCATAGCGGGCATCCACGGGCTTGAAGGGATCGCCGATCCGGAGGGCATCGCGCAGCGGATGACCGATGCCATGGCCCATCGCGGGCCCGATGCTGCAGGCGTGCTCAGGCGCAGCAATGCGGTCCTGGGCCACCGGCGCCTGAGCATCATCGACCTCTCGCCCGATAGCAACCAGCCCTTCGTGAGCGCCGATGGCCGCTATGCCCTCGCCTTCAATGGCGAGATCTACAACTACCGCGAGCTGAGGAAGCAGCTTGAGTGGCCCTGGCGCACCGGTTCGGACACCGAAGTGCTGCTGGCCGCCTTCGCGTGCTGGGGCGCCGCATGCTTGCATCGCCTGCATGGCATGTTCGCTTTCGCCGTGCACGATGCGCTGAGCGATGAGCTCTTCATCGCGCGCGACCGCATGGGCATCAAGCCGCTCTATTGGTACCGCGACGACAGGCATCTGCTCTTCGCCAGTGAGCTGCGCGCCCTGCTGGCCACCGGGCTGGTGCCTCGGCGCTTGGACGCCGATGCGCTTGTCGATCACCTCCGCTACCAGACCGTTCACGCGCCAGCTACCATGGTGCAGGACGTCCGCATGCTGGAGGCCGGTCATTGGATGCGGATAAGCGACCAGGAAGTCCGCATCGAGCGCTGGTACGACCTGGTTGCCGCGGTGGATCGCTCGGCGGAGCACTTGCCGATCGGAGCGGTGAAGAAGGAAGTGCATAATCGGCTTTCACGCGCCGTGGAGAAGCGTTTGGTCAGCGACGTTCCCTTCGGCGCCTTCCTCAGCGGCGGCATCGATAGCAGCGCGGTCGTGGGGCTCATGGCGCAGGCCAGCTCACAGCCTGTCCACACCTTCTCGGTGGTCTTCAACGAAGAAGCCTTCAGCGAAGAGAAGTACGCGCGGTTGGTGGCCGGGAAGTTCCGCACCGAGCACACCGCGATCCGCTTGCAGCCTGATGACATGCTGCGCATGCTGCCCGATGCGCTTGCGGCAATGGATCATCCCAGCGCCGATGGCCCCAACACCTACGTGGTCTCGAAGGTGACCAAGGAGGCAGGCATCACCATGGCCCTGAGCGGACTGGGCGGCGATGAGGTTTTCGCGGGCTATCCGGTTTTCACGCGAACCCTCGCTTTGTGGAAGAAGCGGTGGGTGACGCAGTTCCCGCGCGGGCTGAGGTCATTGGCCGCCTCAGTCATTTCTGCCGCCCGACCGGGAATCACCAGTGAGAAGCTCGGCGAGTTGCTGCGTTTGCCTGCATTCAGCGTCGATGATACTTTCCCGGTCTCCAGGCTCACGCGCACCGATGCCGAGCTTCGGCAGTTGCTGAAGCGCGATTCCCTGCCAGCCAAAAGCGCGTCTTCGGTGATGCGTGGCCTGATCCGAGACGACGCCGGGCATGCTCTGCCGTTCCTCAGCCAGGTTTCCCTTGGCGAATTGTCAACCTACCTGCAGAGCGTGCTGTTGCGCGACACGGACCAGATGAGCATGGCGCATGCGCTGGAGGTGCGCGTGCCTTTCCTCGACCACGAATTGGTCGAGTTCGTGCTCGGCGTGAGCGATGCGCAGAAGTACCCGCACAGCCCGAAGCAGCTGTTGGTCGATTCGCTCGGCGACCTGCTGCCAGCGGAAATCGTGAACCGCCCGAAGATGGGCTTCACGCTGCCGTGGGAGCTTTGGATGCGCAACGAACTTCGTGCATTCTGCGAAGAGCGCATCGCACGCTTGGATGCACGGCCCGAGTTCAGGTCGGGGGCCGCAGTCAATCAGTGGCGGCGCTTCCTGGCTGGCGACAAGCGCGTGAACTGGTCGCGGCTCTGGTCGCTGGTGGTCCTGGGCGATTGGCTCGAGCGGCACGGGATCGAATAGGCGGGTGTTTGGGATGGACTCGGGCCGCTAATAACGAAGGCCGGGCTCTTGGCCCGGCCTTCGAACTCGGCGGGCAAGGTCCGCCGCTATGCGCAATCAGAACTTCGCCCTCGACTTGCGGCCCACGCGCTTACCGCCACGAATCCAGCTATAGCGCTGGCGGTAGAAGTTGGATTGGCCGCGCAGCACGTAGCTGTAGGTGAAGGTCAAGGTCAAGTAGCTGTCGTTGTGCGTGGGATCGCCGCGGATGTTCTCGGGCTGGCCGTTGGCTTGCAACGAGCCCCATCCATAGTTATTGGGATCCGGCAGGGTGGGGTCGAGGGCGTAGGCGTATGAGCTTTGGTCAGCCAGTTGAGCCGCATCGCCGGTAGCACCTCCCGGAAGCAGATCCGGATTCTTGTACGTGGTGCTCACATCATCGATGTAATCGGTGAAGGTGGTGCGCCAGCCGATATCGAAGCCGTAGCGGTGCCGGCGCTTCTTCGTGAAGTGGAACCCGATGCCCGCCGGAATGCTCGCGCCGAAGCGGGAATAATCCGCCAACTCCGTATTGAGGGGCTGAAGATTGTAGAAGGCTCCCTCCCTGTTGATCTGTCCTTTCGGGTTGTGGTAGTAGACGCCCACGCCCACATAGCCGAACAGGCGGAAGTCGGTCTTGTAACGGCCGCGGCCTCCGACATCATTATCCTGGAAGATGGTGAATTCCGGTCGGATGTACCACTCGATCAGGTCATTGCGGAAGTTCAGATTGCGGCCACGGCGGGGACGATAGCTCTCGGTAAGGGCATCAGCGCCTTGGAGCCGCATGTACATCAACCCGGTGCTGATCGAGAAAGAACGATTGAGCTTCCGGCGTGCGAAGCCGCCGATGGCCCAGCGCGTCTGGCTGAGCTTCATGTCCCAGATGAAGTCGCGACGGGGCTGGTCCTTGCCGCCCATCTCGCCCAGATAGTTAGCTCCGCCGATGTGGAAGCCGATGTCCCAGGCGTATTGGGCCTTTGACGTTGATAGGGCTGCCAGAGCCAGGAAAAGGAGCGGTAGTCGAAGCGTAGCAAGGCGCATGCGCAAGGCGTTGGGAGCGTGATGGATGACGCGCAAACTTAGGAAAGAACCGGTACCCTGAACGATCTTCATGGGCAAGGCTTTTTCAACACCCGATCCCACGGGGTCCGGAGCTTGCTCGCCTAGATTTGCCGGCCTTTCGTCGAATCTCGCATGAATCCGCGCATCACCAGCCTTTTCCGCATCCGGTACCCGGTGGTCCAAGCCGGCATGATCTGGTGCTCGGGATGGCGGCTTGCCTCGGCGGTGAGCAATGCAGGTGGCTTGGGGCTGATCGGTGCCGGCAGCATGTACCCGGAAGTGCTGCGCGAGCACATCCGCAAGTGCAAGGCGGCCACCGAAAGGCCGTTCGGCGTGAATGTGCCCATGCTTTATCCCGACATCGATCAGCACATGGCCATCATCGCGGAGGAACAGGTGCCCATCGTGTTCACATCGGCGGGCAACCCTGCAACCTGGACGAGCCGGCTCAAGGACCAAGGAATCAGGGTGGTGCATGTGGTCAGCAGCGTCAAGTTCGCCGTGAAAGCCGAGAAGGCCGGCGTGGATGCTGTTGTGGCCGAGGGATTTGAGGCAGGCGGGCACAATGGGCGTGAGGAGACCACCACGCTCGTGCTGGTACCCTTGGTCCGTGATGCGATCAGCATCCCCTTGATTGCGGCGGGCGGCATCTGCGATGGACGCAGCATGCTCGCAGCGATGGCCTTGGGAGCCGATGGCGTACAGGTGGGCAGCCGGTTCGTTTGTTCCGAGGAGAGTTCGGCGCACCCTGCGTTCAAGGAGCAAGTCGCTCAAGCGGGGGAGGGCGATACGCTGCTTACCCTGAAGGAGATCACCCCCGTCCGCCTCTTGAAGAACGCTTTTTTCGGTCGAGTTCAATCGGCATACAATCAGGGGGTTGATGCAGATGGATTAAAGCAATTGCTTGGACGTGGACGAGCCAAGAAGGGGATGTTCGAAGGAGATCTCGACGAAGGCGAATTGGAAATCGGCCAGGTGAGCGCCCGATTCTCGGATGTGCTTCCGGCGGCCACGATACTCGGGCAGATGATCTCGGAGTACGAAGCCGCGCGCACGCAATTGTGCGCCCTTCCATCAGCATGATGCTCTGGTGGCAACAAGACCCTATGCTGAAGCGTCTTATAGCAGTGATGAAGCGTGCGAACCGCATGGCAAGGGCTGCCGCCTTTTTCGGGGGCAGCGTGCTCGCATCGGGCATTGCAGGTCAGGCGCTTGATCCGCCGGTGCCGCACTGCGCCACGGTCGATGTCAGCGGCGACGTGACGCTCTCCTGGACAATACCCTTGGACCCTAATGGCATTTGCGGTCAATACCAGATCTGGCATGCCAACTCGCCTTTAGGGCCGTTCGCCCTTGTGACCAATGTGCCTTGCGGCACCACCAGCTTCTTGCACGCTGGTGCCGGGGCGAATGCGGGTCCGCAGTTCTATTTCATGGCATCAGCCACCAACGCAGTGCCGCCGGAGGTATCGGTGCCGAGCGATACCATTGCCACGCTCTTCCTCCAAGTGTTCCAGAGCACGCCGCTGGGCAGTGCCAACCTTTCATGGAACGCGCCTGCGACCTCATCCACCTCGTCCGCTGATTTCACTATTTGGCTCGAGTATCCGATTGGCACTTGGACGCAGATTGCCACCGTGCCCACCAACACCTTCGCCTACCAATGGGTGGTCGATATCTGCGAGGATTCGCTCACGTTCCGTGTAGGCCTGGCCGATGCTAATGGGTGCATCTCTTTCAGCAATCGCGACGGAGAGGTTTTCCGCGATGTCACCCCGCCTTCGGTGCCGGTGGTGCAGGCCGTCAGCGTGGATAGCACCAGTGGGCTGAGCACGGTCATCTGGGGACCGAGCCCACAGCCCGACACCGACGGGTACATCGTCGTGTACAACGGCCCCGGTGGCGATGTGATCATCGATACGGTGTTCGGGCAATTCAACAACAGCTACACCTGGCCGGACAGCTATCCTTTCGGCGGACCGGAGTCCTTCACCATCGCCTCTTTCGACACCTGTTTCTCAGGAACGCCGCCGAGCCCCAACACCAGTGCCACCGGTGCCTCCCACAGCACCATGTTCGCCCGTACCGAGTACGATCGTTGCGCCGCGAGAACGCGAATCATCTGGTCGCCCTATGTAGGATGGGCGCCGCTCAGCATCCAGGTCCTTGTTCAGTTCAATGGCGGCACTTGGGCCGTGCTCGCCAATCTTCCGGGCGATGCCACCACCTGCCAGCACGATGTCCAGCCGGGTCAGACGTATTGTTATATCGTGAAGGCGATCCAAGGGCCGGGGCTTCCGAGTTCGCTAAGCAACAAGACCTGCCGTTTCACGGAATACCCCCAGTTGCCGGTCGGGAATTACATCCGCACCGTCACCGTCACGGCGCCTGACGCGATCGCGGTGATCGACAGCGTCGACTTCAACGCCCAAGTGAGCGGCTACCGGCTGGAGCGTTCGGTGAATGGCGCCGCCTATGACGAAGTGGCCATCTTCCCGGCCACGGCAGGGCCGGTGATCACCTATACTGACCTGGGCGTTGATCCGTCGTTGAACGGCTACCGCTATCGGATGCAAGTGCTCGATAGCTGCGGTAGCGCATCCGTGACGAGCAACCTCGGTGCGAACATCGTCCTCAAAGCCGAACCGGGCCTCGATGGCATCAATCGGCTCAATTGGAATGGGTACATCCAATGGGCTGGGACCGTGGCGGGCTACGCTGTGTACCGCAGCGTGGCCGATGGCGCCTTCGAGCAGATCGCGCTGCTCCCGAGTGATCCCTGGGAGTACGACGATGACGTGAATGCCTTCGTGGCTGAGACCGGGAACTTCTGCTACTACGTGGTCGCCATCGAGGCGGGCAACCCGTCCGGCATCAACGCCACCTCCACGAGCAATAACGCCTGCGCCTTCCAGCAGGAGCTCATATACATCCCGAACGCCTTCATCATCGGCAGCGCCATTGAAGCGAACCGCGAGATCAGGCCCATCATCGGCTTCGGCGATGTGACCGAATACCGGTTCGTGATCATCAACCGTTGGAACCAGGTGATCTGGGAGACCGAGCGCGTGGAGGATGGTTGGGACGGCGTGGTGGGCAGCCAGGTGATGCCGCAGGGGATCTATGCGTACTACTGCAGCGTGCGCAATGGCGCCGGCCGCATGGTGGTGAAGCGCGGAACGGTGCTGCTTCTCCGCGACGATTGATCCGGTCTTCCGGGCAGGTGTTTACCTTTGTGCATGGAACGATCGGCAACCGCAGCGCAGGGCAAAAACGCCAGCGCCCTTCCCTCCAACGGGAAGCTCCCCAACGACAAGTTCACCGGCGAGGGCCTCACTTACGATGACGTCCTCTTGGTACCTGCCTACAGCGAGGTGCTGCCCCGCGACGTGGATGTGCGCTCGCATTTCTCCCGCAACATCCGCCTGAACGTGCCCGTGGTCTCGGCCGCGATGGACACCGTGACCAGTGCCGAGCTGGCCATCGCCATCGCGCAGCAGGGCGGCATCGGCGTCATCCATAAGAACCAGCTGGTGGCGGAGCAAGCCGCAGAGGTGCGCCGGGTGAAGCGCAGCGAGAGCGGCATGATCCTCGATCCCGTGAAGCTCGACCGGCACGCCACCGTAGGCGATGCGCTGCGCCTGATGGCCGAGAACCGCATCGGAGGCATCCCGGTGGTCGATTCCGACGGGTTCCTGGTCGGCATCGTCACCAACCGCGACCTGCGTTTCGAGAAGAAGATGGCCCGTCCGGTGGCCGAGGTGATGACCTCAAAGAACATCGTCACCGCCAAGCCTGATACCACCATGGCCCAGGCCGAGGACGTGCTCCAGAGCCACAAGATCGAGAAGCTGCCCGTGGTGGACCCGGAGGGCAAGCTCGTCGGCCTCATCACCTACAAGGACATCCTCAAGCTCAAGCAGCACCCGCACGCATGCAAGGACCGTTTGGGCCGTCTGCGCGTGGCCGCGGCCATCGGCATTGCTGCGGACAGCATGGAGCGCGCGAAGGCGCTGGTTGATGCCGGCGTTGATGCCCTGGTGATCGATACCGCCCACGGCCACACCAAGGGCGTGATCAACATGGTGAAACAAGTGAAGGCTGCCTTCGCCGGCGTGGATGTGGTGGCCGGGAACATCGCCACGGCGGAAGCCGCTCTGGCCCTGGTTGAAGCTGGCGCGGATGCGGTAAAGGTGGGCATTGGGCCCGGCAGCATCTGCACCACGCGCGTGATCGCGGGCGTGGGCGTTCCGCAGCTCACGGCGGTGCTCGATTGCGCCAGCGCGATCGCGCACACCGGCGTCCCCGTGATCGCTGATGGGGGCATCCGCTACACGGGCGATATCGTGAAGGCCCTGGCGGCCGGCGCCGGAACCGTGATGGTGGGCAGCATGTTCGCCGGCGTTGAGGAGAGCCCCGGCGAGACCATCATCTACGAAGGCCGGCGCTTCAAGGCTTACCGCGGCATGGGCAGCATCGAGGCCATGCAGCAAGGCAGCAAGGACCGCTACTTCCAGGATATGGAGGACGATATCAAAAAGCTGGTGCCCGAAGGCATCTCTGGCCGGGTGCCCTACAAAGGCAAGCTCGCTGAAGTGGTGCATCAGCTCGTAGGGGGGCTTCGCGCCGGCATGGGCTATTGCGGCGCACCGGACATGGACGCCTTGAAGCATGCGCGATTCATCCGGATCACCTCGGCTGGTGTGAAGGAGAGCCATCCGCACGATGTGTACATCACGCGTGAGGCCCCGAATTACAGTCACCTCTGATCGGTAGCTGTTCGGTTGGTCGCGGTCAAGCGGACCATGGCTGCGGCAACTTCAGTCGATGCCAGTTAGGAACAGCTGATCGGCTTAGTCATCCAGGCCTTTCCCCGCCAGGATCCGCTGCATGTGCTTCTCGATGCGCGCTTCGCGAGTCTTGCTCAGCTTGGCTCCGGCGAAATGCAAGAGGTAGCCGCGCTGCCTTCCCGGCGTGAGCGCTTGGAATGCTTTCTTCAGCGCAGGCATGGCCTTCAGCCTCGCGGCGAACTCTTCGGGGATCGCGAATTCCTGCGCTGGCTTCAACGGCACCTTCATGCCCGCCCTCTCCACAGCGATGGCCTGCTCCATGTAGCTACGGATCAACGGGGCCATGTCCTTGATCACCTTCAGGCTGCTGAAACGGATCTGCCGAGCGCTCTGAACATTGGGCGTCTGTTGCACCAGGATGCCATGATCGTCCATCAGGAGCGCGCCCTTGTGGAAGAGCAGCGCGCAGTATTCATTGAAACCGTGCATGAGGAAGACGTTCTTCCCCTTCAGCGTGTAGCAGGGGTGCCCCCACTTGAGTTCTTCGGTGAGGCCGGTGTCCAGCGCCAGCTCACGAAGCTTCGCGAAAGATGCTTTCCATGGTCCATCCTTGTCGAAGAACCAGTCTACTCGTGGATTCGGTCCGTTCATGATCGATCAATGATTCAACCAGCCGGGAAGCGCCGCCGCTTGCTTCAGCCAGCTCACCAGTTGCTTCTCGTCCTCGATGCCGCTCTCGTAGATGTCGAGGTAGCGGGCGTTCTTGTCCTTGCTCGGTCCGGGTGGCAGCGGCTTCAACGACTGCCCAAAGAAGAAGGTGATGCGAACGAATTCGTTGAACACGTGCGTGGCGATGAACCAGCCCTGGCCTTCCACCCCATAGAACGGTGAGTTCCATTTCACGGCCTTCTGCAGCTTCGGGATGTGCTCTTCCAGAAGCGCATCGAGCCGCTCCCCGATCGCGCGCTTCCAGCCGGGCATCGCGGCGATGTACGCCTGCACCGGCGCATCGCCATCGCCCTTGGCGATCTGCGGATTGCCGCCGCTCAACAGTTTCACCTTGGGTTTCGCGACACCCGCCTTCATCGACCGCAGGGTCTTCGCCGTTGGTCGGGTCGTTGTATTCCTCGACTTGGCAGGCGTAGTTGTCTTCTTCGTGCCTTGGGCTTTCTTCGCTGGCATGGCCCGAAGTAAAGCAGGGCCGGTTGAAGCACGGTGCGCCCGATCATCTTTGCGTGACACCAAACGCCATGGCCAAAGCTGAACTCAAGACCAAGGAGAACGATGCCAGCGTGGAAGCCTTCATCGCGGAACAGAGCGAAGAAGTCGCCGCCGATTGCCGCGCGATCATGAAGCTGATGAAGAAGATCACCGGCGAGGAGCCGCGCATGTGGGGCGCCAGCATCGTGGGCTTCGGGCGCTACCACTACAAGGGGGCCAGCGGCCGCGAAGGGGAATGGATGCTCACCGGTTTCAGTCCGCGCAAGGCGAACCTCTCGTTGTACATCCTTACGGGCCTCGACAAGTCGGCAGCGCAGCTGAAGAAGCTCGGCAAGCACAGCACGGGCAAGGGCTGCTTGTATTTCAGGCGCCTGAGCGATGTGGATGCGAAGGTGCTGGAGGAGCTGATCGTGAAAGGGGTGAAGGGGCTGGAGAAGATGCGCGTGAGGTAAGTCTGCAGGGCGCGTTCACTCGTTCGCAACGCTCACGTTTCGCCCTAGCGTCTTGAAACGCACGCCATCAGCCTGCACCACGGTGATGGTGAGGTGGCCGCTCTTGCTGATGTTCAGGTCGCGGGCGATGCCGCTCTTGCCTTTGTGCGTGCCGGCTACGACGATGCACCTGTCGCCGTCCCTCAGGGATGTGGTCTTGGGATCAGGCATAGGCCGCATGATGTTGCGCAAAGATGCGCGCTGGCCTCGTTGGCGGATGATGGATGCAAGCTTCTGGTCACGGACAGCCGGGTACTTTCGCGCGCGAACCCATCACCATGCCCGAGAACGCCAAGTGCCCCGAATGCGCATCGCTCATCACGTATCCGACCGGCACCTCGCTGATGTGCGCGGAGTGCGGGCATGAGTGGAATCCGGATGAGATGCCTGAGGCCGGCCTGGTGGTGAAGGATGCCAATGGCAACGTGCTCCACGATGGCGACGATGTGGTGATGGTGAAGGACCTGGCCGTGAAAGGCGCCCCGAAAGCGCTGAAGGCGGGCACCAAGGTGCGCGGCATCAAGCTCGTGGAAGGCGATCACAACATCGATTGCTGGATCGAAGGCTTCGGGGCCATGGCGCTGAAGAGCATGTATGTGAAGAAGGCGTAGCCGCATGCGCATGCCGCTCGTCCTCGGTGCCCTCGCCGGGCGCAGAGCCTGACGGACGAAGGGGCGCGTGGATGGGGGCAGGCTTGTTCCGGTTGCCGCGCGTGCCATCTAACTTCGGGCAGGCATTCCGTCGACCTCAAACCCAACACGCATGGCCCAGTACGTGGATGGATTCGTGATCCCCATCGCTGAACACAAACTGAAGGAATACCGCGTCATCGCCGCCAAGGCGAAGAAGATCTGGATGGAATACGGCGCGCTCGCCTATTTCGAGTGCGTGGGGGACGACCTCACCCCCGAGGGCATCACGGCCACCTTTCCGCGCATCGTGAAGCCGAAGGCGGGGGAGACCGTGCTCTTCTCCTGGATATTGTACCGATCGAAAGCGCACCGCAACAGCATCATGAAGAAGATCATGGCCGATCCGCGCATGGAGAAGATGATGGACCCCAGGAATCCGCCCTTCGATATGAAGCGCATGACGGTGGGCGGCTTCAGGGTGCTGGTAGGTGGGTGACCCTTCCGCCGTTCGTGATTCACATCGCCGGAACACCCGGCAAAGCCGACGCTCAACAAGCTGCGGGACGCCGATGGATGCGTGGGCGGCAGCTTTGTGGGCAGCGTGCGGAGGGCGAACGATCCGTCGTACACTTGGGTACGCTGGCTTAAACGGATCAACTCATGAAGAATGGATCGCTGCCCTTCCTCCTTGCGGGTGCCCTAACGGTTGCGGTCGCCGATGGACGCGCGCAGTACAACACGGAGTGGATCAGCCTTTTCGATGGGCTCACCGGCTACCATAGCGCGGAGGACCTCGTGCTCTTGCCCGGCGGGGAGCTGGTCGCCAGCGGCCTGTTCAAGCCCGCCAACACGGCGGAGTTCTACGTGGCGGCGTTCGATGGAACGGGAGTTCCGCTGTGGATCAACGGGCTGCCGGACAGCATCGGGCGCGCGTGGAAGATCTTCGAGTTGAACGACGGCTCCGTGCTCGCGTTGGGGGACTACGAGAACCAGACCGGCACCAACGATGTGCTCGTGCAGCGCTACACGGCAGGCGGGATCCAGACCGGCGAGATCGTGCTGAACTCCGCAGGCACCAACACGGGTGATGACTTCGGCGATGCCACCATGGACACCGAAGGCCAGGTGTACCTCACCGGCCGATTCACTTCCGGTGGGCAGACCAGGCCGGGGCTGGCGAGGCTGACGGCTTCGGGTGATCTGGCGTGGTGGGTCACCCATCCGCTGCCAACCAACTGGAACGGCTTCGGCCTCGGCCTGGCGGTGGAGGCAATCGGCGACTCGGTGGTGGTAATGTGGACACGCAACGGCAGTTCCTATTCCGCCGCGGTCGGTTACTCATCAGCGGGAACGCACCTCTGGACCACGGACCTGCTGGTGAGCACCACGGACAACAACAACGCGATGACCACCGATGGGCTCGGGCACGTCCTGGTCGGTGGCGGACGCAACCAGCAGTTCAACGTCACCAAACTGGCCGCCGACGGCGCGATCCTCTGGAGCACCGACTTCGGCTTCCCCGGATTGAGCAGCGTGAATGGCCGGGTGCGGCACTTGCGCTGCGATGCGCAGGGCGATGTGTACGCAGTGGGCGAGGGGTCCTTCCAGGCGTCCATCCCCGGGCCGTATCTGCTAGCGGCCAAGCTGAGCAGCGCGGGTAACGTGCTGTGGACCGATACGCTCACCGGTGGCAACATCAGTTACTGCCTCAACATGGACCATGCGCTCCTGCACGATGATCGTTGGATCATCGCCTCGGCCTATATCGGATCCTATCTCTACGAGTATGACACAAGCGGCACACGGCTCTTCCGGCAGCCGTGGAACGTGCCCGGTGCGCAGAACAGCAAGGTGAACGCCATGGTCATGGGCAACGATGGGGCGCTCTACCTCGCCGGACGCGCCCAGCTGACCGGCCAGGCCGGTGATGGGTTCGTGGCGAAGTTGACGCCCCTGGCCACAGCCCTTGCCGAGGCGGATGCACCAAGAGGCCTCTTGTATCCTGTGCCGGCCACGGACCGATTGCAATTGCCGAGCGGGCTGCCGGCCGGTGCCGTGGTCAGGGTCACCGACATCAACGGCCGGGTGATCTTCACTACGCAGGATCAGCACAGCGTCGATGTGGTCCGCTTGTCGGCGGGCAGCTACATCCTCCAAGCGGCCGGTCTGCGCTGGCGCTTCGTGAAGGAATAGCGTCACGCGCTCAGCATCCCTTTCGCCGCCACCGTTCATCCCCCGGAACGCCGCTGCCTTGGTGCGCATCACCGATGGTTGTTCTGCAGGAGATGGCATGCGCGGTCTGCCTAGGTTGCTCATGGCTTGGCGCTGAACACGTCGGCCCCGAACCCCATCGCCCATGAGACCATCGATACCCGTTGCACTTGTCGCGTGCTGCCTGTCCTCCTCCGTGCAAGCGCAATCCACCTACGAGGTTCTGGTGAACAGCCGCGGCACCAACGCCGTGCACCGCTACGATGCCAGCGGCAACTTCCTCGGCGAGTTCATCACTTCCGGCTCCGGCAGCTTGTTCGGTCCGGAGCAGGTGCTCTTCCATCCCGATGGCTCGGTGCTCGTCACCGGCTTCGGCAACACCGCCATCAAGCGCTACGATGGTCTCACCGGCGACTACCTCGGTGATTTCACTTCGGGCTACGCGCTCGAAATGCCTTCCAAGATGTCCATCGGCCCTGACAGCCTGATCTATGTGACCCAATGGGGCACCGTGCAGAAGAAGGTGGTGCGCTTCGACCTGGACGGCGATTTCGTGGATGAGTTCACCAGCATCGACACGCCCAACGGGCTGGGCCACTTCTGGGATGCGCAAGGCCGCTTCTACCTCTCCGTGTACGGCAACGGCGGCAACGGCACGGTGCAGCGCTTCGCGGCCGACGGCACCTTCCTCGATGTGTTCATCAACAGCACCATCCTGCAAGGCCCCACCGACATCTGGCAGGAGGCCAACGGCGATGTGCTGGTGCAGGACTGGACCGTGGGCAACGTGCTGCGCTTCGACTCCACCGGAAGCTACCTCGGCGTGTACATCAGCAGACTCATCAACCCGGAGGGGCATGCCTTCCTGCCACCCGACGGCGACCTGCTCATGGGCGACTGGGGCGAGGATGCCGTGCATTGGTTCGACGCGTCGGGCACGGCGCTGGGCTTCTTCGCGAGCGGCAACGGATTGACCGACCCCAACGGCGTGGTGGTGCGCGAAGTGCCCGCCGTGGGAATCGCGGAAGACCCGGTGGCGACCGGAACTCTTGCCGTGATGCCCGCCGTGGGAACTGGTCCATTTGAATTGCGGCTCGACCACGTCTTACCGGGAGCACGCTTCCAAGTGCTCGATGCCATGGGACGCGTGGTGGAGGAGCGCTCGCTGCCGCACGCGGGTAGCGATGGCCTGCGCTGGCGATGGATGCCGGCGGCCCAACTGGCGCCCGGACGCTACACGGCCATGGTACGCGACGACAGCACCGTCGCGCGCGCAGCGATCGTCATCACTGGCCATTGAACCAGCGGTTTGGGCTGTGCGGATCGATCACGCCCGCATGAAGTGCGCTCCGCCCGCCATGACCTTCTACAGGACTCTCTTCATCACCAGATCGGACAGGTCGCGGGCGGCGTTTATTCTCCGCAGATATTGCGGAGATCGCGAACAACAATTCCCGCAAGATCTGATGCCTCCATCGGCGGCCCATGTGCGACCACTGTCCCTCAGCCTCGGCTCGACAGGCTCCCCGTCAAGTGGGACACGATGGAAGCGGCGGCCAGCAGGAGGGAGATCCAATGGAAGAAGGTGATGCGTTCGCCGAACACCTTCATCGCTACGAATACGGAGGTGGTGCCCATGGCCAGCAAGGCGTACAGCGTGTAGGCGCCCGCCCCGCTGCTGCGATAGAGGAGGTACAGGAACACGTTCAGCAGCACCAGGCCCGCAGCGCTCGCCGCCATCCACTTCGCGTTCGATCCGATGTACGCGCGCCATCCCGTGGTGGAATGCATGCAGGCGATAGCGAACAGACACAGGGCCGCCAGCAGTAGGGAGAAAGCACCGAACAGGAACGGGTTCGCGAAGGCGCTGGCCTTCTTCTGGCCCACGGTCACCAGGGCGTTGCCGCAGGCAGCGATGAGCGCGAGCAGTGCGGGCAGTGCGAAGTGGATCGCCTTCATCGGTCAAGGCGTTCGGGTCATCACGTCGTAATCGAAGTGCATGCCTTGGAAGTCGTATGCGTAGGCCGTCGCTTTGCGGAACCCGTGCCGTTCGTAGAACCGGATGGCCTTGTCGTTGCCTACCCATACTGCGAGCCACAGCGTGCGCTTACCGAGGGCGCGCGCTTCGGCGAGCAGATCGTCCTGGAGCTTCTCCCCGATGCCGTTGCCGATGTGCTCGTCCAGCACGTAGATCTTCTGGAGTTGGGCGGGCGAGGGATCGTCCAAACCCGCGTACGGGCTATGCTTTTTCATCTTCGCGTAGCCTACCGGTAGTCCATCGGCCAGTGCGAGCCAGTAAGCGTTGTTCGGCTTGCCGATGCTGTTCCTGACCTTCTCCACCGCGAACGTTTCGCGCAGGTAGTTCTTCAGCACCACGGGGTCTTTCCATA
Organism: Flavobacteriales bacterium; assembly: GCA_016712535.1. Classification (NCBI taxonomy): domain Bacteria; kingdom Pseudomonadati; phylum Bacteroidota; class Flavobacteriia; order Flavobacteriales; species Flavobacteriales bacterium. The sequence goes on from JADJQW010000003.1 coordinate 831,197, forward strand.
CCGTACCGAAGGCCTGGCGGAAGGTCACTTGCGCCAGCAAGGCCACCACGGGCGCATCCTCCGGCCGCGCGCGCTGGATCCGGATGTCGATGGCGCTGTCCATCAGCACGCGCATTGGAATTGCAGGCCCGAACGCCCTTCACGCCCTTCGGTGGAATGACCATCGCGCTTCCACCAGTCCAATCCGCCCACCAGCTCCTTCACATCGAAGCCCATGGAGGCCAGTTTCAGCGCGCCCTTGGTGGAGGCGTTGCAGCCGATGCCATCGCAATAGGTCACATAGAGCACGTGGCGGTCCAGGTCGGCAACGGATCCCTCGTTCATTTCACGATGCGGCAAATTGATGGCTGCCGGGATGTGCTCGGTGGCGTAGGCATCGCGTGTGCGCGTGTCCACCACCACGATCCGTTCCCCGGCTTCGATGGCGGCGTACAGGTCGGCGCTGTCGAGCTCGTGATCGAGCTTCCGTCGGAAGTGATCGATGCGGTCCTGGTGCTTCATGGTCATTGGGCGATCATGCGTGAGAGGTGCCGTTCGCTGGTCAGGCCGCAGCGTTGCGCGATCTGCTGGCGCGACAGGTCCGGTTGTTTCAGCAGTTCGTTGATCAGCTCCTTGCGCAGGAGGGTGATGTACTCCAGCACGGTGAGCGAGGTCTCCCGCCGGAACACCCGGCAGAAGTTGCGGTAGCTCATGTTCGCGCGCTCAGCCAGTTCGGGCAGGGTGGTGCGGCGGTGGAGGTTCTCCTGCAACCAGTCCTGCACGCGATGGATGCCCGTGTGCATGTGGTTCCGGCTGGCCAGGTACACGCTGTGCTGCGCTTCGGAGCCGTTGCGCCGTTTGTACACGATCAGCTCGCGCGAGATGCGGAAGCTGAACTGCTCACCCTTCAAGCGGGCCAGCACATGAAGGGCGACGTCCACGCCTGAGGTAGCGCCCGCGCTGCTGATGATGCCGCGATCCTCCACGAACAGGATGTTCTCCTTCACTTGGGCTTTGGGGTTCATGCGCTGCAACTGGGCCGTGCGTTTCCAATGCGTGGTGCAGGCACGGCCGTCCAGCAGCCCCGCCTTGCCCAGCAGGAACACGCCATTGCAGATCCCGCAGATGGTGACACCGCGTTCGTGCGCGTCGCGCAGCCGCTCCAAGAGCGCCTTGCTCGGTTGGAACCTGTTCGACAGCACGTACTGTATGTCCGAACTGATCACGAACACGTGATCGCCGCGTTGGAGCCGCTGCTTGCCGAAGTCGCTCACACCCGTGAACGAGAGCCCGATGGAGGTATCGATCGGGTCACCCATCGCGCAATGCTCCACGGTGATATCAAATCCCTGTGCCTTGGCCTCAAGGAAGACTTGTGCCACGCCACCCAGGTCCAGCAAGTTGGTGCGCGGTTGCAGGAGCAGAACAACACGAGGCTTCATCCATCAACAGTTCACGATGCAAACGTATAAGTGGTGCCGGATCAAGAACGGCCAAGAACCGGACGGATCGTGCCATCGGCATTCGCTGGCCCATCGAACGTGCGGTGCGCGGCAGTGCGAGGTCGGTTCCGGTAGCGCATGGGTCACAGGCAACAGCCGCGCAAGGCATTGGCCGCATCATCGCAAGGCCGAACTATCAGATGGCATGGATACGGTCACGCCCAACAGGGTACGTATTGCCTGACGACCTGCACCGACGACCGACGCCCTTGGTTCGGACGGATCACGTGGCCATCATGCGCTGGATCCCGAAGACAGAGGCCCTGCGGTGGCCTGAAGCCACCTCCTCATTCCTCCACGTAGTACCAGGCATTGCGGCAGATCAAACCGCAAGGGGTATCGTGCACCACCAACATGCCGCGCCGTCCATCCGCGGTGACAAAGGGGCCGCCCATGAACAGGCCCAACAACACCTTTTCAGGAGGCTGCCACACGCTGCTGTCCCCTCGGCTCACCGACCCAAAGCCACCGTGCTGATCCTCCCTCCACACCATGCGGTACTGGACCTTCGCGGTGTCCTTGGCGTCGGCGCGTTGCACCATCCGCAGACCTCTTCGGAAATGCATGAAGTCGGCGCTATCGGTGGCGTTCGCGAAATGGATCGGACCGAAATACGTGTGGTCGTCCATGATATTCGGCAGCGTGTCCTGGGCACGACCGATAGTGCCGAGCAAGAGGAGGGCCGCAAGTAGTCGGGTGCGCATGATGCGGTGCGGTACACCAGGGCAAGGGGAAGGTTCAGCGGAGGGGTCCTACGGATAGGTAGAACGAGACCCACTGCACGCGGCAACGAGGTGCGCAACTTCGAGGCCGCAGGGTCCGTCTGAACGCACAGGCCGCGCACGGCGAGACCAGCTGCGGAAGTTTGCGGCAAGGGCCGCGATCACTAGGCACCCTGCCAGAATCAATAGGATGATGACCGGCAAGAGCGGCTCAACCGCAACGGGTCAACCGACCTTCTTCGGCAGGCGCGTCCAGAAGAGGATGGAGAACGCGAGCCCCGCGAAGAAGGTGGATGCTGCCCGTGCGGCATGCCCTGCGCGCAGGCTGAGTATCGCTGATGCGGTGACGCAGCACATGATCAACACGATCAAGGTGATGATCGCTACGCGGAGACGACCCGGGGTGAGCATGGCGTGAAGGTAGAGGCCGCGTGATCCGCGATAGTAGTGAACACGATCGCATCGCCGGGTCTATCGCCGACAACCCCACCAATTGATAAGGTGGCCGGTCGGATCGGTGACGCTGATATCCGGGATGCCACGGCCGAATTGCCGGATCGTTGTGCGATGGCAGCGCAGCTGCTTTGGAGGATGGCCTAGGGCGATGGGCTGACTCGGATTCTGGGCTTCGGTGTCTTGTCCTGAAATGGGTTTACGCAAACCAGCGCCGCATGGAAAGCAAGTTCAAGATGAACGCCGCAAGGCCTTCGTTCCCGAAGCCCCTGCGGCGATCAGTGGCCGTGTGCTTGGCTCACCATACGAAGCGCTTCACCTGCCGCGCATCGCCGTTGTGCACCTGCACGGTGTAAGCGCCGCGCGCGAAGTCGGTCATGGGCAGGTCCGTGCGGTCGGCGGTGATGCGGCCGGTGGAGAGCGTGCGGCCGGTGGCATCGAGGAGCAAATAGCTGTTGCCGATGAGGGAGGCATCGGAGAGCAGTTGCACGCCATCGGTGGTGGGCAGCAGGCGCAGGTCGGCGGTGGTGGCGGCCATTACGCCGGTGTTCACGTTGATGTTCACGGTATAGTCCTCGGTCTCACCGGTAGGCGCGCTCACGCAGGCATCGCTGATGCCGGTGGGTGCGCAGCGCACGCGCATGCGCTTGGGGCCGAGCGGTGTTCCCGGTGGTACGTTGAAGATGAGCAGCTCCGTGGCATACGGGTCCGCAATGACGATCCAGCCCAGCGATTCCTGCGCATCATCGAAGTCGTTGTCGTTGTTGTAGTCGATCCACGCGCTGTAGCTGTTGCCTCCGTTCGCGCCACTGGTGATGAACAAGGGCGCGGCCTGCCCCACCATCAGGTCGGCGGTCTGTGCCGTGTAGTCGCGGTAGGCCGCTGCGAAGGTGCCGCCGGTGCTCATGTTCTCGATGGTGCCCAGTTGCACACCATCGATGAAATCGCCGCCCGTGGTCCACGCGTTGACGAAGGGAATGCACGGGCCGTTGGGGTCTTCCACGGCGACCACCCAATCGAAGATCTGTCCGTAGAGCTGATCCTCGCACGGATCCACCAGCGGGTAGTTGGCATCATCGTTCGCACGCAGGCGCATGAAGTGCTGGCCGGGCGGACAATTGGCGGGTATCGTGAAGCCGATCGCCATCAGTTGTCCGGCGGAGGCACTGGAACTGGTTGCCAGCACTTCGTTCATATCGGCGAAGTCGCCATCGTCGTTCATGTCCATGCACACGCGGTACGTTTCAGGGACATAGGCCCCGGCTTCGAAACTGATCCCGTAACTGCTTCCGCGTTCCCAGTGGTAGGGTGTGGAAGCCGACCAGGCGTAATAGGGAAAGGCCGTTTGCGTTGCCTGCGCGACCCCCTGAACGGAGGGGTTGGCGAAGCCGTCGCCGAGTTGTGTGCCATACCCCAGCAAGGGCAGGCAGGGCCAACCACTGTGCCCTACGGCGAGCCCGAAGTCCACGGCGCTGCCGGCCGCAGCAGGATCGCACGGACCCACTTCTTCGCTAACGGAGCTCACACGCATGCGCGCGTAGCCGAACATGTCTGCTGGCGGGGTGACCTCAATGGTGTACTCCTCGAATTCGACCCCTTGGAACAGGAATGTCAACAGATCCCCTGCATCGAAACCGTCGCCGTTCCAGTCGATCCACACATAGGTACCGGGCGTTGTCAACGGGCCGCCGGTGATGTGGAGCGAACTGGGTACACCCGCCTGCAGGTGCGCTGCGAATTCCGTTGCATCGGTGTAGCCCGAAGCAGGCGCGTTCGGTGAGGTCCAATGCATGTCTTCCAACTGCACATCGGTCACGTAGTTGCCTTGGCTGGCTTGCGCCGCGTAAAGGGGAATGCAGGTTTGGCCATCGTCGATCACCACGGTGTAGTCCTCGGTCTCGCCGTAGCCGTAGGTGCCGCAGGCGTCGCTCGGTATGGTGTCATAAGTGCACATCACGCGCATGCGCGTGTAGCCGTTAGGTGTTCCAGCCGGAATCACTAGGTTGAACGAGACCACTTGGTTGGGAAGGAAGGCGCTGACCAAGGCGGTCCGCTCAGTTAGCGAGAAGGCACCGTTCCGGTCCAGATCAACCCAAACGGAGTAATAGTTGGGGTAGTCTATGGTCGAGTAGTGCGTGCCGGCGGTGATGATCATGGGGGTGTTCACATCCGGCGTCAATGACGTGATGTAGTTCGGCCCGGCATGGGTGAGGTCGCTGTACGGTGTGGAACCAGTTCCTGAAGCGCTGTTGTTGATGGTGCCGACGATCACATCGCTGATGAAGTCTTCCTGGGTGGTTCCGTACAGGTACACCGGTATGCACGGCGCGCCATTGTCGATCACCACGATGTAGTCCTCGGTCTCGCCGAAGAGGTAGTAACCGCAGGGCTCAGTGGGGGCGGTCAGACCTCCGCTCGCGATGCGCATGCTGGTATAGCCAACGGCTGCTTCGGCCGGTATCGTCATGTTCACCGTGGTCACTTGCACCCCTGCACCACTTGTTGCGGCTTGCACCAACAACTCGTTCGACTCGTAGATGAGGTCGTGGTCCAGGTCCACCCAGATCGAATACGTTTGAATATCGGCGGCGGGTCCGGAAGTGATGGTCGCCTGATAGGTGCCGCCAGGTGCCACGGCGGTGAAGGTGCCGGGACCTCCGTTGGTGTAGCTCGTGAAGCCCGGAGCTGCGGTAGCGCCGGTACCGACTTTGTCGATGGTTCCCATTTCGAAACCATCGATGTAGTGGCCGAAGATACCGGCATCAACGTACTCCGGTTGGCAATAGGTTTGAGCGAGCGCTGCCATGGGGAGCGACACGCAACCGATGAGGAGAAGGCGTAGAGACGGTTTCATGGGAATGGAGCTTGCTCGTCAGTGATGGGATTCGACACTGCAAACGAACTCCACGCGGCACGGCACCACAATCGTTGTGTCCAATGAGCCGGGCCTCGGCAGGCATCATTGGGTCCAATGATTCGCACCCGTGGGCTAATGCCTAAGTTTCCCGAAGAAGCGATGCGCGCGAGCCCTCTGCCGAACACCCTGGCAGCCCTGATCATGGGTCTGTCGGTGGTGCCGTCCGCGGCCCAAGAGGCTGTGCGGACCTCCGAGCTTCCCGTTGAATGGATCACGGTGGACGATGGCCTGCCGCAGGGCATGGTGCGCGCCATACTCCAGGACCGCACCGGTTACCTGTGGTTCGGTACGAAGGATGGACTTGCTCGAAGTGATGGCTATGGCTACACCGTCTTCCGGCACGATGAACGCGACAGCCTGAGCCTCTGTGCCGATCACATCAGCGCCTTGTGCGAGGACCGTGCGGGCAACTTGTGGATCGGAACGGAGAGCGGTGCGGTGGACCGTTACGATCCGCGCACCGGTGTGTTCGCCCACATCGTTCGGGCCGTTCCCTCCGCGGTGGCGATGCCCAGGGCCGTGCGTCAGTTCTGTGAAGTAGAAGGCAGAGGCATGCTCGTGCTGGATGTGCAAGGCACGGTTTCCTTCGCAGGGTCCGGTGCGGTGCGGGAAGTCGCGCAACACATCGAGGCGTTGGCTTGCGGCCGCAACAACGAGGTTTGGATGCTTGGCACCGATCAGCTGGTGATCAAAGCGCTCGAGGCCGACCTTTCGCGTTCACCCTTGAAGGCCCTGGCCTTGCCCGCGACCACAGCGCCAGCGTCCTTGCTCGTGGACACGGTGGGCGATCGCATGGTGATGGTGCGGCAGGACCAGGTCGTTCTCTTCGATCGGAAGTCGCGTTCGCCCACGGATACCATCGTCTTGCATGCGGATGACGGGGAGCTTGGCGCATCGATGTTGGATGGCGACAAGCTGTGGTTGGGCTTCCGGGGCATTGCAGGTGCTTGGTGCGTTGCGTTGAACGACGGTCGTTCGGTGCGCAATGGATTCGCCGAAGTGAACGGTGGCACCCTGCCCGCGGACGTCGTTGTGAACACCTTCGCCAAGGACCGTACCGGCAACCTATGGATCGGCACCACGGGCTATGGCGTGCTGCTGCATCGCGCGCTGGCCGGCCGCTTCCACCGCTTGTTCCAAGGTTCCAGTCCGTGGTTGGTGAAAGCCGACCGCGCCGGGCGCTACGTGGTGGCCACCACGGACATGCTGTGGCTGAACCCGCCGGACAGCCTGGTGCGGCCGATACCGCTCAAAGAAGCCCTCGCACCCACGGGCCGCGGACCCAGCTGGTCCTGTTTCAAGCGCGATGACGATGGGAATTGGTGGGCGTGCGTAACGCTGAAGGAGAACAAGCTGCTGCGCTACACGGAAGGAAGCGCTGCGCCCGTGTCCGTTCCGTTGGGCACACAGGAAGAGCCCTTGATGCTGGTGGACTGCGACAGCCCGGACCTGTGGATACTCGCCAGCAGCACCGTTGGCAAGCCCGCCGATCTCCTGCTCCGTTTCGATCCACGCGCGCTGCGCATCACCGCGCGCTACGCGCTGCCCTTCGCGCTGCACGAGGTGGACTACCGCGCCATTTCCGCCATGCACTTCGGCGCGGGGGGTACGCTTTGGCTCGGCACGCGACAAGGCCTGTTGGAATGGCGCCCTGCAGTACAGCAATGGACGGTGCACCGGCATGATGCGGCCGAACCGCGCTCACTTCCCAGCGATCGCATCTTCTCCCTGTGCCCCGATCCCGATCGGCCGGACAGCTTCCTCTGGGTGGGCACGGAGGATGCCGGGCTCGCGCGCGTGGACGTGCGCACGTACACGACGACCACCTTCGATGTGCGCACGGGACTGCCCAACAACACCATCTACGGCGTGCTCGCCGATGCACGCCACCAGCTGTGGGTGAGCACCAACAACGGCCTGTGCCGTTTCGACCCGCGGACCGGTGCCACGCGCAATTACTCCCGCAACGATGGTCTGGCAGGGACGGAATTCAATCGCTACAGTGCGACAGTGGGCGCCGATGGCAACTTCTACTTCGCCGGCACGAACGGCGTCACCTGGTTCGATCTTACTACGCTGTACGACGAGATGGGCCCCTCCGCCACGGTGATCACGGGGCTGGGCCTGGCCAACACGCCCGTTGCCTGGGTGAAGCGGACGGGGGAGCCGGATGCCTTCCTGTTGCCATCGCCGCCGGACCACCTGACCGAACTGACGCTGCCCTATGCGGAACGTTCGCTCACCATCCATTTCGCGTGCATGGACCTCGGTGCCCCGTGGAAGAACCGCTTCCGCTACAAGCTCGAAGGCTTCCACACCGATTGGGTGGACGCGGGCACCACGCACCAGGCCAGCTTCACCAACCTGGATCCCGGCACCTACACCTTCCGCGTGCAAGGCCGCAACAGTGCCGAGGTGTGGGACGAGCAAGGCGCCACGCTCCAGCTGATCATCGAACCGCCGTGGTGGGGCACCTGGTGGTTCCGCGGTGCGGTGCTGCTGGTGCTGGGCGGCGGGCTCTACGCGTTCTACCGCTACCGCTTGGCGCAGGCGATGAAGGTGGTGGCGGTGCGCGAACGCATCGCACGCGACCTGCACGACGAGATCGGGTCCACGCTCAGCAGCGTGTCCTTGTACAGTTCCGTGGCGCAGAAGAAGGTGGCGCAGAAGGCGCCCGAGGCCAACGAATTGCTGGCGCGCATCAGCGAGAGCACCACGCAGGTGCTGGAGTCCATCAACGACATCGTGTGGGCCGTGAACGCGGACAACGACGACATGGAGCACCTGGTGAAGCGCACGATCGACCACGCCGTGCGCATGACCGAGACGCGCGGATGCGCGCTGCACGTCGACCACGACCCCGCTTTGCGCGCGCTGCCGCTGGACATGTCGGCGCGCAAGAACCTCTACCTCGTGTTCAAAGAGGCCGTGAACAACGCCGTGAAGTACAGCGACTGCACCGAATTGCGCGTGACGCTGGTACGCGACCGGTCGCAGATCGTCCTGAGCATCGCCGACAACGGTAAAGGCTTCGATACCGCACACGTGCACAGCGCCACCGGTGGCGGCAATGGCCTGCCCAACATGCGCAAGCGCGCGGCGGAGCTCGGAGCCACGCTCACCATCACGTCCGAAGTCGGCAAGGGCACCCGCATCGAACTGCGTTTCGTGCCCGATGGCCGCTCAAAATCATTGGACGCAATGACGGATGCGCCCACCGCGTCGGAATAGTTTTGCCCGCGAACGACGATACAGATGAGCATCCGCGTAGCCGTATTCGATGACAACGCCAAGCGCCGCGAAGGGCTGCAGCTGCTCATCGACAGCACGGACAACATGACCTGCGTGGGCGCCTGGCCCGATTGCCGCGAGGTGGTGCGACATGTGGCGGAGACCACGCCGGATGTGGTGCTCATGGACATCGACATGCCGCACGTGGACGGCATCGAGGGCGTCACCCTCATCCGCAAGCAGTTCAAGGACGTGAAGATCCTGATGCAGACCGTGCTGGAGGACAATGCGCGCATCTTCTCGTCCATCCTCGCCGGCGCGGATGGTTACCTGCTGAAGCAGACCCAACCCGGCAAGCTCATCGAAGGCATCGTGGAGGTGACCCAAGGCGGTGCGCCCATGACGCCGGTGATCGCCGCGAAGGTGCTGAAGCTCTTCGCGCAGCGTGGTTCCAACAGCAAGGCCATCGACTTCCAGCTCAGCGAACGCGAACTGGAGATCCTGAAGCTGCTGGCGGAAGGCTACAGCTACAAGATCATCGCCGCGAAGTGCAACATCAGCTACGCTACGGTGAACACGCACGTGAGCCACATCTACGAGAAGCTCCAGGTGAAGGGCGTGGCCAGCGCGGTGAACCTGGCGGTGCGGGAGGGCTTGATCTGAGGGGGCGGTTCAACCGGTGATCGCGTCGAACACCCCCATGTTGAGCTCCCTCGTTGCCACCCCGGGCTTGACCCGGGGCTGGCTGGCCGCTTCGATGCCCATGCTGATCCATCCCGTCCCGGGTCTCGCCCGGGATGACAGCCCGGGATGACGGCCACGCGCAAGCCCATCCAGCGGATCGATGATGGCATCCAGCCACAGCCGTGCCGCCGCGTAATAGGGGCTCATGCTCTCTTCACAGTCAAGGTTCGATCAGGATCGTCCATGTTCCGAGAATGGAGCCCTGTTCGTCCCAACCACGGATCAAATACGCACCAGCCGACAATCTCATGACATCCGCCGCGTGGCCGATCCCATGAAGCACGCTCCGACCATAGAGGTCGACAATGTGATACGCCCATATCCTATCGTCAAATTTCACAGTGTGTCGTGCAGGATTCGGGTAGGGAGGTGCTATTCTGGGAGAAGAATGTGAAACGATCCCGGTGATCAGTTCGCACCATGTATCTCCGAAGATCACTTGACCAGATTCCCTGACGCAGTCGAGTCGGCCGAAGTGGGATAGACCAAGTTGCTGGTTTAGCTGTCCGAATAGAGCGGATGTGGCTCCGATGCCTTCGATCATGCGCACAGTGTCTCCTTGGTATGCGCTCACTGTTTGGCGAATGCGGTACATGCCATTGACGAGGATCGAATCCACTTGCACGACGACAGCATGCCATCCGAAACCATTTTCGTAGGCATTGGCTGGATAGGGTATGGTATCGCCGACCACGGCGTCAAAGTCATAGATGAGCGATTCCGTCGACCAGTTCGAGCGTGCGAATACCGCATGGTCCACCTCTCTTACATAGGTGTCCTGGCCGGGGTACTCGGTCATGGATTGGCACCATTCGATCAGCGGCTCAACGTAGTGTCTTTCACGCGATCGGACCTTGGTGTACGTGGTGCCTTCGATCAAGGTGTCCCCATCGATCCAATGTGTGGTCACCCACGTATCGAGACAATCACCCTCGGCAGAGCCGGAAATGGTCGATGTCCACATGCGCGTGGTGTCGTCGAATAAAGGAACGTAGGTCTGTGCTGCGCTATCGATGCAGGACATCAGCATTGCGATCACTCCAACGACCATCTGCTGCATAGCGAATCAAATGTACCCAATGCACACAGATGCGCATGTCGCGTTAGGGACAGAAGCGGGTAGCCCGCAGGCGGCTGAGGAACGAAGCCGACGAGGACTACGAGCGAATGGCCCGACGGCGAGTCTTCGAGCCGGAACGCCCAAAGAACTCACGTCTGCAATACACCCATGTTGAAATCACGGGTAGCAGGCGCCTGTGCCGCCGCCTCAATCCCCATCGAGATCCAGGTCCTAGTGTCGAGAGGGTCAATGATGGCGTCAAGCCACAATCTGGCAGCGGCGTAATACGGACTCATCGCTTCCTCATAACGTGCCCGGATCTTGCCGAGGATCTCTTCTTCGCGCTCCTTGGTGATCTCTTCACCTCTTCCTTTCAGCGCGGCCACTTCGATCTGCAGCAGCACTTTGGCCGCCTGGTCGCCGCCCATGACGGCCACTTGCGCGCTGGGCCAGCCCACGATGAGGCGCGGGTCGTAGGCCTTGCCGCACATGGCGTAGTTGCCTGCCCCGTAGCTGTTGCCCACGATCACGGTGAACTTGGGCACCACGCTGTTGCTCACGGCGTTCACCAGCTTCGCGCCGTCCTTGATGATGCCCCCGTGCTCGCTGCGGCTGCCCACCATGAAGCCGGTGACGTCCTGCAGGAAGACCAGCGGGATGTTCTTCTGGTTGCAGTTGGCGATGAAGCGCGTGGCCTTGTCGGCGCTGTCGCTGTAGATGACGCCGCCGAACTGCATCTCGCCCTTCTTGCTCTTCACCACCTTCCGCTGGTTGGCCACGATGCCCACGGCCCAGCCGTCGATGCGCGCGTAGCAGGTGAGGATGCTCTGGCCGTAGCCTTCCTTGTATTCGGTGTACTCGCTGCCGTCGACCAGTCGCGCGATGACCTCGCGCATGTCGTAGGGCTTGGCGCGCTCGCTGGGGATGATGCCGTAGAGGTCCTTCGGCTCGCTCTTGGGCGCGGCGGGTTTCTCCCGGCTGAAGCCCGCATCCTTGGGTTTGCCGAGCTTGTCCACGATGGCGCGGATCTTCTTGAGGCAATCCGCGTCGTCCTTGCACTTGTAGTCGGTAACGCCGCTGATCTCGCTGTGCGTGGTGGCGCCGCCGAGGGTCTCGTTGTCGATCTCTTCGCCGATGGCGGCCTTCACGAGATAGCTGCCCGCGAGGAAGATGCTGCCGGTCTTCTCCACGATCAGGGCCTCGTCGCTCATGATGGGCAGGTAGGCGCCGCCGGCCACGCAGCTGCCCATGACGGCGGCGATCTGCGTGATGCCCATGGAGCTCATCACGGCGTTGTTGCGGAAGATCCGGCCGAAGTGCTCCTTGTCGGGGAAGATCTCGTCCTGCATGGGCAGGTACACGCCGGCGCTGTCCACCAGGTAGATGATGGGCAGGCGGTTCTCGATGGCGATCTCCTGGGCGCGGAGGTTCTTCTTGCCCGTCATGGGGAACCAGGCGCCGGCCTTCACGGTGGCGTCGTTGGCCACTACGATGCACTGGCGCTTGCTCACGTGGCCGATCATCACCACCACACCGGCGCAGGGCGCTCCGCCGTGCTCCTTGTACATGCCATCGGCCGCGAAGGCGCCGATCTCGATGCGGGGGCTCTTGGGGTCGAGCAGCGCGTCGATGCGCTCGCGGGCGGTCATCTTTCCCTGCTCGTGCTGCTTGGCGATGCGTTTCTCGCCGCCGCCGAGGTGGATCTTCTTCAGGCGGGCATGCAGGTCACCGACCTTCAGCTTGTTGTGGTCTTCGTTCTTGTTGAACTCGATGTCTTGGGGCATGTGGCGAAAGTAGGGGCGGGGCAAAGTTCACCGCAGAGGCACAGAGCACACAGAGGAATACGATAGCGGTTTATTTGGGCGTGCCCCCTCGCAAAGCCTCGGCGTCGCGCTTTCCGCTGCTGCTCCTCGGCCGGATTACCGGCCTGTGGGGCATTCGCTTCAATCGCTCACGCCAAATGCGGGATCTTACCGGGCTTATTTGGGGTCGATGTATACGGGCAGCATAAAGCGTGTTCGCACCTTTCGCCCATCAACTTCTCCGGGTGTCCATTGCGGCATTGACTTCACCACACGAATGGCCTCATTGTCCAAACCAGAAGCGCCGCTTCCTCGGATCGATCGCGCTTCGACCACAGCACCTGTGGTGTCGATCACAAACTCGACGACCACCTTTCCTTGTATCTCGATGTCAGTCGGGTAGCGCAGGTGTTTACCAATGAACCGGAACATCGCCTCCTGCCCGCCTGGGTAGGCAGGCTGCCGCTGCACCTGCGATAATTCACACGTCGAATCGGAGAGTTGCGTCGGAGTTTGGCTCAGCGGAACTATGCTGTCGAGTTGCGCGGATTGTGAGATCGCCGTGCTTGCTAAGCATATGAAGATGCCTAACAGAGCGAAAGCGCACACGCGCTTCGCCGTCGTGGTCTTGGATTCGCTGCAAGCGCCTATTCACGAAGCGAAGCTAGAGATTGGATAAGAGGCTTCTAAAGCGATTAACGCGGCATTCAAACTCTTCTTCTTCGCCGCGCTCACGAAAGGCATCGTCGCCGCCTGCTATCCGCGCCGCCAAGTGCGTTCGGTCCTGGGAATTAGCCCTTCATCTTCCCCGGATCCTGCCGCGCATCGATCACATCCGTGATCCGGATCTCGTTCTCGTGTATGCGGTAGATCACTTTGTAATTGCCGACAACCGCCCGGCGATGACCCAAGCCCTTGTGTTCCAACCAGGGCTCAACTTGCCCGCCACGCGGGTATTGCTTCAGCAAAGCCACTGCTTCCAGCACCTTGGCCACCGTGCTGTCTGCGACACGCTGGCCTGCTTCCTTTTCCAGATAGCTATGGATCTCGTCCAGTCGATCCAGTGCCCAGTCCGACCAGACGATCTTCACTTCTTGCGTTTGGCTTTGAAGTGCGCCACCACCTGCTCGTGCGTCTTCACGCGACCAGCCGCAAGATCCGCTTCCGCTTTATCCGCGCGGCTCGAGAGCTTCGCTTTCCAGAGTTCCTCCTGGTCAGCGCGGTTGAAGAAGCGCAGTGCATGTTCCAAAAGGCTGAGATCCTTCTCATTCTCAATCAGCCTTTTGAGCTGGGACTTCAGTTGAACGGCTGTCATGGTTGCTCAAAGATATGCGGTGCGCCAGCGCGGTCTTCACTTCCTCTTTGCCGCGCTCACGAACGGCATCGCCGCCACCTGTTTCACGCGGGCGGCCCAGTCCATAGCGACCGGCGTCACCGGCGGTTCCGGCTTCAGGTCCGCGCCGCGGATGAACTCGGCTTTCTGGTGGAATCGGAAGGCGCTGCGGCGAAAAACCGGGATCACGCCTTCTTCACGCGCACCGCGTTCATGCCTTTCGGGCCGCGCTCCACGTCGTAGGTCACCTTGTCGCCGTCCTTCACCTCGTCGATCAGGCCGCTGATGTGGAAGAAGAGGCGCTCGCGCGAGCCGTCCTCATTGATGAAGCCGAAGCCCTTCGAGGTGTCGAAGAAATCGACGCGGCCCACGCGCTCCACGGGCATCTCGTCCTCTTTGCTGCGGCGGGGCACTCCGATCTCGATCTCGGAGATGTCGATCTCCTTGCGCTTGCTGGGGTCGGGCGGGGTGCTGGTGATCCGGCCGAACTCGTCCACGTACGCCATCATGTTCTCCAGCCCGCCACCGGGTGAATTGGCCTTGCGTTCCTCCTTCTTGCGCTTCTTCTCCTCCTGTTTCTGCAACCGTTTCTTCTCTTTCTCGCGCTTCTCGAATGTGGCCATGTGGGGGTGTTCTCGTGCTTGGTCGTGCGGTTATTCCGGCGCAAGGTAGTCCACGGCGCGCGGGCGCCATCAGCCAAGGCCTCAGCGGGGATCAGCGGGCCACTGCGAAGCGCAGGGTCTCATCGCCCGCAGCATGCTGCGCGCGCACGTTGTAGATGCCCTGCGGAAGGGAGCCCGGCGACCAGGAGGTGGATCCTGATGGCAGCGTGCCTTGATGCATGAGCCTGCCCGTTGCATCGAAGAGCGCGAGGTCGATGGCCGTTCCGGCATTGCCGATGATGATGGCATGCATGGCCGCATCGTACCGCATGGACACGCGCTTCGGTTGGCTCTCGTCGATGCCGACCACGCCTTCGATCACGACGGCATCGAGGGTGCTGGCGCACGGACCGTTGTCGCAGCTCCATTGCAGCACGTTGGTTCCAAGCCCCGGTGCCGTGAACAAGGCCTGCGGGTCCGTTGGGTCGCTGAAGGTCCCGCTGCCGGAAAGGACCGTCCAGAAGCAGGTGGCGGGCGCGATGGGCACGGATCCGCTCAGCTGCACCGACCCTGGCCAGGGCGGCACGGTCTGGTCGGGCCCGGCATCCGCTGCCGGCGAAGCGCTGCTGTAGCACCAGATCGACACTTGGTCCGAGGTGGTGCCGGCGCTGCTGTAGATCGTCCAGCGCAGCACGTTCTCGCCATTGCTCAAGCCCACCACCAAGGTGGTCGGTGAGCTCTGTTCGGCGAAGGAGGCGGTGCCTTGCAGCACGGTCCACACGCCAACATCGCCCGACGACAGCGGATCGGCCTGCATGGTGGCCGCATTGCCGCAGATGAATTGATCGGGTCCGGCAGGATTTGCGCGCGGCTGTGCGAAGGCGTTTAGAGCACCCAGCGACAGGGATGCGATGAGGCAGTATCTGAGCATGGGCCGAAGGTATCCCTGGCCGAATGCCCTGCTTCGGCCCGTGTCACGAACGGCACGCATCAAGGAAGGAACGCATCGCGACCACCAGTTCCTCGTGCGCTTCCTCATGCACGAAGTGCCCGGCCTCCGGAAAGGTGCGCACCGTCGCTTGCGGCAAGGCGTGTTTCCAGCGTTCCAGCAGGTCGGGCGGGAAGAAGCGGTCCTTCAGGCCCCAGCACAGCAGGGTAGGGATGGAGGATAATTTGAGCACCCTTGCCCATTGTGCATTCCAGAGCGGACCGGCGTTCTTGATCTCCTGCACGCAGGCGAAGGTGGCCCTGCGCGAGCCGGCGTCGGGCAGCGCGTTCTTGAAGTGCGAATGGACGGCCTTGCTCAGCTTCGCCTTGTTGCCGTAGCCGCTGGGCATCATCACGTTCACGCTGAATCCGAACCGGAGGTAGAGCCACTTGCCGAAGGCTGAATTCATGATCGCGCTCGGTCGGCTGAAGCGCTTGTCGGGCATCAGGTCCCACATCCACGTGTTGTACAGCACGATGCCTTTCACGTTGCCGGGGCGATCGAGCGCATGCTGCAATCCGATGCCTCCGCCGAAGTCCGTCGCCACCAGGGTGATGTCCTTCAATGCGAGGTGGTCGATGAAGTCCTGAAGACGGCGGGCGTGTGCCGCTACGGTGAAATCGGCCTGTGCCGGCTTATCGCTCAGGCCGAAGCCGAGGTGATCGATGGCCACGCATCGGTAATTGCTGCGAAGGGCCTTGATCAGGTGCCGGAATCCGAAGCTCCAATCGGGTGTGCCATGCACGAAGAGGAGGACGGGGCCTGAGCCTTCGTCCACGTAGTGCATGCGGCCGTCGGCCTGTTGGAAGATGCGCGAGGCGAAGGGGAATTCTCCCCGATTGAGCCAGGCCGGGGCGCTGATGCCATTCGGATCCATGGGGCGAAAGTGGCGGCAGCATTCAGCCCGATCGCTTGACGCCGATCAAGAAACGCTGCCCTGCCCGGTACCTTCGCGCATTCGCATGGAACGCCGTTGGTGGATAGGACTGGTCGCCCTTGTGGTCCTTGCCGTTGTGCTATGGCGGGCATTCTCAACAGAAGGGAACGAAGCGGGCGGATCGGGATACCTGCTCAGCGATGCCGAGATGGCTGAGCTGCAGCCCGGCGATATCATCCTGCGCCGTGGCCATGGCCTGGTCAGTGACCTGATCTCCTCAGTGCTCTCGGAGGAATACGATGTGTCTCATTGCGGGATCGTCGCGGAGCACGACAGCGCGCTCTGGGTGATCCACTCCGTGAGCAGCAGCGTGAGCGAGGCCGATGGCATGCAATCGCACCGGCTCCAGTCGTTCGTGGGGCAGAGCAAGCCCGGCAGCGTGATCGTGACCCGGCTCCGCACGGCCGCGGACCGCTCATTGATCGCCCGTCGCGCCAAGGAACTGCTTCGCCGCAAGGTGCCTTTCGATCATGACTTCGATCTGGAGGATACCACCCGGATCTACTGCTCCGAACTGGTGTGGCGCATCATCCGCGACGATTATGGCATCGATGTGTTCGATGCGCCTGCCGTTGGCGACAAGGCGGGCCGTTACCGGTTCATGCGCCTGCTCGATACCGCGCGCTTCGAGGTGATCCTCAACCACCAGAAGCACTGAACCCGGAGCGAGGCCGCTCTGGCCATGCTCCGGGTTCAAGGTTCGTGTTGTAAGGGTGGCTTACTGAGCAGCCTCCTGCATCGCCTCGCCGGCTTCCTCCATCATCTCGCCAGCGCCGTCCATGATCGAATCAACGCCTGCATCGAGGTCGTTCATCATGTCGCCGCCCTCTTCGCCCATGCCATCTTCCTTGGCCATGTCAACGAGCCACTTGCCGTCCTGCTTGATCAGGGTGAGGGTCTCGTCGGCGTCCTTTCCTTCGCTGCGGTAGGTCACCGTGGCCTTGTCGCCATCGATGGTCTCGCCGGAGATCTTGAAGCCCGTGTTCTCGTTCTTGGGCATCATGCTCGCCATGCCGGCCAAGAGGTCGAGCATGCCGGCGGTCTTCTCAGTGCCGTATTCCTTGGCCTCCTTGAATTCCATCTTGTTCAGGTGGGTGAGGTACTTCTCCGCCACCTGGGTGGGGGTCATGTCTCCGCCGCCGCCGCAGGCAGCGAGTAGGACGGTAGTGGCCAACGAGAGCAGGAACGAGGTCTTCATGAGGTTAGGGTTGGTGAAAGTTGCCGAAATGGCCTGCGAAGAAAGGACTTTTCCTGTGAAGGGCCTCTCTTGGATTGCCGATCACGCGCGAAGGAGCCAGCCGCGCGCTTCGGGGCCCAGGTTCATGACCAGGTCGATTATGCTGCAGCTCGGCACGAAGCCATGCCGCTGCTCGAAGACCTGGGCATACGGCGCGCCTGCGTCCAGTTCCGGTGGCAAGGGCTTCTTGGGGTGCAGGGCCGAGCGGAGGTCCAGGTAGGTCGACGGGTCATTCTCCACGTAGGCGTCCTTGACCTCGATCGCAGGGGTGAGCCCAAGCCACTGCAGGCCCTGCTTGAGCGTCGCCAAGTTCAGGTCGATGAGCCGGTCGTGCGGAGCCAGCAGCACGGCCTCGATTTCGTCGATGTAATGGATGAACCATGGAGCGTTGCCGTACGCGCTGCGGATGGCATGCAGGTGCTGCTGCGGCCAGGTCTCGGCATAAGAGAGACGCACGGCATGTATGGGCATCTTCCGGAGATGGACTTCCGCGGCCGAGGCCCCCACGTGGGCGCGGTCATGCACGATCTGCACGCACAGGTCCTGCGGACCGTTGGGTCCCACGATGCGCGTGCGTGTGCGGTAGCTCTGCCGCACGTAGTGCTCGCCGGCGTCGATGAGGATGCGATCCTGCTTTGCCAGGAGCCGATAAAGCTCCACCGGGCCGAAGTAGCAGGGGGAGAGCAGGGGCGTCATGGCATCCGGAGTCGCGATCGCCATTAACGCAGATTCATCCTGTTCCGGAAACGCGGGCCTAACCTGTCAGTCATCCGTTCCACCGGGGCGAAGCGCGGGCTCCGCTCACGGGCCATTGCGCGGTCCATGGAGGCGGATCGAGGCGCCCACCAGCACCGCGCCCTCGAAGAACCAGAAGGATTGCGATGCGCGGTCGCGGGCCTCGTGGGTGGTGCGCACATCGGGCATCCAAATCCGGCCCCGTGCGCTTCGGCGGCGATCACGATGCAGCCGAGGAAGGTGAGCCGTGCACCGGCGTGCAGGCCGAGCCCGGCACCAGAGAGATGGTAGTCGTCGCTCAGCTCCTTGCCGTGGAAGCGGCAGGCCGTTCGCGGCACGAGCGCGCCCACGGAGAGGCCTGTGGCGGAGGCGACGTCGAGGCGAATGGCATTCAGCCGCGCGAGCCGGTCGCGCCGCTCGATGCGCGCATTCACGAAGTTGAGGCCATCGGTGTGCTCGTAGGTGAGGAACTCGCGGTCGAGGGTGATGCTACCGCCCTGGGCGCGCTGCGCGTCAATCTCCGGCAATGTGCCGCTGATGCCCACTTGCTGGCCCTGCGCCATCACGTACTTCATATGGTCGAAGGCGATGCCGACGGCCCAGTGCTCAGTAAGGGAATAGTTGATGCGCAGGTTGGTCTGCGGCAGGGTGAGCTTGGTGGGGCTCAGGTATTCGATCGAGATGTCCGATGGGCGGTCAGAGGCTCGCACCCCGTGCAGCGTGAAATCATAGCCCTCACCGGTGAAGCGGATGTCGGACGCCGAGTAGGCATCGCGGTTCCAGCCCCAGAGCACTTCGATGCGGCCTTTCTGCGGGGCCTGCGCGAGAGCACCGTTTGCGAGGAGCAGGAGGGAGGGGAGCAGGGCGCAGCGCACGGTTCGTGCCGGCCAAAGTAGTGCCGGTGCGTGTACAACGCCGGATTGTGGCGTCACCGCTCAAGGAGATTGAGCGCTTCGGCCATTGTGAGTTCTCGTTGATGGTCGACCACATGTACATGGAAGGCGCCCGCATGCTCGCATGAGTCAA
Source organism: Flavobacteriales bacterium (assembly GCA_016712535.1). Taxonomy (NCBI): domain Bacteria; kingdom Pseudomonadati; phylum Bacteroidota; class Flavobacteriia; order Flavobacteriales; species Flavobacteriales bacterium. The sequence goes on from JADJQW010000003.1 coordinate 850,465, forward strand.
TCAATGCCCTGCGTTCAACGCTACTCAACCCCCCTTCAGCACGATCCATCTGCTGCACCACCATTTTGATCCTTGGTGAGAACGTCCGCTTGCCGATCAACTGAGTGATCAGGTACTTCAGTAGCCCTTCTGCCACGAAGAAGTCAGCGAGCACAATGCGCTCGTTAGAGAACGGGGGGGCTGCATCGGCTGCTACGGAAGCCCCATCATCGAGGCGGGTCACCTCGATCCGGTTGATCCTGAACCTCACGAACAAGGGGATTGTCTTGAAGAGGAATGCCATGGTAATCAGGTTCGTCACTTCCCGATGCAGAACCTGCCGAAGATGCTGCTGAGCAGGTCGTCGGGCGTGATCTTCCCGGTGATCTCGCCCAAATGGTGCTGCGCGTGCCGGAGGTCCACGGCCAGCAGCTCACCGCTGATGCCGGAATCGATCGCCGCGCGGGCCCCGGTCAGCGATCGCCGAGCCTTGGTGAGCGCATCCACATGCCGCGCGTTGGTCACCACGATGTCGGCGGGCGATGCCATGGCGTTCACGTGATCGAGCAGGCGCTGCTTCAGGTCATCCAGCCCCTCGCCCTTCCTGGCGCTGATGGACAAGGTGCCGCTCGACCTCATCGGGGCCACGTCGCTCTTATTCAGGACGGGGAGCACGAACGGGCCTTGTTGGCCGTCAGGCAAGCCATCGCCGATCCGTTCGCGCAGCATCGCCGCCTCGAAGGCGAAGGCCTGCTCGTTCATCACGCTGGCGTCGCCCAGCAGCACCACGATGGCCGCTTCCTTCGCCTTCTTGTAGCTGCGCTCGATGCCGAGCTTCTCGATCGCGTCGTCGGTCCTGCGGATGCCCGCCGTATCGATGAAGCGGAAGAGCACCCCGCCGATGGTGATCGCTTCCTCCACCGTGTCGCGCGTGGTGCCGGGGATCTCGCTCACGATGGCGCGGTCCTCTTGCAGCAGGGCGTTGAGCAAGGTGCTCTTGCCGCTGTTGGGCGCACCTACGATGGCCACGGGGACGCCCTGCCGCACGGCATTGCCATAGCGGAAGCTCTCGATCAGCCCGGTGCAGATGCCCGTGATGCGATCGAGCAGCGCGATGAGCTCGGGGCGATTGGCGAACTCCACGTCCTCTTCGCTGAAGTCGAGCTCGAGCTCGATCAGCGCCGAGAAATCGATGAGCTCCTGCCGCAGCGCCTCGATGCGCTGCCCGAAGCCGCCGCGCAATTGGTGCAGCGCGAGCCGGTGCTGCGCGGCGCTCTGGCTGGCGATCAGGTCGGCCACGGCTTCGGCCTGGCTCAGGTCGAGCTTCCGGTTCAGGAAGGCGCGCAGCGTGAACTCACCAGGCTGCGCAAGACGCGCCCCCGCTGCGAGCAGCGCTTCCATCAATCGTTGCTGGATGTAGGGTGATCCGTGCACGGCCAATTCCACGACGTCCTCGCCGGTGTAGGAGCGAGGGCCGCGGAAGAAAGTGAGCAGTCCGTCGTCGATGCGGCCCTCGCCATCGCGGAGCACGCAGCGGTGGCCGAAGCGTTCCCGCAGATCAGCCGGCAAGCCTTCGCTGGCCGCACGCGCGATCGCTTCCGATCCCGGGCCCGAGAGACGCAGCAGCGCGATGGCCCCTGTGCCGGGTGCGGTTGAAATGGCCGCGATCGTGTCAGCGTGGAGCATGCAGGGCGACAAATGTCCGGATCTTCGCACCGCCTTGAGCCCGGAACGCCATGTGGACCATAGAAAAGCATGTTTACGATAAGCTTCCGCACCCAAAGGTGGTGGTGGTGGGCGGCGGCTTCGCCGGATTGGAGCTGATCCAGCGCCTGGCAGGCAAGCCTTACAAGGTGCTGCTGCTCGATAAGCAGAACCATCACTGCTTCCAGCCGCTGCTCTACCAAGTGGCCACTGCCAGCCTCGGGGCAGACAGCATCGGGCATCCGTTCCGGCGCACCGTGGGGCCCATGCCCAACGTGGCATTCCGCATGGCCGAGGTCCTGCGCGTTCTTCCGGACCTGAAGCGCGTGGAGACCAACGTGGGCGAGTTCAGCTACGACATCCTCGTGCTCGCCTTGGGCAGCACCACCAACTTCTTCGGCAACCGCCAGATGGCCGAGGTGGCCATGCAGCTCAAGAGCATCAGCCAGGCACTCGATATCCGCAGCGATTTCCTGCAGGAGTTCGAGCGCGCGCTGGTGCTGCAGGAGGAAACCGAGCTGAAGCGCTGCCTCAATTTCGTGATCGTGGGCGCCGGGCCGACCGGTGTGGAGCTGGCGGGCGCCTTGGCCGAGATCCGCCGCACCGTGCTGCGCAACGAGTACCGCGAGATGCACAGCGAGCTCATGCGCATCGTGCTCATCGACAGCAACGAGCGCGTGCTGAAGAATTTCTCGGAGAAGTCGAGCAGCAACGCGGAGAAGTACCTGAAGGAGCTGGGCGTGGAACTGCTGCTGAACAAGCGCGTGGTGAGCGGCGATGACGGCCACATCACCTTGGATGACGGCAGCGCCCTGGATACCAACACCGTGATCTGGGCAGCTGGGGTGAAGGGCGTGACCATTCCCGGGTTGGAGGCTGCTTTGAATGAGCGCGCGAGCCGTTTCGTGGTTGATCGCACCAATGCTTTACGGGGCTTTATGGACATCCATGTCCTGGGCGACATGGCCCTGATGGAAGAGCCTGCATACCCCAAGGGGCATCCGCAGGTGGCCACCGTGGCGATCCAGCAAGGCCGGCATCTGGCCATGAATCTCATTCGCCGCGCGGAAGGGAAGGAGCCCGTGCCCTTCGCGTACCGCGACAAGGGCAGCATGGCCGTGATCGGCCGGCGCAAGGCCGTGGTGGATATCGGCGGATGGAGCTTCGGCGGCACCGTGGCCTGGCTCCTGTGGATGCTGGTGCACGTGGCGCAGCTCGTGGGTTTCCGCAACCGCGCCGTTGTGCTCTTCAATTGGGGCTGGAAATACCTGAGCTGGCGCAACACCATCCGCTTGATCGTGCGGCCCTACGTGCGCAAGGGCACGGCGGTGGCACGTCCCTTCGTGGCGGTTGAGTGAAGCCCGCTTCCGGCGGCGGTCTACTTTCGCTGCCCTCGCATGGATCGCCGCCTCTTCATCCTCTGGTTCACCATCTTCATCGATCTCATCGGGTTCACGCTCTTCATCCCGGTGGTGCCCTATTTCACCGAGGCCCTTGGCGCGAGCGAGGACCTGGTGATGCTGAGCGCCGCGCTCTTCTCGCTCATGGTCTTCCTCTGCTCGCCCATCTGGGGCAGCATGAGCGACCGTGTGGGGCGCCGCCCGGTGATCATGGTCTCCATCGTGATCACGGCCATCAGCTACATCGTTTTCTCCTACGCCACCAGCATCGTCCTGCTCTTCGTGTCGCGCTTCCTCACCGGCATCGGCAGCGGGAACATCGCGGCCGCGCAAGCCTACGTGAGCGATATGACCGAGCCGAAGGACCGGGCCAAACGCATCGGGCTCATCATCGGCGCGTCATTCGGACTGGCCTTCGCTTTCGGGCCCGCGATGGGCGGGTATGTCTTCCACCACATGGGCGGCATCGAGGCCGTGGGCTGGTTCGCCACAGGGCTATGCCTGCTCAACCTCATCGGCGTGGTGCTCATGCTGCCTGAGTCATTGGCCAATCCCGATCGCGCACGGCCGATCAACTTCAAGCCGGTGGCCAGCACCTTCCGCGCGCTCAAGGACCAGCGCTTCCGCGACATCTTCCTCATCGGCTTCGTGTACATCACGGCCTTCAGCATGATGAATGTGAGCATCGCCTTCCTCTGGATGCAGCGCTACCACCTCACGGTGGACCAGACGGGCCTCATGTTCAGCATGGTCGGCATCCTCAGCGCCGTTTCGCAAGGTGCCCTGGTGAGCGTGTTCCAGCGTTGGTGGGGCGAACGGCGCATGATGATCTACGGCTGCATCATGGTGGGGCTTGGTCTGGCCTTGATACCGTTCGTTCCGGTTGGTGATCGCGCCGACGTTATTCTGGGTGCGGATGGCCTGCCTGCCTCCATCGACCTCAGCCTTGCTTTTGTGCTGATGAGCCTTGTGCCGATGGTGCTCGGCGCCTTAGGCAACGCCTGCCTGAATCCGAGCCTGGTCTCGATCCTTAGCCGGAAATCTGGTCCCCATGAATTGGGTGAAGTGATGGGCCAGAATCAGGGCTTCACCTCTTTGGGCCGCGTGGCGGGGCCTGCCATGGCCGGTCCGCTGTATGCTTGGGGCGTGGATCTGCCGTTCATCGTGGGCGGCGTGATCATGATCGGCACCTTGGCGCTCGTGTTCAACTACCTGCGCACGAGCTATACGCCATTGGCGGCACCGATCGTCAGCGGCGATTAGTTTCGCGGCCCGCAACATTCAACCGCCGCAGCCTTGGCGCCTCGCTTCGCTGAAGGCTTCGCGAAGGCGATGAAAGCCGTCAACCCTCAACCTTCCGCTGGATCGACCAGCAACCCTCAACCTTGAAAGCATGAGCGTACTCGTCAACAAGAACTCGAAGGTGATCGTGCAGGGCTTCACCGGAAGCGAAGGCACCTTCCACGCCACGCAGATGATCGAGTACGGCACCCATGTGGTGGGCGGCGTTACCGCCGGGCAAAGGAGGCCAGAAGCATCTGGATCGTCCGGTGTTCGAGACGGTGAGCGATGCGGTGAAGCAGACCGGAGCTGACGTCAGCATCATCTTCGTTCCGCCGGCGTTCGCGGCGGATGCGATCATGGAAGCCGCCGAGGCCGGCATCAAGGTGATCGTGTGCATCACGGAGGGGATCCCCGTGAAGGACATGGTGGCCGCACGCGAATACCTGCGCGGCAAGGACTGCACGCTCATCGGCCCCAACTGCCCCGGCGTGATCACGGCCGGCGAATGCAAGGTGGGCATCATGCCGGGCTTCGTGTTCAAGAAGGGTAGCGTGGGCATCGTGAGCAAGAGCGGCACGCTCACCTATGAAGCAGCGGATCAGGTAGTGAAGGCCGGGCTCGGCATCACCACCGCCATCGGGATCGGAGGAGACCCCATCATCGGCACCACCACATTGGAAGCCGTGCAGCTCTTCGCCAACGACCCCGAGACCAAGGCCATCGTGATGATCGGCGAGATCGGCGGCGACCTGGAGATCCAGGCCGCGCGGTGGATCAAGGCCAACTGCAAGAAGCCGGTGGTCGGCTTCATCGCGGGCGAGACCGCGCCGAAGGGCCGCACCATGGGCCACGCCGGCGCCATCGTGAGCGGTGCCGATGAGAGCGCGGCCGCGAAGAAAGCGGTGATGCGCGAGTGCGGGATCCACGTGGTGGAGAGCCCGGCCAGCATAGGCGCCAAGGTGAAGGAGGTGCTGGGCTGAGGCATTCCCTGGCTTTTCAACGCTGATTACCTGAGCGATTGCGGGCGCTACTTTCGCGACCGCAAAACGCTGCTTGGAATGAGCCAGATCTTCGACTTGGAAATGATCCGCGCGGTCTATGGCCGCTATCCCGCCCGCATCGCTGCTGCCCGCAAAGCGGTGGGCAAGCCGCTCACCCTCTCGGAGAAGATCCTCTACGCCCACCTATGGGACGGCGATGCGAAGACCGCCTTCGGCCGCGGCAAGGACTACGTCGATTTCGCCCCGGACCGCGTGGCTATGCAGGACGCCACCGCGCAGATGGCGCTGCTGCAATTCAGCACCACGGGCCGCAAGCAAGTGGCCGTGCCCAGCACCGTGCATTGCGACCACCTGATCCAGGCGCGCGTGGGCGCCAAGCAGGACCTGCAGGATGCGCTGCTCAAGAGCAACGAGGTCTTCAACTTCCTCGAGAGCATCAGCAACAAGTACGGCATCGGCTTCTGGAAGCCGGGCGCGGGCATCATCCACCAAGTGGTATTGGAGCAATACGCCTTCCCCGGCGGCATGATGATCGGCACCGACAGCCACACCGTGAACGCCGGCGGCCTGGGGATGATCGCCATCGGCGTGGGCGGCGCTGATGCCTGCGATGTGATGAGCGGCCTCGCGTGGGAATTGAAGTGGCCCAAGCTCATCGGCGTGAAGCTCACCGGCAGGCTCAGCGGCTGGACCTCGCGAAGGACGTGATCCTCAAGGTCGCCGGCATCCTCACCGTGAAGGGCGGCACCGGCGCCATCGTGGAATACTTCGGCCCCGGCGCGGAGAGCATGAGCTGCACGGGCAAGGGCACCATTGCCAATATGGGCGCGGAGATCGGCGCCACCACCAGCACCTTCAGCTACGACGACTCGATGAGCCGCTATCTGAAGGGCACCGGCCGCGCGGAAGTGGCCGCCATGGCCGATGCGATCAAGGAGCACCTGCAAGGCGATCCCGAGGTCTATGCGGATCCGGCGAAGTACTTCGACCAGGTGATCGAGATCAACCTTAGCGAATTGGAGCCCCATGTGAACGGGCCCTTCACGCCGGACCTCGCGCACCCGATCGGCGAGTTCGCCGCGGCCGTGAAGAAGAATGGCTGGCCCGCCAAGCTGGAAGTGGGCCTCATCGGCTCCTGCACCAACAGCAGCTACGAGGACCTCACGCGCAGCGCCTCGCTCGCGCAGCAGGCCATCGACAAGAAGCTGAAGGCGCAGAGCGAGTTCACGATCACGCCGGGCAGCGAGGTGGTGCGCTACACCGCTGAGCGCGATGGCCTGCTGAAGACCTTCGATGCCATGGGAGGCGTGGTGCTCGCGAATGCCTGCGGCCCTTGCATCGGCCAGTGGGCGCGCCACACGGACGACCCGAACCGCAAGAACTCGATCATCACCAGCTTCAACCGCAACTTCGCGAAGCGCAACGACGGCAATGCCAACACGCACGCCTTCGTCGCCAGTCCGGAGATCGTCACCGCGCTGGCCATCGCCGGCGACCTCACCTTCAATCCGCTCACGGACGAGCTGGTGAACGAAGAAGGCAAGAAGGTGAAGCTCGATGAGCCGCAGGGCCTGGAGCTGCCCCCGAAGGGCTTCAGCGTGCAGGATCCCGGCTACAAGGCCCCCGCCGCCGATGGCAGCACCGTGCAAGTGGTGGTGAAGCCCGACAGCGAGCGCCTGCAGCTGTTGGAGCCCTTCCCCGCATGGAATGGCAAGAACATCACCGATGCGGTGGTGCTGATCAAGGCCAAGGGCAAGTGCACCACCGACCACATCAGCATGGCCGGTCCTTGGTTGCGCTACCGCGGCCACCTGGACAACATCAGCAACAACACGCTCATCGGCGCCACTAACGCCTTCAATGGCGAAACGGACAAGGTGAAGAGCCAGCTGACGGGCGAATACGGGCCGGTGCCTGCCACCCAGCGCGGCTACAAGGCGGCCGGCGTCCCCAGCATCATCGTGGGCGACCACAACTACGGCGAGGGATCATCGCGCGAGCATGCCGCCATGCAGCCGCGCCACCTCGGGGTGAGCGCCGTGCTGGTGAAGAGCTTCGCGCGCATCCACGAGACCAATCTGAAGAAGCAGGGCATGCTCGCCCTCACCTTCAGCAACGAAGCCGACTATGACAGGATCCAGGAAGACGACCGCATCGACTTCACGGATCTCACGGCCTTCGTGCCGGGCAAGCCGCTCACCTTGGTCTTCAAGCACAAGGACGGCAGCAGCGATACGATCGCCTGCAACCACACCTACAATGCCCAGCAGATCGAGTGGTTCAAGGCGGGCGGCGCGCTGAACATCATCCGGGCGCAGCAGAAGGGCTGAGTGCATGCACCATCTGGAATGAAGAAAGCCCCTCCGAAGAGGGGCTTTCTGCTATTGGAGAGATGGTTGGATCAATCGTCCCAGCCGAAGAACCACATGAACGAGAGCTGATTCCCGGTGTTCAGCGTGATCGTGGCGGCTTCGAATTCGGTGTCGTCATCCTTGCTGATGTCCGTGAAGCCAAGGAAGCCACGGTATCCAACGCCCCAGCCCGCCTCGTTGATGTAGCCAAGGCCATAGGTCCAGCCGAAGTCCGTGCCGTTCAGGTAATCCTTGTACTTCTCCTTGATGGCGTTGCCGCTGCCGTCAACGCTGTCGAATTCGCTCTCCCCGTCGACTCTGGCGCCGAGCAGGAATGCGAGATACGGACCGGTCTCGAAGTACAGGCCGAAGTTGAGGCGGTAGCGGGCCTGGATCGGGACGCTGAGGTAGCTGATGGAATAGGGCAGTGTTTCCGTGCCCCCGCTCGCATTGACCGTCTCATACTTGGCGCCTTGGCCGCTGTAGAGCAGTTCAGCGAGAATGGAGAAATTACCGTTCCGGCCAAGCCCGTAATTCGCGATTCCACCCAAGTGCAGCCCGAGTTTGCTCTTGCTCACGTAACCGCTCTCGTTGCTTGGAAGATTGGTGATGTTCAGTCCGGCCTTCGCGCCGAACTTGAGGCCCTCGCCTTGGGCCAATGCGCCGGTGCCGATGGCCGCAGCGCTCAGAATGGTCAACAGTCGTTTCATGTGTTGCGTTTTGAATTTGGGCGGGAAATATAGGCTAGTCGTCCGTGTCCGTCCACTGAGCTTGGGCACGGTGCTTGCCAGCGCCGCCGCCGTTGGCGGGCACACGCTACTTTCGCCCGCCTCGCATCAAAAGCACCAGCACATGCGCCACCTCACAGTCGCCCTGTCCTTCTTCGCCGTCGCATCAGCCTTTGCGCAGCCCATCGATACCACACGCACCTGGGTGGTCAATGGGGACTTCGAGCAATGGGAAGGCAAATCGAAGCTGAAGCGCGCTGGCGGCATCCAGTACGCCAAAGGCTGGAGCAGTGCCACCAGCAAGAAAGCCGACCTCTTCAGCGAAGTGGCCACGGTGGAGAGCACGGTGAGCACCCCTAAGAACTTCGCTGGCGAGCAGATGGCCCTGAGCGGCAGCAACTACGCTGGTGTGCGCTGGTGGAGCCACCAGAACAAGGAGCCGCGCACCTACATCCAGACCCAGCTCAAGAGCAAGATGAAGAAGGACTCGCTCTACTGCGTGCGCTACTATGTGAGCCTCGGCGACCTCAGCAAGTACGCCACCGGCGAGCTCGGCGCCTGGTTCAGCAAGGACAAGACCGAGAAAGAGGAACCCGTCAGCCTCACTTACGAAGTGACCGTGCCGCCAGTGCGCACCAAGATCTACAACGACATGTTCAGCTGGCAGGGCGTGTGCGGCACCTATGAGAGCAAGGGCAACGAAGAGTGGATGATCATCGGGAACTTCGCTGCCACCGAGAAGACTGACAACGCGAAAGCCAAGCGCCCCAAAGGCGAGACCCGTCCGCAGGTCTTCAGCGCCTACTACTACATCGACAATGTGGAGGTGTATCCCGTGAAGAACCGCAGCTCCTGCTCGTGCGAGCAGCTCAAGGACGCCGAGAGCGAGTACATCTTCAGCCGCAAAGGCGTCACGCCACCCGGCCTGAAGCCGAAGGAGAGGGCCGAGCGCCAGACCATCTACTTCAAGCGTTTCCAGCGCATGATCGACCCGAGCATGGAGCCTTGGCTGGAGGATATCAAGAAGGCCATGATAGAGGACCCCGCCATGCGCATTGAACTCACCGGCCACTTCGACGCCACCGAGATGGACCGGACGCGCATCCGTCCAGACCTGGCCGAGCTCTCGAAGGAGCGCGCAGAGGCCGTGCGCGATGCGTTGGTGGAGATGGGCATCGAAGCCGGACGCATCAGCGTGGTGGGCAAGGACGCCTCTGAGCCCGCCGATGACAGCGGCAACGAGGTTGGCATGAGCAAGAACCGGCGCGTGAACGTGGTGGTGAAGTAGGGAGCGATTGCACGGTGCTGCGGTGCGGAGGTGCTAAGGTGCTGCGGTGCATAAGGCCCGTAAGGATGAAGCCGCGTGGGCACTTGAACCTGACCGTGGGCTCGATCCGGCGCTGAATTCGAGAGATTGCTAGTTTGGTGGAAATGAACCATCATGGCAGCTTTCAAGGATTTCGAGGAGATCATCGCATGGCAGCGCGGGATTGATCTGTCCGCCAGCATATACGCACGCTTCAAGGATCACCGGGATTTTGGATTCAGGGACCAGATCCTCAGAGCGTCGGTCTCCGTCTCGAACAACATCGCCGAAGGGTTCGGTCGCGGGTCGAACACGCAGTTCCGCTATTTCCTGAACGTGTCCCGGGCGTCGTGCAATGAGGTGCGGTCCACTATCGTGCTCGCTGAGCGTATAGGCTATCTGAGCAAGGAGGATGTCGATGCGCTGCGAGCGGAATGCATCCGGCTGAGTGCGACGATCCTCGGATTGATCAAGACCATGAGGCGCGACTACTTGAATTCGTTCGCGCCCTGGCTTATCCCGCTCGCATCATGGGCCGGTTGGCTGTAGTTCAGCAGGGTGCCATAGCCCATCAGCGGCTATAGTGCACCTTAGCACCTCAGTACCATTGCACTTTGGCACTTGGAACTGGACTCTCAGTGGACAAGAACGACCCCAAGGTCATCCGCGCATGGACCTTCTACGATTGGGCCAACTCGGTCTATTCGCTCACCATCACCAGCGCGGTGTTCCCGATCTTCTATGCGGCCATCACCAAGGATGAGGAAGGGGAGGACCTGGTGCTCAACAGCGCCATCGGGATCCCGGCGCCATCGCTTTACTCGTACGCGCTTTCGGTCGGCTTCCTCATCGTGGCGGTGATCGCCCCGCTGCTCAGCGGCATCGCCGACAGTCGCGGCAATAAGCTCGCGTTCCTCAAGGGGTTCTGCTACCTCGGCGCCATGTCCTGCGCGGGCCTGGCCTTCTTCACCCTCGAGGGCATCTGGTGGGGGCTCGGCCTGGTGGCGCTTGCCTGCATCGGCTTCAGCGGAAGCCTGGTTTTCTACGATGCCTTCCTCGTGGATATCGCAGGCAAGGATCAGCACGACAAGGTGAGCGCGCGCGGCTACACCATGGGCTACATCGGCAGCGTGGTCCTGCTCGTCATAAACCTGCTCATGGTGATGCAGCCCGATTGGTTCTCCTTGCCGAAGAGCATCACCATCGGCGATGTGACCTACGGTGGCGTGCCGGCCCGGGTCACCTTCATCACGGTCGGCCTTTGGTGGGCCGGCTTCGCGCAGGTCGCCTTCCACCGCCTGCCGAAGCGGACACCAGCGGCCGATGGCCACGATGGCCTGCTCTGGAGCGGCTACCGGGAATTGCGGAAGGTGTGGCGGCAGCTCATGGCCACCGTGAGGCTGAAGCGCTACCTCTTGGCCTTCTTCGTCTTCAATATGGGCATCCAGACGGTGATGTACCTCGCGGTGATCTTCGCCGAACAGGAGGTCAAGCAAGTGGACGCCGCAGGCACGGTGGTGCCCATCGCCTCCGAGAGCCTGATCATCAGCATCCTGATCATCCAGCTCGTTGCGGCGGTCGGCGCAACGCTCTTCGTGCGGCTCAGCGCGCGCTTCGGGAACATCCGCGCCCTGGCCATCGGCGTGACGGTGTGGGTGGGCATCTGCACGGCCGCCTACTTCACGCGGTGGACGCATGAGTTCTACATCCTGGCGGGCTGCGTGGGACTGGTGATGGGCGGCTGCCAAGCGCTCGCGCGGAGCACCTATGCCAAGTTCCTTCCGGCGACGAATGACACCGCCTCCTATTTCAGCTTCTACGACGTGAGCTACTACCTGGGCACCGTGCTGGGCACCGTGATCTTCGGTGCGGTGTTCCAACTCACCAACGACCTGCGCAACACGGCGATCGCGCTCGGGCTGATCTTCATCGCTGGCGTGGTGCTGCTGCTGCGGGTGCCGAAAGAGGAGGTGCGGATCACAGGGGCCGGAGGGGCCTGAGGCATCTCATCACCCCAACGCCACATCCAGCACCATCATCACGATGAAGCCGCCGATGAAGCCGAGCGTCGCGATGTCGGTGTACTTGTCCTGTTGCGTCTCGGGGATCACTTCCTCGACCACCACGTAGATCATGGCACCGGCGGCGAAGGCCAGCGCATAGGGCAGCACGCTCTGCATGTGGATCACGGCCACCGCGCCGAGGACGCCTGCCACGGGCTCCACGATGGCGCTGAGCTGCCCGAACCAGAAGCTTCGCAATTTGCTAACGCCTTGCCGCCGCAAGGGCATGCTCACCGCGAAGCCTTCCGGGAAGTTCTGGAGGCCGATGCCGATGGCCAGGGCCACCGCCCCGCCGATGCTCGCCTCCGGCATGCCCGCGGCCACGCCGCCGAAGAGCACGCCCACGGCAAGGCCCTCGGGGATGTTGTGCAAGGTGATGGCCAGCACCAGGAGCGTGGTTCGGTGCCAATTGGTGGCGGGCCCTTCGCTGCGGCTCGGATCGAAGTTGATGTGGAGGTGAGGCAACAGCTTGTCGAGCAAGAAGATGAACAACGCTCCTGACGCGAAGCCGATGGCCGGCGCCAGCCATGGGATATTGCCCATGCGCTCGCTCATTTCAATGCTCGGTGCCAGCAGGCTCCAGAAGCTCGCGGCCACCATCACCCCGCCGGTGAAGCCCAGCATGCCATCGAGCCATTTGCGCGAAGCGTTGCCGAAGAAGAAGACAAGGCCCGCGCCCGCTGCAGTCACCAGCCAAGTGAACGTGGTGGCGAGGAAGGCGGCCACCACCGGATCGATGCGGCTGAAATAGTCGAGGACGGTGTTCATGCGGATTCTACTTGCAGGTGGTGGCTGACGTCCTTGCTCAGGCTGAAGGCGCCGCCGCTCTTCGGTTTCACATCCATGCTGCCATCGAAGCCATGCACTTCCTGCACGGTGAGCAGGCTGCCGATGCGCAACCCTTTCGCGTCGAGCAGGCGCAGCAGGCCATCGGTGGTCTCGCTCACAGCGGCTATGCGCACCTGGTCGCCCGCCTTGCAGGCGTCGAGGCGCTTGGTCTTCCGTGCCTGGATCCTCCCGTTCTTGTCCGGGATCGGGTCGCCGTGGGGATCGAAGGCCGGTCGCCCCAGGTACTCGAAGAGCTTGTCCGTGAGCTTGTCGCTGCCCACATGCTCGAGCTGTTCCGCCACTTCGTGCACTTCGTCCCAGCCGAAGCCGAGGCGGGTCACCAGGAAGGTCTCCCAGAGCCGGTGCTTGCGCACGAGCTGCAAGGCGAGCACCTGGCCTTTGGATGTGAGCTTGACCCCATAGTAGGGCTCGTGCTTGAGGTAGCCCTTCTCCGCCAGCTTCTTCAGCATGTCCGTGACGCTGCTGGCCTTGGTCCGCAGGCGCTCGGCCAACTCCTTGGTGAAGGCGCGGTCGTTCTCCTGGAGAAGGGCGTACACCGCCTTCACATGGTCCTCTTCGCTGCGGGTGAGCATGAAACTGCGGCGAAAGTAGAAAAAAGATTAGACAATCCTAAATAACGGGCTACTTTCGCGGCATGCTCCGCTGGATGTCCTCGCTCCTGGCCGCGCTTCCGCTGCTCGCAGCCGCGCAATGCGACCTTCGCGGCCGCATTCGAGGTCCGGCTGGGCCGGTTCCCTTCGCAAGCATCGCCCTGGTGGGCCAACCGGGCGGCACCGCCGCCGATGCTGACGGGGGCTTCGTGCTGAAGGACGTTCCTTGCGGGGCGGTGCGCATCTCGGTCACCGCCGTGGGCTACAAGCTCCTGCTCGCAGCGACCCGCACGGATGCGGCCGATCTCGTGCTGCGCCTGGAGCCGACGATAACGGAGTTGGACGAAGTGGTGGTCACGGGCACGCTGAAAGAAGTGAGCCGCAGCGAGAGCCCGGTGCCGATCGAAGTGGTCACGCCGAAGCTCTTCCGCCGCAATCCATCGCCTGCGCTCTTCGATGCCATTGGCATGGTGAACGGCGTGCGCCCCCAGATCAATTGCAGCGTGTGCAACACCGGCGACATCCATATCAATGGCATGGAGGGGCCCTACACCATGGTGCTCATCGACGGCATGCCGATCGTGAGCGGACTGAGCACCGTGTATGGGCTGAGCGGCATCCCGCTGGGGCTGATCGAGCGCGTTGAGGTGATGAAGGGGCCGGGCTCATCGCTTTACGGCAGCGAGGCCATGGGCGGCATCATCAACGTGATCACCAAGGACCCTGCGCTGGCGCCGCGGCTCACGGCCGATGCGTTCACCACCGGCTGGAATGAGGTGAACATTGATGCCGGGGTGCGATCGGGCAAAGCGGAAGGCCGCTTGAACAACCTCTTCGGCGTGAATGCCTCCTGGTACGATGATCCGCGCGATCGCAACGGCGATGGCTTCACCGACCTCGCCCTCAGCAAGCGCCTCAGCCTCTTCAACAAGTTGAATCTCCGCAGGCCGGAGCGCCGCGTGGCCAGCCTGGCTGCTCGCTATGTGCGCGAGGACCGCTGGGGCGGGCAGATGAATTGGACACCGGCCTTCCAAGGCAGCGACAGCGTCTATGGTGAGAGCATCCTCACCGACCGCGTGGAGCTGATCGGGCAGTACCAGCTGCCCATCAAGCCGAAGGTGCTCACGCAGCTGAGCTTCAACCGGCACTTCCAGGACAGCTACTATGGCACCACGCGCTACACCGCCGACCAGCGCATCCTCTTCGGACAGGCTTATTGGTTGCAGCGCCTCGGACCACGGCACGAGGCCACGGTGGGTGCGGCCTACCGCTTCACGTACTACGATGACAGCACGCCGGCGACAGCTGCCGCGCAACGCTTGCCCTTGCCCGGCCTCTTCGTTCAGGACGAATGGCGCTTCGCCGATGCGCAGACCCTGCTGATCGGCTATCGGCTCGATCACGATCGCGTGCATGGGCTGGTGCATTCGCCGCGCCTTGCCTACAAGTTCGCGCCGAGCGGCCGTTGGGCCGTGCGCGGCAGCTTCGGCACCGGCTTCCGCGTTGTGAATCTCTTCACCGAGGATCATGCCGCCCTCACCGGGGCGCGCGAAGTGCTCATCACCGAGGAGCTGCGGCCAGAGCGTTCGCTCAACGGAACGATCAACGTGGTCCGCAAGTGGTCTGGGAAGCGCAATTCACTCAGCCTCGACGGCCAGGTCTTCTACAACTGGTTCAGCAACCGCATCGTCCCCGATTACGATACCGATCCCGACCGCATCCTCTACGCCAACCTCGATGGCCACGGCGTTTCGCAGGGCGCTGCGCTCACCGCTGAGGCACGCATCGGCCAGCGAATTCAATTCATGGTCGGCGCCACGTACATGGATGTCCATAATGAAGTGGCCGATGCCGAAGGGGCGATGAGGAAGGTCGATCAGTACTTCGCACCGGATTGGTCCGGCACCTTCACAGCGGGCGTGAACCTGCCGAAGCGCTTCACGGTTGACCTCACAGGCCAATGGTATGGGCCCATGCGCCTTCCGATCCTGCCCAACGATTACAGGCCGGAGTACAGCCCGACGCACATCATCGCCAACGTGCAGGCGAAGAAGGTGCTGCGTGAAGGGGTCGAATTCTATGGAGGCGTGAAGAACATGCTCGACTTCGTGCCAGCGGACCCCCTGATCCGCGCCAACGATCCCTTCGATGCCCATGTCAACGACCCGGTGGCCAATCCCTACGGCTACACCTTCGACACGGCATACATCTATGCGCCCCTGCAAGGCCGGCGCTGGTTCTTCGGGCTGCGGTTCACGCTGGGTTGATTGTTCGGCCGATCATCGTAAGGACGTTCGCGGCGGACTATCTTGGCAGGCACGCGAAGCCCGTTCGCATCAACACGCGTCATGACCCTGACCCGAGCCATCTCGTTATCGCTGTTCCTCTGCAGCGTGGCCCATGGCATGGCGCAAGAAAAGACGCGCGGTGAAGGTGGAGCGCCTCCCACTGAAGAAGGCGTGATCGAGATACCCGTGGAGGGCTTCACGATGCCGCCTGGCCTCAAGCTCCCATCGCGCGTTGACCTCTCGCCTTGGTTCCCGCCTGCTGGCGACCAGCGCAAGCAGGCATCGTGCAGCGGCTGGGCCTTGGGCTACGCGCTCAGCACGTATTACTTGAACCGTAAAGAGGGCCGCACCGCCGATACCACCTTCCTGTCCGACCCGGGCAAAGATCTTCAGTCCGTCCTTCGTCTACAACCTGACCGCCCGCAAGGCGCAGCTTCCCGATTGCGCCGAAGGCGTTCAACTCGCCGAGGCCATCCAGCTCTTGTGCGACACGGGCTGCTGCTTCTGGGAGCAATTCCCCTACGATACCGCGTTGACCGAGT
The DNA here is from genome assembly GCA_016712535.1 of Flavobacteriales bacterium. Taxonomy (NCBI): domain Bacteria; kingdom Pseudomonadati; phylum Bacteroidota; class Flavobacteriia; order Flavobacteriales; species Flavobacteriales bacterium. The sequence continues at coordinate 866,550 of JADJQW010000003.1, forward strand.
GCCTGAAGGACGTGCCGGACACGCTCATCAGCGACGCATTTTCATACCGGATGTCGAGCCCGGTGGCCCTGGGTGTTCGCTGTGACGACTACGACCAATGGCGTTACCACCTCAGCATGTTCGAGCCCATCGTCTTCCAGGCCAGCGTGGGCCCCTTCTTTGACCAAGGGGACCTTACGGGAGGGAAGGCGCCATTCGTTTGGGCCGAGCCCTATCCCGGCATGAATTGGGAAGGCCGCGTGGGGCATATCATGGTCTGCACCGGGTACGAGGATCCATACACCTTCCGGGTGCTCAACTCATGGGGCCCGAACTGGGGCGACCGCGGCTATGTGCTCATTCCGGACACGGTGATGGACTGGGCTTGCGGCGAGGCGTACGTGCTGCAGCCGCGATGGATGTCGGACGCTGCGCCGGTGCCGGAGGCCCAGCAGCGCACGGTGGACTTGGGGCGCAATCAGCGCATCAAGGCCAAGTTGCGCTTGGGTGAGGTCCACGCCACCGATGGCATCGTGCTGCGCTTCCTGGGCCCATCGGCGGATGGTCGGAGGCAGATCGTGGATTACTGGGACATCAACAACCCGGACCGCATCGAGCAGATCGCCGTGCTCGAGAACCAGCCTACCACCTTCAAGCACATGGGGAACGTCTACAGTTTCACGTTCATCGATCGTGGACGTCTGGGCAGCAAGCCCCGGTTCACCTTGGTGAAGGAGGATCCGAAGAACAACCTGCTCCAGCGGCATGTGGATTCCATCCTAGCGCCTCGGGAGGACTACAAGCTTCCCTAGAGCCCGTTCGTGATCTCTTAACCCCGGTCTCCGTTGTCAGGCCGTGCATTCCTCGAATGACAGGAGAATGCTGCGGAGTTCTTCGCTCGACCGACCGCATGCAGCCAATTAGGCTGCGCGGTCCACGAAGTACATGGTAAGCTCGCCCTTTCCTTTGGCGCTCACCTTGCCACGCTCGGTGAACCGGAAGCGCGGGTCGCCTTTGATGAGCGTATAGGTGCTCTCGCTGATGTTCACTTCGCCGGGCGATCCGCTGCTCTCCATGCGGCTGGCGGTGTTCACCGTATCGCCCCAGATGTCATAGGCGAACTTCTTCAGGCCCACGATGCCCGCCACCACCGGGCCGGTATGCACGCCCACGCGGATCTCGAAGAAAGGGAGGCCCTGGGCCGTTTTCAGGGCCTTTCCCGCCTGGATGAAATCGCGGACCTCCAGTGCCGCATTCACCACGTCGAACGCGTGCGTTCCGTTGGGGACCGGCAGGCCGCCTGCGGCCATGTATGCATCGCCGATGGTCTTGATCTTCTCGATGCCGTGCCGCTCCATGATGCGGTCGAATTCCGAGAAGCACTCGTGGATGTCCCTCACCAGCTCCTTGGGGCTGAGCTTCTCGCTCATGGCCGTGAAGCCCTTGAAATCGGTGAAGAGCACCGTGACCTCGTCAATGAGCCGGGCCTCCGCCTCGCCCTTGGCCTTCAGCTCAGCGGCCACTTCCTCCGGCAGGATGTTGAGCAGCAGGCTCTCGCTGATGTCCTTCTCTTTCTGGATGGCGGCGCGCGAGCGCCGCACGTACCGCAAGCGCGAGAATAGACCCAGCGCGATCAGCACCGTGCCGATGCCTGCGAAGAGATATACGTTGCGCGTGCGTCGCATCGATTCCTGCTTCAATTCGGCGTCCAGGTTCTTCACCTCCAGTTCCTTGATGGTGCGCACCTTCTTCTCGCTCTCGTACTTCTCCTGCATATCGGCGATGGCCTTCACCTTCTCGGTATTGAGGAGGGAGTCCTTCAGGCCCACATAGCGCTGGAGGCTCTCGTAGGCTTCGTTCAATCGGCCGAGCCCCAGGAAACTGCGGCTGCGCAGATTCTCGTTCTTCACGAGCGCATCCAAATGATGCAGGTCCGCTGCCAGGGCATCCGATGAATCCAGATAGGCCAGCGCGCGCTGGTGCCTTTTCAATTGCCATTCGACGTTGGCGATATTGCTGTATTGCAGCATCAGGCCTTCACTATCCCCGGCTTGTTTGAACATGGGAAGCGCAAGGCGGTTGTAGAGGGCTGAGCTATCGAGGAACGAAAGGTTGGCCCCATCGCCTCCCATCTCGACGAACATCGCTCCCAGATTGAGCAGCGCATCCAACTCTGCCCCTGGGACACGCTCCTTGCGGGCGTTGGCGAGCACGTCCCTGAATGCGGCCAAAGCTTCATCCATTGCACCTGCGTTGACCATGGCAATGGCCCTGTTGGTGTACAGCCCATTCCGCGCCACGGAATAGGGCCAGGCATCGTTCCATGCGGCCAAGGATGACTCGGAGATCTCCCGTACCCGTTGGTATTCCCCTAAGCTCAAGAGCGCATTGGAGAGGCTGACATTCAGCGACATCAAGATGAGGCTGTCACATCCGGCATGGAACCAGCTAAGCCCTTGCTGCCCGGCGATGACCGCAGAGTCCAGGCGACCGATGTTGTCGTAGCTATGGCAACGCCAGGACATGATCCTGGCGGCTTTGCAGGTATCTCCGGAGGCCAGGAAAACGCTCAGCGCCTTGTTCAGCACCGGAAGGCTCACCGCGCCATCGGTGATCCGGCCATTGGTGTACGCCCTGTAAACGCTGTCAGCCCATGCCTTGGGCACATCGGCTGAATGGTTCGTTTGTGCCGCAATGGAGGCGCAACGGATCAGGCCGAACAGCGCGATCCCCGCCCTTTTCAGGAGCGGGGATCGGATCATGCATGTGAGGTCAGCGCTTCCTGCCACCACCTCCGCTTCCTTTTCTGAACATCGCCGATGTCCCTCCGCTCGTGTTCAGGTTAACGGTCCAGTTGTTCGGGTCGGCGGTATCCAGTTCCACGAGGAGGAAAGCCGTGGTCCCTGTATTCGATGCGGTCAAGGTCACTACGCCCTTGGAATCGAAGCTGGCGGTTGGGTTGGGGCCCGTGCTGATCTTCAGCGCCACCACCGCTTTGCGCGAGTTGGTATTCACCCCGGTCTCCCAGGCATTCACCACCACCTTATCGTTGGGCGAAGACTTGGTGACCTCTTTCGTGACGGACGATGCGTCGCTCGGGTAGCCCGGATCGGTGGACTGGATGGACACTTTGGTTGCTTTGGACATGGTCGGCGTTTTGGTGGATGAGGGATCCAACGTAACGTTAATTGTCGAGACGCCCAAAAGCGAAGGACCGCCTTGACGGCTGAATCCCAGTCAGATTAATCCTGCCGCTGCCAGTTGCGCTCGATGACCTCCAGCAATTCGTTATGGATGGCGCTGTTGCTGGCCAGGATCTCCTCGTCGAACACGGGATCCTTGCTCGGCCGGAAACCGGTGACCTGACCGCCCGCTTCGCGCACCAGCAGCACGCCGGCGGCCACATCCCAGCTATTGAGGCCATACTCATAGAAGGCCTCGAAGCGCCCGCAGGCCACATAGGCGAGATCAGCGGCTGCGCTTCCCAGCCTGCGGATGCCGCGCGTACGGTGCATGAGCTCGCGCAGGAGGTCCATGTATTCCTGCTCATATCCGAAATCGTCATACGGGAAGCCCGTGGCGAGCAGGCTGTCCTGCAAAGTGGCGCGCTCGCTCACACGGATGGGCAGTCCATTGAGGTATGCGCCGCCCCCGCGCCAAGCGGTGAAGCGCTCATCGCGCGTGACCTCATGCACCACGCCCAGCAGGGGCTCAGTGCCATCGAGCAGCGCCACGCTGATGCAATAGCAAGGCACGCCATGCACGAAGTTGGTGGTGCCATCCAGCGGATCGATCACCCAGTTGAAGCGTTCGGCTTGCTCACCGCTTCCTTCCTCAGCGATGAAGCCCGCTTCGGGCAGCAATTTCTCCAGGCCCTCCACCAGCCGGTCCTCGCTCACGTGGTCAACATGCGTCACGAGGTTGTTCAGGCTCTTGGCGCTCACGCGCGTCTCGGTGAGCTTGCCGGCTTCGCTGCGGATGAAGGAGGCCACATCGACGCTGATGGCGGTGACTTGCTCGGTGAGTTTGCGGAGGTCCATGCTGGAGGTTGTCAGAGGTTCGGTCACGGTATTCCGGTTCGCTGAGGCGGATCAAGCAGCAGCTGGGGGAGCGTTCCGGCGCCGCAGCCAGATGAGCCCGCCGATGCCCGCTATCATCAAGGCAGATGAGATGATCTCCGCCTGGGTGATGTTGCCGAGCACATGCACGTTTACCCGGATCTTCTCGATGAAGAAGCGCTCAAGGCCATTCAGGAAGAGGAAGAGGAAGAAGATGCTGCCGGCGGGCTTCAGGCGCTTGCGCAGCATCCAGAGCACCCCGAAGAGCGCAAGGCATGCGATCGTCTCGTAGAGCGGGGTGGGGAAGACCGTTTCCGGGAGCACGGTGCAATACCCTTCGAAGCAAGTGCCTTCGGTGATGGGCACGCCCACGCCATTCACGTTGTTCGGGTAGTCGTATTGCCAAAGCCATCGCGGTCCGGGGCCGCGGAAGGCGGTGTTCACGATGCCCCAATCGCCATCGCCGCTCACCTGGCAGCCGATGCGGCCGATGGCATAGGCGAGCATCACTCCGGGCGCTGCGGCATCGGCGCCGTTCCACGCGGGGATGCCGTTCTTCAAGAAATAGCGGATCACCATGGCACCGGCCACGATGAGCCCTCCGTACATGGTGAGGCCGCTGATGATGTCCTTCCCGGTGGGGTCGCTGAGGAAGGCCATGACCTCGTCGGGATTCTCCATCCAGTGGAAGAGCTTGGCTCCGATCAGGCCCCAGATGGCGGCGGTGATGGTGATGTTGCCGGCGTGCTCATGCGGCAGCACCTGCACTTCTTCGGTGCGCGGCTCGGCGAGCCTGGCCTTTTCCTTCGCGCGCCAGCGGAGCCAGGCCAGCAGCGCCCCCACCACGATGCCGCCGATGAAGCTGCCCTGGCCGCTGAGCAGGAAGCCCGGGAAGTCGGCGAGCACATCCGAGGTGTTGAGCAGAAGGTGAAGTCCCTTCCAACCGATGAGGAAGCCGAGAAGGCCTTGGCCTGCGACTTCACCGGGGCTGGCCGGAAGCCCGATGGTCTCTTTGCGCGTAGTTGGCCTCAGAAGGCCGAGACCTGCCATGCGGCGCAGCTCGAGGCCCAGCGTCCAGCTGGCGAAGATGAAGGCGATGGCCACGAAGAATCCGAAACTGTTGAGCGGCCTCAGGATGGGCAGATCGATGCCGAACAGATCGAGGAAGGCGTGGTAGATCGTTGGGTACATGTGTTCAGAACGTCAAAGAATGATCGCTGCCAACGCCGCCGTATCGCCGATCCTCCGGGTCGAACTCAGGCGCACCTTGCTGGAATCGGAGCGCCCCGTCGATATGCCCATCACCATTGATGCGCTTCAATCGCACGGGGATGATCGTGTTCGTCATCGCGGGATCGAATGGCATTGACACCCGCAGATAGTTGTCCGTGTAGCCCAGCATGCGGCCATCGATCTCCTCCGCCTCGAAGAGCACGCTGCGAATGGTGCCGATGTGCCGCTCGTGATGCGCGCGCTGGAGCTTGCTGCTGAGGATGCGCAGCTGCTTGGTGCGCTCCCGCCGGGTCTCCATTGGCACGATGTCGTCCATGCGCACGGCGGTGGTGTTGGCGCGCTCGCTGTAAGTGAACACGTGGAGGTAGCCGATGGCTTGCGCACGGATGAAGGCGTGGGTCTTCAGGAACTCCTCATCCGTTTCGCCGGGCGTTCCCGTGATCACATCGGCGCCGATGCAGGCGTGGGGGAGGAGGGACTTGATGCGCGCGACGCGATCGGCATAGAGGGCGGTGTTGTAGCGGCGGCGCATGCGCTCCAGGATCACATCGCTTCCGCTCTGCAAGGGCATGTGGAAATGCGGCATGAATCGTTCGCTCTCCGCTACGAAGCCGATGACGGAATCGCTGCACAGGTTGGGCTCGATGCTGCTGATGCGGAAGCGGGCGATGCCTTCCACCTTGTCCAGCGCTTTGATGAGCCCGAGGAAGTCCTCGCCATGGCCGCGCCCGAAGTCGCCGGTGTTCACGCCCGTGAGCACGATCTCCTTCACGCCTGTTGCGGCGATCTTCTCCGCGATGGCCACCGTCTCCGCGATGGTTCCGCTGCGGCTGCGTCCACGAGCGAGCGGGATGGTGCAGAAGGAGCAGAAGTAGTCGCAGCCGTCCTGCACCTTGAGGAAGGTGCGGGTGCGATCCCCCGAGTTGAAGGAGTGGACGAAGCGCTTGAGGTCCTTGATGGGTGAGAAGACCGCTTCGCCTTGCGGCTCGCGATGACCGGCTTCGCTCTTGCTCACCCGGTCGATGTGCGCGGCGAGGTCGAACTTCTCATTGGCACCGAGCACGAGGTTGACGCCCGGGATGGCGGCGATCTCCGTCGGCTTCAACTGCGCGTAGCAGCCCACCACGGCGATGAAGGCCTCCGGGTTGATGCGCTGGAAACGGCGCACCCATTGGCGGCATTCCTTATCGGCGTTCTCGGTGACGCTGCAGGTGTTGAGGACGAAGACATCCGGGCGCTCTTCGGCTTTCACGCGCGCATAGCCGGCTTCTTCCAGCGAACGGGCCAGGGTGCTGGTCTCGCTGAAGTTGAGCTTGCAGCCCAGGGTGTGGAAGGCGGCGGTGCGGGGGGAGGACAAGGGGGCAGGGGCAAGAGCAGGTGGCGAATGTTCCTGCGCGTGGATCTGTGGGCGCGCGAAGGTAACGGGCTGCTGTTCAAAGGACTTTGCTAGGTTTAGGCATCCAAATCAAAAGCAGGCGTCTGCCAATCGGCAGGTGCCCGCCCGGCCACCACCCAACCAGGACCCATGACGCGAACCCTACGCGCGCTCTCGATCTTTCTTCCAGTCCTGTTCGCCGCACCAGCGCTGCGAGCGAACATCTTCTTCAACATCACGCCGGAGCATTGCGCATATGCCGATGGCTATATCGGGACGACCGTGACTGGCGGTGTGCCGCCATACACCTATGCTTGGAGCGATGGGCCTACCACCCAGAACCGCGGCAGTCTTCCGGCGGGCAGCTACACCCTCACGGTAACCGACTTTGTTGGAGCGCAGCAGCAGAATACCGCCGTAGTGCCCAACCTGCCGAATTGGGAATGGGATCCGATGCAGGGCTTGGCCCAAGCGATACCCTCATGCGACGGAACGCCCGGTGGATTGATCCTATTCGGCGGGGACATTCCGTCCTATCCGCAGGGACCTGGCCCGCACCAGAACGATGCAGGTTGCGTGACGGAACTGCAGCCGCAGAACGTGCCTGATGATTTCCTAGGGTTCGGTGGGGTGCTCCGGACAATCTGCTACTGGGGTTCGACCGGACAAACCTATGCCGTGAATTATACCGATCTCAACGGCTGCCCCGGCTACATGGAAGCCATCGTGCCGCAGCCACCCCAGTTCCTCCCGGTGACCTTGTTGGACCTTGAAGGCTCCTGTTCTGGCGGAGCCAACGGAAGCCTGCGCTTCAGTTGTGCGCCGGAGCCGGATTATATCTACGGCCTGTTCCCTCGGCTCTTCAATGACCAATGGCAACCGGCACCGCAGTTCGCTGCGCTGGGAACGAACTGGACAGGCGGATGGACCTATGATGTGCCCAACCTAGCCGCAGGCACCTACGCCTTCGTTCGGCGAATGCTGCATGATCCGGACTTTGATCTTTTCGGATTGGGTTGCGGCGACACAACCTACTTCACCGTACCGGATCTTGGCCCAACCTGCGGCCACATCAGCGGCACGGTGGCGATGGATATCGATGAGGATTGCACGCTCGACTTCAGCGATACTGCAGTGCCGGAACTGGTGATCGAGTTCTCGCCGGGGCCTTATTACGCCACCACGAACGCCCAAGGGGAATATGGCGTCAACCTGCCATTGGGGAATTACAGCGTGACGCAGCAGGCCAGCGTGGTGGATGAGCATTGCCTGCCGGATCCCATCACGCTCAATGTCACTGGCAGCGCCACCTTCAACCTCCTGGATACCGCCACGCAAGCGCTGGACATCCAGTTGAGCATGGCCAGTGGTCCTGCGCGTCCCGGTTTCCAGATGCACTACGCCATCGACCTGGACAACCTCACGAGCGCCACAGGCAGCACCAACCAAGTAGTGATGACCTTCGATCCGGCGGTGAGCTTCTTGAGCGCAGTGCCCACGCCCAGCAACGTGAGCGGCAACACCATCACCTGGAACAATGCAGGCGCGCTGTACTACTTCCAGCACCGCGACATCTCGGTGAGCCTGCAAGTCCCGCCCGATGTGGGCTTGATCGGCACCGATCTCACCGCCACGGCCGTGCTCACCCAGAATCCGCTGGATGCGAACGCCGCGAACAACAGCGCTACGGGGATCACAACGGTGACGGGCAGCTACGACCCCAACGATAAGACCGCTACGACGAGCTCGCGATGGAGCAACTCCTTGTATTACATCGACGTGGATGAATGGATCGACTACACCATCCGGTTCCAGAACACCGGGACCGATACGGCCTTCACGGTGGTGATCACTGATACGCTTCCGGCGACGCTCGATGCCGGGTCGATCACCGTGGGTGCTGGCTCGCATCCCTTCACCTGGGAGTTGCAGGCTGGTGGAACGCTGAAGTGCTATTTCGTCAACATCCTGCTGCCCGATAGCAATGTGAACGAGCCGCTGAGCCATGGCTTCGTCTCCTTCCGCATCCGTCCGCAGCTTCCGCTGTTGCCCGGTACTGTGATCGAGAACACCGGCAACATCTACTTCGACTACAACCCGCCGGTGATCACCGAGCCGAGCGTGCTGGTGGCGGAGTTCAGCACGGGGGTGGGGGAGGAGGGCACGATTCGCTTACAGCTTGCTCCGGTGCCGGTGACCGATCAGCTGAACGTCGCTGCAGCCATGGAGATGCTTTCGGTACGGATAATTGCTGCGGACGGCCGCGAGGTGGACCGGCGATCGGTGCGGGCGTCTTCCGCAGTCATTGACGTTTCCGGGTTGAAGGCAGGCGCCTACCTGATCAGCGCCACGCTCGCCACGGGGAACGAGGTTCGTGAGCGCTTCATCAAACATTAATGAGCATGAAACGGTACGCTTCTATCCTTGCGGCTGCTCTGAGCACAGCTTGCGCTTCGGCGATTTCGGTGGAAGTCCAGGTCTACCGCCATTCCTATTGCGGGCGCGAATCGGGCTATGCTGCGGCCAATGTCTTCGGAGGCGTGCCGCCTTACACCTATGCTTGGAGCAATGGCAGCACGGATGGGCAGGCGGTAGGTCTTCTGCCGGGGAATTACAGCCTGACGGTGACCGATTCGCAATCGGACCAGGCCACGGCGAATTTCACCGTTGACCTGTTGAACAGCTACGGCTTCTTCGGCTCCTTCACGAGCCTGGCGAGGTGCGCTGGTGATGATCCCATTGTTCCGGTGTTCCCGGTCATGACGGACTATGACCCGACCGTGTCCTTTGGCCCAGCACCGTTCATGTATACCAGCCCGGAGAATCCATTCTCGATCACATCAGCTGAATGCCAGGATTTCCTGGAACCGATCTGGACCGACCTGCTCGTGTTCCCTGGCACAGCGCCAGGCAACTACACGGTCGACTTCACGGACGGCATCGGATGTCCCGGAACCATCGAGGTGGCCATCATGCCGGAGCTCAACGACCTTCCGCAGGTGCAGGCGGTGAACGTTCTTCCCAGTTGCCCATCGACCGCTACGGGCTCCATCTCCTTTGCTTACCAAGGCTCGTTGGGCTATGAGTATCTGGTGCTGCTTCGGCCTGATGCCGTGACCGGTGAGTGCGACCCGCAAGTGCGCACGGAATTCATCGGCACCAACACCCCACCAGGCACGCGCGCGTTCGGCAGCCTCCTGCCGGGCGATTATTGGTTGATCACGAGCACCGATGCCAACCGCTGGCTGGCCGGAACGAGCTTATCCGAGTTTGCTTGCAAGGACAGCACGTTGGTCACGGTGCCATCGCTGGGAACGGATTGCGGCGTGCTCAACGGCCGCGTGTACATCGATGAGAGCGCCGATTGCATCATGGGCAGCGCGGGAACAGAGAACCGTGTGCCGGGCACCATCGTGGAGATCACGCCGGGGCCGATCTACCTCACCACCAACAGCAGCGGCCAGTACAGCATCGGGCTCAACTTCGGCGACTACACGGTGACCGAGCAGAATGCCGTGTTCAATCAAAGTTGTCCCGGCGCCGTGACGCTCTCCGCGGGGTCGCAGACCTTCAACGTGGGCTGTGCCGGCGGCGAACCGCTGGATGTGCAATTGGCCATGGCCAATGGATGGGCGCGACCGGGTTTCGAGCTGCACTATGGGATCGACCTCGACAACCTCACGCCGGCCGCAACGGGCAACGTCACCCTGACCGTGACGATCGACCCGGCGCTCACCTTCCTCTCCGCGTTTCCTGCCCCAACGAACGTGGTCGGCAATGTGCTCACATGGACCAGCCCGCAACTGGTGATGAGCCAGGTGTTCGAGCACAAGGACATCGGCGTGCGAACGCAGGTGCCTCCCGATGTCGGTCTCATCGGCAGCACGCTCACCACCACGGCCCAATTGGTCACCGCGAACACCGATGGCGATCCGGCCAACAATAGCGCGGTTTCGAATCAGCTCGTCACCGGCAGCTTCGACCCCAACGACAAGACAGCGAGCACTTCGTTGGGAAGCAGCAGCACCTGGGTCATCAATGAGGACGATTGGATCGACTACACCATCCGATTCCAGAACACGGGGACGGACACCGCCTTCAATGTGATCATCACCGATACGCTGCCGCCTACGCTCGATCCAGCGAGCATCATCTGGGGCGCGGGCTCGCATGCGCATTCGCGCGCCCTTGTGGGACAGGGCGTGCTCAAGTTCATCTTTCCGAACATCCTGCTGCCTGACAGCAACGTTAACGAGCCACTGAGCCATGGCTTCGTGGGTTTCCGCATCCGCCCGCATCTTCCCGTAGCGCCGGGCTCCGTGATCGAGAACATCGCCAACATCTACTTCGACTTCAACCCGCCGGTGATCACCGAGCCGAGCGTGCTCACAGCGGAGTTCAGCACGGGGGTGGCCGGGCGGGAGACGAGCCGCATCAGTTTGGCTCCCGTGCCGGCGAGCGATGAGTTGATCGTTGCCAGTGGCATGTCGATCGGCCTTCTTCGGGTCCTTAGCGCCGACGGCCGCGAGGTGCTGCGGATGAACACGCGGTCGACGCGCGTACGGATCGTTCTGAACGGATTGAGGAGCGGGGCCTACCTGCTCGTGGCGGAGCTCGAGAACGGGACAACGGCGCGTGAGCGCTTCATCAAACAATGACGCGCATGACCTGGAACTTGACCCTTCGCCTGCAGGTGTTGTTGGCTGCCGCTTGCTTGAGCTATCTGGCCCACTCGGCCACGGCCGTGATCAGCATCATCAAGCCGGAGACCTGCGGCAATTCCAATGGTGAACTGAATGCATACATCAGCGGCAGCGGTGCCGTTGGGCCGTACACCTACCTCTGGAGCAACAACGCCACCACGGCCTCGATCACCGGGCTGGCCGCCGGGGCCTATTCGGTGACGATCACCGATGCCCTGAGCGTGCAGTACACCGCGAACGTGACGCTGAACAACGTGGATGAGCTGCCGTTCGGCGCTAACGACTCACCCAGTCTCACCTCATTCTTCGACCTCCTGGGCATTACCGGTGGGGCGTGTGCAGGCGAGTGCAACGGCATCATCTCCTTTCCCCAAGTCTTGTTCGGAGGCACTCCTCCTTTCTCCGTCTCCTTCAATGTGTCGGCCAACTACCTCGGCACGGACAATAACGGATTCCCCATGTACGCTGGTTTCTGCGGCGGCGATTTCGTAACGTACACACTCACCGATGCCTTGGGGTGCCAGGGCTCCAGTGAGTTCTACATGTTCGAGATGAACAATGACTACATGCCTGTGGTCGGCGTTGTTGAAGGAGCATGCGCAGATTCGGAAATCGGGAGCATCCAAGTGAACCAGGTCACTGGTATCTCGGTTGTTCAGCTCCAGAACAGCCTGGGCACGGCAATCGGCACTGCGGTCTTCCTTGGTGAATTCGAATCGCATGTCTTTGAAGGGCTGGCGCCGGATACTTACACCTTGATGGTGAATCCGATGCAGAGCCAGTGCTTCATTCCATTGGAGGTCATTGTGCCCGACCTCGGCCCCGGCTGCACGCAGGTCACAGGCAGTTCGTGGTACGATGCGGATGGCGATTGCGTGCAGGACGTGGGCGAAGTGGGCATCCCAGGCAGCGTGCTGGTGATCGAGCCCGGCACGCAATACGCGATCACCGGGAATGACGGCTCCTTCGCCTTCAGCCTGCCCACCGGCAGCTACACGCTGGCACAGGCCGATGCCTTCCTCGATCCCTATTGCCCGGCAGTGATGCCCGCGCCGTTCACCATCAGCGGCACGCCGGTGAGCATCGATCTGGCGAACAACAGCACAGCGCCCTTGGATGTGCGGATCAGCGCGGGTTGCTCGAATGCGCGTCCGGGCTTCGCGCATACCATCAGCGCAAGTGCCGTGAACCAGTCCATGCAAGCCACTGGGCTCGTTACCGTGGTCTGCACCATCGATCCCAATGTGGACTACGTGAGCGCAACGCCTGCGCCCTTCGATGTGAGCGGCGACGTGATCACTTGGCAATTGGCTGAACTGGACTACTTCGGCACGGCAGGCTTCAGCGTGGAGACCAACGTGCCAGTGCCAACACCGCTCGGTACCATACTCACGCACAGCTGGACCGTTTCAACCGCGAACCCCGATGCCGATCTGAGCGACAACGCCGACGGCTTGAGCCGCATGGTGCAGGGCAGCTACGACCCGAACGACAAGACCGCGCAGACCAGCTCGCGCCTGAGCGAGGCGCTCTACTACATCAACGAGGATGAGTGGATCGACTATACCATCCGCTTCCAGAACACGGGCAATGCCGAAGCGCTCTTCGTGACCGTGACCGATACGCTGCCGGAGGAACTGGACATGACGAGCTTCGAGATGGGCGTGGCCTCGCACGCTTACGCCCTCAGCTTCAAGCAGGGCCGAGTGGTGGAGTGGTTCTTCGATGGCATCAACCTGCCCGATAGCACAAGCGATGAATCGGGCAGCCACGGCTTCATCAAGTTCCGGATCCGACCGGTGCAGCCATTACTCGCGGGCACAGTGATCGAGAACATCGCCAACATCTACTTCGACTTCAATCCGCCGGTGATCACCGAGCCGAGCGTGCTGGTTGCGGAATTCAGTACGGGAGCGGGGGAGCGGACGGCGGATGAACCGATTGCATACCCGAACCCGACCACAGGCATGCTCAGCGTAAGCGGAGTGCCGGCCGATCGGTTGCGCATCTTCTCGCCCGATGGAAAGCTCTTGCGCGACGAGCGGGTCACCACGCTGCCTGCAACGATCAATTTCGCGGCTCTTGCACCTGGCGCCTACCTGCTTGAGGTCTCCGCAGTTGGCGGAGAGCGTCGAACCCTGCGTATCACCAAGCACTAGTCTCATGCGATCCTCCATTACTGCGTTCTTGTTCTTCGCTGCCGTCGTGCACGCACAGGCCATTACCATCACCTTGATGTCCTGGTCCAACCCGGCGTGCAGCACGCCCGATGGATTCATCAACATCGGGGTCAGCGGCGGAACGCCGCCTTACACCTACGCGTGGAGCAATGGTGCCATCACCCAGAACATCGCTGGTTTGGGCGCTGGCTACTACGAAGTGACCGTAACGGATGCGGCGAGCGATCAAGCCACGCAAGGCTGGAACCTGAACCCGAACCCGCTGACCTCTGCTCCGAGCGCGCAGGATGGACATGCCAGTTGCATCGCTTCCATGAACGGAAGGGTGCAGGTGATCGAGTGGGGCATCAATGGCACGCCGCCTTACAGCTACTCGCCACCACCAAATGGCATCGATCCGCAAGGCGATCCCTATTTCGAGCTGTTCGGCGTGGCCCCGGGACAAGCGGTGCAGATCCAGGTAACGGATGCGATGGGTTGCACCGGGGTGCTCACCGAGTACGTGATGGCGCCCCAGATCTATGGTGGCCCGCAGATGACGGTGGGGTCCGTGCAGGGTTCATGCTCCACCGGTGCGGGCGGCTCGGCAGTGGTGGGGAACATCTACGATGGCAGCTTCTTCGGCGGACCGGACTATCAGCTCCTTGATGCGACGGACGCCTATATCGCGGGCGGATTCAATGCGGCTAACACGATCACCTTCACGGGCCTTGCGCCAGGGGACTACCACATGGTGCGCGACTGGGATCCCAATGAGATCTACATGGCCTATTCGTGCGATGGCAATCCATACGACCGCATCGACTTCACGATCCCTGACCTGGGCCCCGATTGCGGCTCGGTGAGCGGCACGGCCTACATCGACTACGATGGCGATTGCGTGCAGGACCCCGTCGACTACCCGGTGCCCTACCAGGTTCTCGAGATCCTGCCCGGTCCGGGCTATACCATCACGAACGCGTCGGGATCGTTTTCGATGGACCTGGTGGACGGGAATTACACGATTGAGCAGACGGATCCTACGCTGGTGCAGAACTGCCCGGCTAGCGCACCGGTGCCGTTCACCATTGCTTCGAACCAGATCACCATCGCGCTCGCCAATAGCAGCACCGTGCCCTTGGATGCTTCCGCCGAATTGTCGAGCAGCGCGATGCGGCCGGGTTTCATCGGCAGCTATTGGGGCGCTGCGCGCAACCTCTCACCGCAACTCACCGGTGCGGTGACCATCACGCTCTCCCTGGATCCGCAACTCAGTTTCGCAAACGCTTGGCCAGTGCCGCTATCGGTGAATGGCAGCGTGGTGACGTGGGAGCTGCCCGCACTGGCTCCGCTCAGCAGCTTCTCCTTCTCTGTGCAAGTCCTCGTGCTTGCGCCAACGCCCATCGGCACACCGCTTTCCACATCGGCGGATGTGACTTGTGCCATCGCCGAAGGCGGATTGGCGAACAACACCGCCACCGTGGCCCAACTGGTCACGGGCAGCTACGACCCGAACGATAAGCTGGCGGCCACCAGCAGCGGTTGGAGCGATGAGCTCTATTACATCGATCAGGATGAGTGGATCGACTACACCATCCGATTCCAGAACACCGGCACGGATACGGCCTTCACGGTCGTGATCACGGACACGCTTGCCGCTGAGCTCGACATGGCGAGCTTCCAGCAACGGGTGGCTTCGCACGCTTTCGAGGTGGCATTCAAGCCGGGCCGCGTGGTGGAGTGGACCTTTGCCGATATCCTCCTGCCCGATAGCAACGTGAACGAGCCTGCCTCACATGGGTCGGTGCAGTTCAGGATCCGCCCGGCGCAACCCCTGCTCGCGGGCACCGTGATCGAGAACATCGCCAACATCTATTTCGATTTCAATGATCCGGTGATCACCGAGCCGAGCATGCTAACAGCAGAGTTCAGCACAGGGGTGACGCAGGCGAATGACGGGGCGCTCCAGCTGGCACCGGTGCCAGTGAGCGACCAACTGCGTGTGGCAGCCAACAGGACCATCGATGCCGTGCAGATCATCGGGATGGACGGGCGAGAAGAACTCCGGATCCCCGCACAGGCCTCGAGTGCATCACTCCACGTCGGCAGCTTGGCATCCGGAGCCTACCTGCTGATCGCGTACATGGCGGATGGCACCATCCTGCGTAGTCGATTCAAGAAACTCTGACGCCTCCATGCGGCACACCACGAACCCGTTCAGCGCCCTCCTCCTTGTCAGCTTGATCGGCGTTGGCACGCCTACGCTGGCTTTGCAGGTGAGCGTGAATGGAGCGAGCGCCACATGCGGGAACAATACCGGTTATGCCTATGCCTATGCGTGGGGCGGAGTACCACCGTACACCTACTCGTGGAGCAACGGTGCCCAGTCCGATACCATCACGGGCCTTGCCCCGGGCAACTACACCGTGACCGTCACGGACTCGAACTTCGATGAGGCAACTGACGGCATCATCATCGTGGATCTGCCCAGTCCGGTGCTTCCCTACAGCTGGACGACCTATGGGCTCCAAGGCTGTCAGGGCCAGTGCAACGGAGGCATCTGGTATGATGAGGCGGGCATGCCGCTCAACCTGGTGCCCCCGTTCAGCTTCTCGATACCGCCCACATTCTTAATCAACCCGTTAGACATCCTGCAGGGGGCCTGGGTGGGCTTCTGCCCAGGCTTCTCCGGAACCTTCACCACGGTGACTGATGGCCTCGGATGCGTGGCGCAGCTTCAACTCACTGAGTACGACCTCCCGAGCTCGGACCCATCGCCGATGAGCGTGGTCAACATTGTCCCATCGTGCGCGGGCATGAGCGGCGGTAGCATCGTGGTGAACGTCGGCCAGGACAATGGAGCAGTGGGGCCCAATTGGGAAACCCGGCTGCTGGATGCGGCTTTGCAACCTGTGCCAGGCGTGAACATCACAGCGGACCCGGTGATCGGCTGGAACATCGCCACCGTCAGCAATCGCCCTCCTGGGGATTATCACATCGAGCGCCGGTTCCCGAACATGTATTCGGGTGATTGCGTGGACCTGATGCCGGTAACGGTGCCCAGCCTTGGTGCTGATTGCGGCATGGTGTCCGGAACGGCCTTCATCGACGCTGATGAGAATTGCCTGCTCCTCGCAAGCGAGGTGCGCGTGCCGCTCGGCTTCGTGGAGGTGCAGCCTGGGCCCTATTTCGCGCCGTTCGCCAGCAATGGCTCTTATAGCCTTAGCCTGCCCACCGGCAGTTTCAGCTTGAG
Organism: Flavobacteriales bacterium; assembly: GCA_016712535.1. Taxonomy (NCBI): domain Bacteria; kingdom Pseudomonadati; phylum Bacteroidota; class Flavobacteriia; order Flavobacteriales; species Flavobacteriales bacterium. The sequence goes on from JADJQW010000003.1 coordinate 883,310, forward strand.
CCAGATCAGTCCCTCCGTGGCAGAGCATTGCACGGGCGCCCCCATACCATTCACGATCAATGCGGGCACGACCACCTTGCGCAACCTGCCTGATACTTCCGTGGTCGCACTCGATCTTGAAACGGTGATCAGCAGCGGAGCGGCAAGGCCCGGTTTCGAGTTCCAATACGGCATCACCGTGCGCAACCTGACGCCTACTGCCAGCGGGAACACCACCCTCTCGCTCACCTTCGACCCGCTGCTCGCGTTCGTGGGCGCAACGCCCAATGGATCGGTGCTGGGCAGCACCATCACGTGGACCCAGTCATCGCTCGGGGCCTGGCAGCAACGCAACTACATCGTCCGGCTCAACGTGCCGTCCGACCCCGGGCTCCTGGGCACCGAGCTGATCGGCACCGCCTCGGTGAGCAGCGTGAACCCCGACGGCGACTTGACGAACAACATCGCCACCAACTACCGCACGATCACGGGGAGCTACGATCCCAACGACAAGCTGGCCCAGACCAGCTCCCAATTGAGCGATGAGGTGTACTACATCGTTCAGGACGAATGGATCGATTACACCATCCGCTTCCAGAACACCGGCACGGATACGGCATTCAACATCCTGATCACCGATACGCTGCCCGGCACCCTGGATCCCACGACCATTCACATGGGCGCTGGCTCGCATCCATTCAGCTGGGAATTGCGTGACCAAGGCACCTTGAAATTCTACTTCCAGAACATCCAGCTGCCCGACAGCAACTTCAGCGAGCCGCTGAGCCACGGCTTCGTCGGTTTCCGCATCCGCCCGCACCAGCCCATCGTGCCCGGAACCGTGATTGAGAACATCGCCAACATCTACTTCGACTTCAATCCGCCGGTAATCACGGAGCCGAGCGTGCTGGTGGCGGAGTTCAGCACGGGAGTAGTTGAGCAGAAGGGAAGCGCGATCGCCCTGGCGCCTGTGCCGGCCAGTGAAGAGTTGATTGTTTCCAGCGCTGACGTTCTCTGCCTTGTGCGCATCCTTTCCGCCGATGGACGCGAAGTATTGCGCATGAATGGCCGCTCAACGCAAGTCCGCATCGACCTGGGCGCGCTGCCGTGCGGGGCCTACCTGCTTGAAGCCGGGCTCAAGAACAACACCGTGGCGCGCGAGCGCTTCATCAAGCAATGAACACCTTGCGTTTTCCCTTACTCGCGGTCACGGCCTATTTCACCTTCGCCGCCCAAGCCCTTACCGTCACGATATCCAAGTACCAGGATTCTCCTTGCGGGCAGCCGTTGGGTGTGCTTGATGCCTATGCTTCCGGTGGCGTGGGACCCTATACGTTCTCATGGAGCAACGGGGCCACTACTGGACATCTGGAAGGCTTGCTTCCCGGATCGTACACCGTTACGGTCACCGATGGGAACAGCGAACAGGCCGCAGCCACCGAGACCATCCTCGATCTGCCGTCGCACCCCTTTCCGGTATCCGGTGCTACGTTCAGCCATTGCCCGGGTGGCGATCCCATCGCGGAGATCCACTTCGATCAGTCCGGTTGGACGCATGGGCCAGGGCCGCACACCATCACCAACCCGTCCAACTGGGTGCCGCTGCTGGGGCAAGGCGGCGCATTCACGTTCTATTACATGGTCTTTCCCGGCGCCGCACCGGGATCCACGCAAGAGGTGCAGTGGGCGGATGCGAACGGTTGTCCAGGTACGACCAGCGGACAGGTGTCGAACATCTACCAACCCCCGCAGATGACCTCGCTAACGAGCACCGGTGCCTGCTTGGGGAACAACGGAAGCATCACCGGCACCCTGGTCAACCAGCAGTTCGCCATGGTGGGCGTTCATCTGCGGACCATGGACGGGACACCGATTGCCTCGGGGCAGAATTTCACCTCGGACATCGGCCCTTACGCTTTCAGCTTCTCCTTCCTGGCCCCGGGGGCGTATTGGGTGATCACCGATCCCGATGGGTTGGATAGCTGGGATCCAGGCAACCCGTACGGCTTACCGAACTGCGCCGACTCTTTCTACGTGGAGGTCCCTGATCTTACCGGGAACTGCGGTATTGTACAAGGCCGGGTCTATTTCGATCATGATCAGGACTGCGTGCAGGATGCCAACGAGGTCGGTGTGCCTGATCGGTTGATCACCTTCACGCCAGGGCCGGAGTACGCTTACACCAACTCCAACGGGGGCTACACCCGCCGGCTGACCAACGGCTCGTACACCATGGCTGTTGATGGAACCGGAACGGACCTGTATCCCATCTGTCCACCCACGCCGACCACCGATGTGGTGGTGAGCGGAGGTGTGGTGAACCAGTCATTCGCGGACAGCAGCTTGGTGCCGTTGGACCTGAAAGCGGAGATCGCCATGGGTCCGGCCCGGCCCGGATTCGTGCAGAATGTGTTGTTGCGCGCGAAGAATCTGAGCGGGCAGTTGAGCGGCGCGGTGGATCTGGCGCTCACCATCGATCCGCAGTTCAGTTTCCTCTCCGCAGAGCCCGCGCCCACGAGCGTGGTCGGCAACACGGTAACTTGGGCGGGTATGGATCCCTTGAGCGGATACCAGCGGCACCTTGTTCACGTGCAGGTGCAGGTGCCACCTGACATCGGCCTCTTGAATCAGCCATACGCGCACACGGCCAGCGTGTCGCAGCCGCTCACCGAGTCCACGTTGGCGAACAATACTGCGAATGGCGACGGCACCGTGCAAGGCAGCTACGACCCGAACGACAAGACCGCGCGCACGAGCACGCGCCAGAGCGAGACGGAGTACTTCATCGGGCAGGACACCTGGATCGATTACACCATCCGCTTCCAGAACACAGGCACGGATACGGCATTCACGGTGGTTGTGCGCGATACGCTGAGCGAGGCCTTGGACATCGGATCCTTCGAGATGGGCATCGCCTCGCATGATCCTATCATCACCTTCTTGCCGAACCACGTGGTGGAGTGGCGCTTCCCCAACATCCTGCTGCCCGATAGCAACGTGAACGAGCCCGGCAGCCATGGCCTGATCGACTTCCGCATCAAGCCCATGGAGCCGGTCCTTCCCGGCACGGTGATCGAGAACACCGCCAATATCTACTTCGACTTCAACCCGCCGGTGATCACCGAGCCGAGCGTGCTGGTAGCGGAGTTCAGCACGGGGGTGGCAACGGTGGACAGCGGTGCGCTTCTGTTGGCACCGATCCCCGCGAACGACCAGTTGCTAGTCTCCTCCAGCCGGTCCATCGATGCTGTGCAGGTCTTTGCAATGGATGGAAGGGAGGAGCTTCGGCTCTCCATACGATCGACCAGCGCAACGCTCAACGTCGGCAGGTTGTCATCAGGCGCCTACCTGCTTGTGGCTCACCTGGAGAACGGCACTGTTCTGCGCCAGCGATTCCTGAAACATTGACCCGATGCTGCGTAACCTCATCACCGGCCTGTTGGTATTCGGCATACTGCATGCCCAGGCCCTCACGGTCACCATCTACGTGAACGGTACCAGCGCCTGTGGCCAGACCACCGGGGCCATGTATGCCTATGTGGAAGGCGGTGTACCGCCATACAGTTACCTGTGGAGCAATGGGGTGACCACCGACCACAATGAATACGTGCCTGCCGGGTGGTACTCATTGACGGTGACGGATGCGGAGGGCACGCAGGTCACCGAGTGGGCCGAGGTTCCTGTTACGCCCACCTACATGGAAGGTCTTGGTGTTGGTAGCATGCCGTCGGAGGACGACAAGTACAGCTATTGTGCCGGCAGCACGCCCTACGTGATCCCCTTCCGGGTGGGCTATTTCGCACCAGGCCCCTACACCTTCGATGTGCCGGGATATGCCTTCAGCAGTTACACCATGGAGGGGGAATGCAGCGGGTCCACCGGACCGTTCATCCTTCAGGTGGATGCGCCTCCAGGCACCACGGTGCCTGTGACCATGACCGATGGGGCCGGTTGTGTGAGCAGCGGACAGGTGCTGATCCCGCACCCCATCCCGCAGCCGCCCATCGATGTGTCCAACATCCAAGGCACCTGCACCAATGCGCCCTATGGTTCGGCGGTGCTTTCCATGGACACGTGGACCGGGCAGGGGGGGAGCACCTACATGAAGATCCGCGTGAAGCGGGTGGCCACGGGCGAATGGGTGCCTTCGGCCTGTGCGTCCTACCAGGTCTATCGCTGGAACCCGCAACCGGTCCATGTCACCGGACTGCTGCCCGGTGAGCACGAGGTCTATTTCCACCCGGAGTTCTTCACCCTGGTGGATGAGGAGCATCTTGGGTGCGCCCCCATCACCACCTTCACGGTGCCCGATCTCGGTACGAACTGCGGCGTGGTCACCGGAACGGTGTTCGTGGACAACAACGAGAACTGCAGTATCAACGTCGGGGAGCCGCGGGTGCCGGGCATGATCATCGAAGCGCAGCCGGGCCCGTGGTACGGCGTGACGGACAACTTGGGCAACTACGCCATCGCCATGCCCCCGGGGGCCTACACCTTGGAGCAACAGAGCACGGTGCTGGATGAGCATTGCGAAGGGGCTCCCATCCCGGTGACCATTGATGTGTGGCCCGCCCTCGCCACCACCAATTTCCCCGACACCTCCCTGATCGCGCTCGATGCGATGATCGCCTTGGGCAGTGGGCTGGCGCGGCCGGGTTTCCAGTTCCCCTACGCCATGACGGTGCGCAACCTGACCCCGACCGCGAGCGGTCCCATTTCCGTCTCGCTCACCATCGATCCGGTCCTGGGTTTCGTGAGCGCCACGCCCACGCCCACCTCGGTGGTGGGCAATGTGATCACCTGGGACCAGGTGCAGCTCACGGCCTGGACCGAACGGGACTACCAGGTCATCACGCAGGTGCCGCCCGATGTGGGACTGCTCGGCAGCGTGCTCACGGCCACCGCCCAGCTCACCACCACGAATACCGACGGTGACCTCACCAACAACACGGCCACCAACGACCGCGTCGTCACCGGCAGCTACGATCCCAATGACAAGCTGGCCGCGACCACCAGCGGCAGCAGCACGGTGTGGGACCTGGACAACGATGTGTGGATCGACTACACCATCCGCTTCCAGAACACCGGCACGGACACCGCCTTCAACATCCTGATCACCGACACGCTGCCGGCCACCCTTGACGCAGGGTCGCTGCAGGTGGGTACCGCCTCGCATGATCATACGTGGGAACTGATCGGGCAGGGCATCCTGAAGTTCCGCTTCGCCAACATCCTCCTCCCGGACAGCAACGTGAACGAGCCGCGCAGCCACGGCTTTGTCACCTTCCGCATCCGCCCGAATATGCCTATCGCGCCGAGCACCGTGATCGAGAACATCGCCAACATCTACTTCGACTTCAACCCGCCGGTGATCACCGAGCCGAGCGTGCTGGTGGCGGAGTTCAGCACGGGGGTGGTGGAGGCAAGGACTGATGGAGCCGTGCTGATCCCGAATCCGGCAGCGGATCACGTGCGCTTGAGCGATCCATCGGTCGCGGCCAGGGTGAGACACTGGGAAGTCATCTCTTCTTCCGGTGCGACCTTGCTCCAAGGCAGCGGTCCCATCCCCGCATCGGGCATCGCCATTGGGCACTTGGAGAATGGCGCATACGTATTGCGCATGCATGCATTGAACGAGACCCGCAACGAACGCTTCATCAAGATCGACCAATGACCAGAAAGAGAAACCTCGCATTCGCGCTCGCGTTCCTCGGATCATTGCGCATTCTAGCGCTTCAAGTCGAGGTGATCAACGCTGTCCAATCGGCCTGCGGATACCCGACAGGCATCATGCAGGCGATGATCAGTGGTGGAGTGCCGCCGTACACCATCGCTTGGAGCACGGGAGCCACCACCGAGATCATCACGGGCCTGCTACCGGGCACCTATAGTGTCACGGTGACGGACTTCGTGGGGACCCAGGTCGTTGGTCAGGGCGATGTAGGCGTGACCAACATGCAGCAGGGCGGGCAGACCTTTACGAACCTCGCGCATTGCCCTGGTGGTTTCCCGATGGCGGAGCTCACGCTGTTCAACCAGGCCCAGTTCGGCGCGTATATCTGGGGCGTTCCGCCATTCACGATAACAGGGCCTCCAGAGGTCGAAAGCGTTTCGGTGGTGCAATGCACGAATTGCTCCGGCATGGATTCCCTGGTCCGTGTAGAGATGAACGTTCCATCGGGATCCGTGCAGACGATCACCTGGCAGGATGCGAACGGATGCCCCGGAGAGAGCATGGTGATCATGAGCACGGAGGCGGTGTGGCCCAATGTCTTCGTGTATGACGTGCAGGGATCCTGCGCCGGTGGCAACAATGGGAGCTTCTACTATTCGGTGAGCCCGCTTTCCTCACAGCCCATGACCTTGCGCGTTTACCGGCCCACCGGTTCTCTCCTTGCTTCTGTGCCCATCGGACCGGGCACAGGTGGCGGCTATGGCCAGCTGTCGCCGGGGACCTATGTGCTGAAAGTGGTGGCCGAGAGCAATGGCCCCTTCGATGATGAGCTGTGCTGGGACCAGACCACCGTGGTGATCGAGGATCTGGGCAACGGCTGCGCGAATGTGAATGGCCCGGTCTTCATCGATGGCAACGCCAATTGCTCCTGGCAATTCAACGAGAACAAGATCCCGCAGGCAATCGTGGAGTTCACGCCCGGGCCTTTCTACGCCACTTCCAACGCCGTCAGTGGCTACAGCGTGAACCTTCCGCTGGGCACCTACGATCACACCATCATTCATCCCGGAGCGCAGCAGGAGTGCCCTGGGCCGTTCACTGTGACCGGTGGCCAGAGCAGCGTGACCAGGCCGATCGGCTGTTCGTCGCTCTTCCCGCTGGATGCGCAAGTGACCGGATGCAACGGACCGGCGCGACCCGGCTTCCAGATCCTCTATGGGCTGAACCTTCGCAACAACACCGCGGCGAACGCAGGTGCGAGCACGCTCACCTTCGAGTTCGATCCGGTGCTCGGCTTCGTTTCGGCATCGCCCACGCCGTCCTCGGTGGTAGGCAATACCGTCACGTGGAACTTGACCGGGATCGGTGCCTACGCGAACGCCAACCGCTTCGTGCAATTGCAAGTACCGCCCGACATCGGCCTTATCGGCACCGTGTTGTCGGCCACGGCCACGGTGGCCACCACCAACACCGATGCGTTTCCGGCGAACAACGTGTGGACCTCGCAGCAGATCATCACCGCCGCTTACGACCCGAACGACAAGCGCGCCCGCACCAGCACCGGCCTCAGCGATGAGGTGTACTTCATCGATCAGGATGAGTGGATCGACTACGTGATCCGATTCCAGAACACGGGCACGGACACCGCCTTCAGCGTGGTGGTCACCGATACGTTGCCAGCCACGCTCGATCCGGCCACCATCGAGGTGGGCGCGGCCTCGCACGCGATGAGCTGGAACCTCACCGGCCATGGCATCCTGCGCTTCAACTTCCCGAACATCCTGCTGCCCGATAGCAACGTGAACGAGCCGCTGAGCCACGGCTTCGTGGGCTTCCGTATCCGGCCTCGCTTGCCGATCGAGCCCGGCACCACCATCGAGAACACCGCCAACATCTACTTCGACTTCAATCCGGCGGTGATCACCGAGCCGAGCGTGCTCACAGCTGAGTTCAGCACGGGGGTGGGTGAAGCCGTGAAGGACGTGCTGACCGTGATGCCTAATCCTGCGATGGACCGGATCATGGTAACGAGGCCTGCGCCTTCCTCCGGCACGTACCGCATATTCGCCTACGACGGTCGTGAGGTGCACGCGCCCGGCAGTTGGAAGGCCCATTCGCTCGAGTTGGATGTGAGCGCTCTGCGGGCCGGTCTCTATGTGATCAACCTGGGTGGATGCACGGCCCGTTTCATCAAACAATGATGATCATGAGAACCCTGCTCGTCCTTGTTCATGCACTGTGCATCACGTCTAGCGTGGTGGCTCTGGATGTCCAGGTGAATGTCTACGCGGCCGATTGCAGCGGCGGCATGGGATACGCAATTGCCACGGCCAGCGGCGGCACGCCGCCTTACACCTACAACTGGAGCGATGGCAGCACCGGTCCAGAAGCATCGTTGCCCCCGGGCCAAGGCTACACCATCACCGTGACCGACAACGCCGGTGCGACCGGCTCACAGACCTTCGACATCCAGCAGACGCTAGGTTGTTGCTCCTTCCAGGACATCTATTTCGCCGGTTTGGAGCCGTGCCAGGGTGAATGCAACGGAGGTTTTCGGATCTACCTGCCGCTTGTGGTGGGGGGCTATACCTTCAGTACCACTCCGCCCATGCAGGTGCAGGAGTATGTTCCGTCAGGAGGCCAGCAGGTGGAGTATTTCACCTTGTTCCAGTTCATCGGCGCATGCCCGGGTCAAAGCGTGAGCTTCATGGTGAGCAACGATTGCGGATCAGGTTCTACGAACGTGACCATACCGCCTGCCTTGGTGGACCCCACCGTGGACGTGCTCCAGATCACCGGCAGCTGCACGAATTCCAGCAATGGATACCTGTCTGGCGTCATGAATTATTCGGGGGCCGGCCTGACCGCTGGGTGGAACATGCAGGCCGTGGATGACCTGGGGGCCACTGTGCCCATCCAGCCGATGAGCTTCAGCGGTTTTCCACCCATTCCCGTTGAGCTGTTCGGCCTGCATCCGGGCAATTGGGTGATGCGCTTCACCAGTCAGGAGACCTTGGGCTCCATCCAGTCGCCGTGTGCGGTGGACATCCCATTCACGATCCCCAACCTAGGCTCCGGCTGTGGCGCTCTCTCGGGAAGGGCTTTTGTGGATGTCAATGAGAATTGCGTCCAAGGCTCCGGGGAGCCCAACCTGAGACAGACGGTCGTGGTGGCACAGCCCGGCGATCACTATGCCCTTACGAACGCGTCTGGACAATACACCATGAGCCTGCCTTATGGGTCGTACACGGTCAACTCATCGAGCGCGGTGTACCAGGAGCACTGTGGCGTGAGCGCCACGCCCTTCACCCTGAGCGTGGGACAGCCCAACGTGGTGCGCAACCTGGCCGACACGAGCCTGGTGGGGCTGGATGTGATGGTCAGCCTGGGGAGCGGACCGGCACGTCCCGGGTTCCCCATGACCATGGGCATGGAGGTCCGCAACCTCACCGGTGTGCTGCCCGGGACCACCACGGTGACGCTCACCTACGATCCCGTGCTGGCTTTTGTAAGCGCCAACCCGGCACCGACCTCGGTGAACGGGAACACGCTCACTTGGACAAGCGCGAACCTGGGGGCCTTGCAGGACTGGGACTACACCGTGAACTTCACGGTGCCGCCTGATGTGGGTCTCCTGGGCACCTTCCTCACCAGTACGGCGACCGTCAGTGTATCGAACCCGGAGGCCAACCTCACGAACAACAGTTACACGGACCTGGTCCTGGTGACGGGCTCCTATGATCCGAACGACAAGACCGCGCTGACCAGTTCGCGTGAGAGCAGCGAGATCTACTTCATCAACGAAGATGAATGGGTCGATTACACGATTCGATTCCAGAACACCGGAACGGATACCGCCTTCTTCGTGGTGATCACGGACACCCTCCCGCCCACGCTCGATCCGGCGACCTTCATGCCCATGGCCGCTTCGCATCCGCATAACGTTTCGCTTTCGGGCCAAGGCATCCTGCGGTGGAATTTCCCCACCATCCTGCTGCCAGACAGCAACACGAACGAACCGCGCAGCCACGGTTTCGTCACCTTCCGTATCCGTCCCGAACAACCCGTGCTGCCGGGCACCCTCATCGAGAACGTCGCCAACATCTACTTCGATTACAATGATCCCGTGATCACCGAGCCGAGCGTGCTGGTAGCGGAGTTCAGCACAGGGGTGGGGAATGAGCAGGCCAACGAGCTGCGCGTTTATCCCAATCCTGCCGCAGATGTGCTCAATATCGCAGGAGTGAAGGACCATGGGCATGTGCGGGTCGAAGTGTTCGCGCCGGATGGCCGCTCAGTGCTGGTTGATCCGGTCCGCGCAGACCCATGCAGGCTCTCCATCGCGCACCTGACCCCCGGAGCGTATCAGCTTCAGCTGGTGGGGTCTGATGGCATGACCTACCGGAACCTCTTCATCAAACAATGAACGCATCATGGGCCGCAACCGCTCACTCGTTCTCGGGCTTCTGGTCGCTGGGCCCTCGCTCGCGATCCAGGTGAATGTGCAGTTCGTGCCCGCCACGTGCAGCCAATGCAATGGCGCTGCCCAGGCCTTCGTCACCGGTGGCACGCCTCCGTACTCCTATCTCTGGTCCCCGAACCCGGCCAACGGCCAAGGCACCAACCAGATCTGGGACCTCTGCCCGGGTCAATGGTCGGTCCTGGTCACCGATGCGGTGGGGGCAACCGCCACAGCCGATTTCACCATTGATGCGCTGCCTGGGCTTTCTCCATTCCTGCAGGCGCAGCCACTCCTCTCGGATTGCATGGGCGGTTGCAATGGTTGGGCCGTGGCCTATGTGAATTCGTTCGGTGGGACTCCACCTTACAACTACAGCTGGGGGATGATCGACACGGGCCTCATGGGGCCGGGTTCCGTCACCTTCCAAGGCCTTTGCACCGGCACCACGCCGATATCCGTCGTGGATGCTCAAGGATGCACCGGGCTGATCCAAGCCACGGTGGGCATGGAGTCCATCTCCACTCCGTCCGTCGGTGCATTGCCTGCTTGCGGCACATGGGCGAACGGCGCCATCATCGCATCTGGACCCGGTGACAACCCGGTTTTCCGGGTTCAAGGCGGATCAGGCTTCGATTCCCTGTATGTGCTTTCGGGTTTCCCGCCCTTCACGCTGGGTGGTGTGCCTGCCGGTGAGTACTCGGTCTCGCCCATGGGCTTGGCGCCTTGGGGCGGAGGATATCTGGACCTCTGGTGCACGGCTCCCGCGATGGTCACCGTGCCCGCCCTTCCACAGCCGTGCGGCACCTTGACCGGCCTGATCTACCACGATGCCGATCAGGACTGCGCGCTGAACAACTTCGACATCCGACTGCCTTATCGGGTGCTGAGCATTGAGCCTGGGGGCGTCTTCACGATCAGCGATGCCAACGGACAGTTCGCACGCAACCTGTCCAACGGCAGCTACAACCTGGCACAAGGCGCCCTCACGGATGAAGTGCCGTTCTGCCCGGCTTCGGGTTCAACGGCATTCACCATCAGCACCACCACGCCCACCGCTTATGTCGAATTCGCCAACCTGAGCACCGCGCCCCACGACGTTAGCGTTCAACTTACCAGTTCGGCAGCGCGGCCGGGCTTCGCCACGCAGGTGTGGGTCACGGTGAGCAACAACTCCGCCTTCCCAAGCGGCGATGTGACGGTGGACCTGGACTTCGATCCGCTGTTGCTGAACCCCTCGACAACACAGCCTTGGGACTTCGGCGTGATCGCTCCGTACCAATCCATCACCCTTTCCTTCACGGCGAACCTGCCACCGGATGCGGGCCTGGTGGGCAACGTGCTCACGTACACGGCCACGGCTGGCAACACCGCCAGTGAACCCGACCTCTCGAACAACAGCGCATCGCTCGACGTGACCATCACCGCCAGCTATGACCCGAACGACAAGGTGGGCACGGCCAACGCCAGCGGGAGCACGACGCAGTACTTCATCGGCAATGATGAGTGGATCGACTATGTGATCCGCTTCCAGAACACCGGCACGGATACAGCATTCACCGTCGTGGTCCGCGATGCGATCGAGGAAGGCCTGGACATGATGAGCCTGGAGATCCTGGGCGCTTCGCATCCGTTCACGCCTTCGATGGACGAGGGTCGCGAACTGGTCTTCACCTTTCCGGATATCCAGCTGCCGGACAGCACCACGGACCTGCTGGGCAGTCAGGGCTTCGTGGCTTTCCGGCTGAGACCAATGCCGCCGCTGGTGCCCGGCACCGTCATCGAGAACATCGCCAATATCTACTTTGATTTCAATGATCCCGTGATCACCGAGCCGAGCGTGCTGGTGGCGGAGTTCAGCACGGGGGAGCAGGACGCGAATGCGTGGGATCTGAGCGTCTTCCCTAATCCTGGACGGGATCGAATCACCATTCAGGCTGCTGGAGCCTTCAGCGTGCGCGTTATGGACCTCTTGGGCCGGGAGGTCCTGCATTCCGGCTGGGGGGGCGGCGTGATGGAGATGGACGCCTCAGGGCTCCGCTCGGGAGCCTATGTGCTGCACGTGATCAGGTCCAATGGGGACACCGTCCAAAGGCCTTGGATGAAGAATTGACCGCTTCTAAGCAACCATTCCCCAGCCGCCCGTCATTGGTGTGCTCTTACAAAAGGACCCGCACCATGGACCGCACCCGCAACTCGGACCGCTCCGCCCTGATCCGCACCAGCATGCTGCTCTTCGCCCTGCTGGCCGTGGCCTCGTTCGCCCTCGCCCGCGTAGTGGCGTAGCACTCAGCGGTGCCTCGGCTCCGGCAGCCAGCCGCGCCGTTCCAGCGTATCGATCAGCGCTTCATTGAACAGTTCCACGCCCGCCTGATTCAGGTGCCCCTTCGTGAAGAAGTGAAGGCTGTCTGAGAGTTCAACCTTGCCGTTCATGTTGATGTATCGCCCGCTCGCTGCCATGCGCTGCGCGAACGCATCGTGGCCCGAGAATCCGTTCTCGTAGTACCAGCGGGTCATCGGGGCCTCAACGAGGATCACCTCAACGCCTTGCTCGCGCAACGCGCCCAGCGCCCGTTCAAAGGCATCCCATTGCATCGGCATCGGTTCCGCCGGCTCGCGCTTCAGGCTCCCCGTCTGATCGAAGTTCCCCGACCTGCGCTCCACGAAGCCGCCATCGATATAGGCATCCTTGCCGCGGACCCGGGCTTCCGCCAGGCGCTCATCGGCACCAATGGCTTGCCGCACCAGGCCGTAGGCGAGCGCATTCCAAGTGAGCACATTGGGCAATCGAAGCGCCATGCCTACGGTGTGCATGTCGATCGGGCGGTTGGCGATCAGGTCCACTGCCGACTCGATGCCATCGGCGCGGAACGGGTTGGGATGCACCTCCATGATCACCAGCTTGGGACTCAGCTTCGGCATGTCCGCTTCAACGAGCAGATCCGTCTGCAGCAATGATTGGGCTGAGGAACCGAGGTTGAAGGAGGTGAAGCCATGCTGCCGCCAGATGCGCGGGTCGAATCCGCGGTAGGCATGGGAGCTGCCGATGAACACGATATCGACCGGCTGATGCTGCTCGAGGTCCTGCATGCGCGAGCGCTCGTGGCCATAGCTGTTCAGCGGGTAACGGATATTCGGTGTGTAGGCATTGGGCAGCGCGATGCTGAACAGGGCCATGAGCATCGGATAGAGGGCAGCGGTGAAGAGGCCGAAGCCCAGCACGCGCATCAGGAAGGGGAGGAGGGCGCGCATCAGAACTGGAAATAGATGAAGGGCACTTCGCCCACGGCCATGTAGATGCCGATGACCGCGATCAGCAGCGCATAGAAGCCCCATCGAAGCGGCCAGGGCCAGCGCAGGCCGAGGCGCTCCAGCGCGAACTGATGCTCGCGTCCAATCCACTCCAGCAGCACGAAGAAGCCGATGAGCCACGGGAGCGGCGCGTATTCGAACTCAGGCGATCGGAACAGCGAAGGGGAGAGCATGCCTCTCAGGTATTCGAACGCCTGACCAAGGTCCGCCGAGCGGAAGAAGACCCAGGCGATGCAGGTGAGCAGGAAAGTTGACCCGATGCGCAAGGCATCGCCCGGCTTGGGGAGCCAGCGACCGGCAGCCACGATCTCGATGTGCGTGCGATTCGATCCGCGCAGCAGCAGCGGCAGGAAGTACAGCGCATTCAGCGCGCCCCAGGCCATGAAGGTCCAATTGGCGCCGTGCCAGAATCCGCTCACGAGGAAGATGATGAAGGTGTTGCGCACCGCCATCCAGCGCCCGCCCTTGCTGCCGCCGAGCGGGATATAGAGGTAGTCGCGGAACCAGGTGCTGAGGCTGATGTGCCAGCGGCGCCAGAATTCCGCCATGTCGCGCGAGAAGTAGGGGAAGGCGAAGTTGCGCATGAGCGAGAAGCCGAAGAGCCGTGCGCATCCGATGGCGATGTCGCTGTACCCGCTGAAGTCGCCGTAGATCTGGAAGGCGAAGAGCACCGCGCCCAGCAGGAGCGTGCTGCCGCCCATGGTCTCGTGCTGACCGAAGATGCGGTCCACTTCCAGCGCGCAGTTGTCGGCGATCACCAGCTTCTTGAAAAGGCCCCAGAGCATCTGGCGCAATCCGTCGGCGGCCTTGGCCCGGTCGAAGCGCTGGAGCACGGCGAACTGCGGCAGCAGATTGGTGGCGCGCTCGATCGGGCCGGCCACGAGCTGCGGGAAGAAGCTCACGTAGGCCGAGAAAGCCACCAGGTCGCGCGATGGCACGAGCTGCCTGCGGTACACATCGATGGAATAGCTCAGGGTCTGGAAGGTGTAGAAGCTGATGCCGACCGGGAGGATGATGTCGAGCCGGGCTGCCGCGATGGGCATGCCCAGGAAGGTGAAGGCGCTGGCGAATTCAGCGGCGAAGAAGTTGAAGTACTTGAAGAAGCCCAGCAGTCCGAGGTTCACCACAAGGCTCGTGGCGAGCAGGGCCTTTCGCCGTGAGGGCTCCTCCGCGCGATCCCAGGCACGGACCACGGCATAATCCACCAGGGTGCTGAAGGCGAGCAGCGAAAGGAAGCGCCAATCCCACCAACCGTAGAACACATAGCTGGCCGCCAGCAGGATCAGGTTGCGGCGGGCGATGCTGGAGCCGCCGGCCAGCCAGTAGAGCAGGAAGACGACCGGCAGGAAGACGGCGAAATCGAGCGAGTTGAAGAGCATGCCCTGCGGGACGGGATGAGGTCGCCAAAGATGGACGAAAGCCGCTGGATCAGGGGCCGCGCTGAGAGCCTATCGGGAATCTCCGCATTCGGCTCCGCGATGGTCTTTGGCGCCCATACCTCGTTGCGCAAACCGTCACGTAGCCACCGCTATGCTCCGGTTCTCGCGCCTCGTCTGATCGCCATATCCTCCTCGCTCGCTTCGAAAGGGGAGATTCCCGATAGGCTCTTACTTTCGGACCATGCCTGCCGTGGAACGCGTCTGCCTGGAATGCGGGGAGAAGATCGTGGGGCGCACCGATAAGCGCTTCTGCAGCGATGCCTGCCGCAACCTCTATCACTACCACACCAACAACGCGCCCATCAATTACGTGCGCAATGTGGTGAACGCCCTGAAGCGCAACCGGCGGATCCTATCGGAATTGAACACGGGGGCCGAGGGCAAGACCAAGGTGCACCGCGACAAGCTGATCGAGAAGGGCTACACCTTCACCTACCACACCAACACGCACCGCACCAAGGCCGGAAATACCTACGTGTTCTGCTTCGAGCAGGGCTACCTGGAACTGGGCGAGAACTGGTTCATGCTCGTGCGCCGCGATGAGTACCTGGAGCGCGCAGGCGATACCGCGCGCAAGGAGAACTGAGGAGCGCTTCCGCTAGCTCGCTGCCCAAATCAGCAGCACGATCATGCCCAGGACCATCAGGGCGAAGAGCACGGGCCCTCCGATCTCGTTCTGCTCGGCTTCTTCCGGGAAATGGCCTTCGAAGTGGTTGTCGCTCATGGCGCTTGCCCGTTGTGGATGCGGGCCGGGCCAAATATAGGATCGGACGTAATGTCGCACTTCGATCCGATTCAGCTGGGGACACGCTGTTCCCCGCTGCCACCGCGCTTCAGCAGCGGCTGCACGAATCGTGCGCGCCACCGTGCCCGATTCCACGGCGCAATGCCGATCGAGCTGGTGTGAAAGGAGCACGGGCGGGCTCCAACGATGCACCAGGGCTGTTTCTCAAAGCGCTTGCGCGGTCAACCATTGCCGCGCCTCCGCATCGGTGTTGAATACCTTGGTGGGGAAGCGTGCGGGGAAAAGGCTGAAGTACATGTTGGCCACCAGCGTCAATGACCGGCTGTCAACCAGCACGGCAAGCGCGGTGATGGATTCCGCATCCTGCCCGAAGAAATCCGTTTGCAATGCGGCGGGGTCCCAGTCCAACTCACCGAGCGCGATGAAGTACAGGGGTCCGCGACTAGTGTCGAGCAGTTCGCGCCGCGCCTGCATGCTCGCCAGCAGGCCGCCGACATCAATGCGCACATCCGGCCTTATGCGCACCTCCACATGGTTGCCGCCCATCAGTGCTATTTGCGCCATGGGCAGTTCGATGCATCGCAGTTCGCTGGGCATTGTCCGGATTGAATTAGACGATCATCAACTGTGCAAGGTCTCCGCCGAAAGTAATCACTGCCCTGCCCCCGCAATGGTCTCGCCCAACCGGGTGACCCACGCGGTGGTGATCCCAAGGGGCCGCGATGACAGCGTGTCTTGGAACCAAGTGAGGACCTTGGCGAGGCTTAAGGCCCCAGCCGTGGCAATAGAAATCCTACGGCCACCAGCAAGGCAGCTCAGCTGGTCGTTCCGGGTCGTTGAAGACTACCCGGCGAAGGCGCAGCTCTGTAGCAATGGCATGGAACTCCGCTTCGTCGTAGCTGCGCCATCGACCGCCCGGCAGCCGCCGGAGACCGAAGCGATCGTTCTTCATCCTGATGTGGTAGTACGAGTATTCCGCCACGCTCCATTCGATGCCATGGCCTTGCCGGTATATGACCTTGCCGTTGCCATCGGACCGTACCTCAATGGATCCGACGCGCTTTCCGCTCGGGCACCATTGCTCAAAGTGTCTATCGTTACGTGAATGCCAGCGGCGCTCGGCCATCTGGCCGTTGGGGTAATAGTGGATCATGGTCTGCTCCTCCACTGACCGCGAATCGAGGTAATAGGTGATGCGCGCCAGTGAGTCGAAGGACCAGCATTGGCCTGAGCCTCCTCCGCCGAAGATCCGATCGAAGGCATCATCCGGCCACCCACGCAACAGGCAGTATTCCTCCAAGTGGCCGTGCGGATCGTACCTGAACACCTCTTGCGTGCTGTCCGGAGCATACACCCGGATTTCCTCTACGCGCTCTGTTGGTTCAAACTCGAACCAAGTTCCGCAGCGGCGACCTTCGCTGTACTGCATGATGGCCGAATAGGTGCTATCGCCATGCGTGCGGATCACGATTCCGGAGAGCCGCGCGTGGGCGGGTTTCAAGCGGGAACTCCAGGTGAGGACCGTATCGCCGTATACGCCCATGCCGCAAGAGAGCAATGCCGAAGCCTCAGCGAAAGAAGGCGCTTGCCAACGGCGCTCTGGAATGGCTGGCGCTTGCGCGAACAGCGTGAGCGGGAAGGGGAGAAGGAGCCAGCGCATAGTGCGCTAGGAACGTGATTGAGCGGTGCAGATTATGCGTGGCTCCGACGCTGGATGCTTGACTGGCAGAGGCAGGGTCGCCGAAGATGGCAGACCCTGCAAGGGCCCAAGGGCGCCTACATCGTGGAGGCCATTTAAACCACCGCAGGGTCTCCCGTCTTCGGGGACCCTGCGGTCACAACCGAATCAGAATCCCCCCACGCCCGGCCCGGCCGCCACGCCGCTGTTCAAGTGCGCGGCCAGCGCTGCTTCGTTGTTGATGAGCACGCGGCGCGCCTTGCTGCCCTCGAAGCCGCCGAGGATGCCGGCGGCTTCCAGTTGGTCCACGATGCGGCCGGCGCGGTTGTAGCCGAGCTTCAATTTGCGCTGGATGAGGGAGGTGCTGCCTTGCTGCGTTTGCACCACCAGGCGTGCGGCCTCCTCGAACATGGGGTCGCGCTCGCCATCGTCGAGGTCGCCGCCGCCTTCGCCTTCCTCCATGGGCGGCTCGGGCAGGAGCAGGGCATCGGGGTAGCCGCGCTGGTTGCCGATGAAGGCGGTGATCTCGTCCACCTCGGGCGTATCCACGAAGGCGCACTGGATGCGGATGAGGTCGTTGCCGGTGCTGAGGAGCATGTCGCCGCGGCCGATGAGCTGGTCGGCGCCGCCGGTATCGAGGATGGTGCGGCTGTCGATCTTGCTGGTGACGCGGAAGGCGATGCGCGCCGGGAAGTTGGCCTTGATGGTGCCGGTGATGATGTTGACGCTGGGGCGCTGCGTGGCGATGATGAGGTGGATGCCGATGGCGCGGGCGAGCTGCGCAAGACGGGCGATGGGCGTTTCCACCTCGCGGCCCGCGGTCATGATCAGGTCCGCGAACTCATCGACCACCAGCACGATGTAGGGGAGGTACCGGTGGCCGTTCTCCGGATTGAGGCGGCGGCTGATGAACTTGGCGTTGTACTCCTTGATGTTGCGCACCTGAGCGTCCTTGAGCAGCTCGTAGCGCACGTCCATCTCAATGCACAAACTGTTCAGCGTGGCCACCACCTTCTTGGTATCGGTGATGATGGCCTCGCCGTCGCCGGGGAGCTTGGCGAGGAAGTGGCGCTCGATCTTGTTGAAGAGGGTGAGCTCCACCTTCTTCGGGTCGACGAGCACGAACTTGATCTGGCTCGGGTGCTTCTTGTAGAGCAGCGACACGAGGATCGCATTCAAGCCCACCGACTTGCCCTGGCCCGTGGCGCCGGCCATGAGCAGGTGCGGCATCTTGGCGAGGTCGGTGACGAAGGTCTCGTTGCTGATGGTCTTGCCCAGCACGATGGGCAGGTCGGCCGTGCTGTTCTGGAACTTCTCGCTGGCCACCACGGCGCGCATGCCCACCACCTGCGGCTTGCTGTTGGGCACTTCGATGCCGATGGTGCCCTTGCCGGGGATCGGCGCGATGATGCGGATGCCCAGGGCGGCGAGGCTGAGGGCGATGTCGTCCTCGAGGTTCTTGATCTTGCTGATGCGCACGCCCGCTTGCGGGATGATCTCGTAGAGCGTCACCGTGGGCCCGATGGTCGCCTTGATCTTGTCGATGCCGATGTTGTAATGGCCAAGAGTCTGCACGATGCGATCCTTGTTCATCTCGAGCTCTTCCTTCGTCACGGTGATCTCACCGGTGCCGTGGTCCACGAGCAGGTCGAGCGGGGGAGGCTCGTAGCTGCTGAGGTCGAGCGTGGGGTCGTATTCGCCGAACTCCGCGAGCTTGGCCTCGATCTCGTCCTCGCTGAGCACGGCCTCTTCGGTGTTGGCCGTCACGCTC
Organism: Flavobacteriales bacterium; assembly: GCA_016712535.1. Taxonomy (NCBI): domain Bacteria; kingdom Pseudomonadati; phylum Bacteroidota; class Flavobacteriia; order Flavobacteriales; species Flavobacteriales bacterium. The sequence goes on from JADJQW010000003.1 coordinate 902,367, forward strand.
ATGCCGTTCAGGTCGCCGTTCAGGTCCTCCGCCGTGCTGATCACCGGTGAGAGCACCGGCTCCACCACTTCCATCGGCGTGGTCTCCAGGTGCAAATCGTTTGCCTGTTCGGTCATCGCGAGGGCTCCGCCCGAAGCGATCTCGCCACCCTCAACCTCCATCTCAAGTTCTCCGGTCATTGCGAGGCCGGAGGCCGAAGCGATCTCGTCACCCTCCACCTCCATCTCGATGCCCGAACCCGAAGCGACCTTCTCCTCCGCGAACCCGCTATCCCTCCATTCCTCCTTCATCCGCACGCCAGAGCTCACTGCCGCCTCTTCCGCAACGGCTTCTTCTTCCATCTCCCGCTTCGCGAAGAGCCTGCCCGCCCATCCGAAGCTGAGGTTGAAGCTGTACACTGCGAAAGTGCCCGCTGAGAACACGAGCAAGGCGCCCGCGCCGAATTCACCGAGCAGGGTGGTGAGGTGCTTGGTGATCACCACGCCCAAGCCGCCGCCGAGGAAACTGTATTCGCCGCGGAAGAAGAAGCCGAGCAGCGCGGGTATCCAGAACAGGGCCATCGTTGTCCAGCCCAGGGTGCGGCGCGTGGGCAGCAGCCAGGTGCCCAGCAGGATGCGGACCCCGGCGAGGAAGCTCCACAGCGGCAAGGCGAAGGCCGCCAGGCCGAACCACACGTGGATGAAGCGGTGCGCACTGATGGCGCCGAGCTTGCCCAACCAGTTCTCTGCGGCGATGTCGGTGCGCAGGATCTCCCACCACCCGCGCGACATGAGGTCCTGATCGACCCTCCAGGTGAAGAGGAAGCTGGTGAAGGCGGTGAGCAGGAAGAGCCCGCCCAGGATGAGCAGCATGCCGAAGAGCTTGTGGATGCGCTCATCCGATAGGAACGCTTTGAAGCGGCTCCATGCGCCGGGAGCTTCCTCTGCTGCTTTCCGTGCGCGGCGCTTCTTGGGCTCTGCGGCCGCGGTCTCTTCTTCGGGTGCCTCTTCGCGGAGGCGGTTGCGTTTCTCGGTGGCCAAGGTGATAGGGGGCTTCGCGCGCACCCGCGAGCGATGCGTCGAAGGTCGAAGCCGTGCCTTGGCTGAACGGGATAAGACTGGCCGGTAGTATCAACAAGCGGAGGTTGATCAATCGCATGCGGATGATCGATCACCAGATCCATCTTCGCACAACTCCATCGCCATGGACATGATTTCACGATTGTTGCTCCTCGCGGGGCTGTTCACGCTTGCCCGCTCAGTGCTCGGTCAGGACTTCGTGAATGGCGGGTTGGAGGGAGTCGTCACGGGTCCTTCCGTGGTCCCCGCAGGCTGGACCGCCGTTCCCCATTCGGATCCCATCTGCGACGCGACGTTCACAGGAGGGGCAACACCTGATCTCACCGACATGACGGGCCCGGCTGCATTCAATGGTATTCTCGGCAATCCATTCGACGGGCAGACTTTCATATCGGGGCTGCACACCAACTCGCATCACGAGGGGATCAAGCAGACAGTGAATGGACTCACCGTCGGAGCCACCTACACGATCAGGCTCCATCAGACCGTATTGAAGCAGGTGATGAATGACGCGCTTGATCCTTCGGGCGGATGGGCGGTGTATGCGGGCAACGTTCCCCTCGGTTTCACGGATCCCACCTACAGCGCGGAAGCACCCGGCAGCCTCGATCTGCCATGGGAAATGCGGGAGGTCACCTTCGTTGCACCAGCGTCTTCAGTCACCCTTAAATTCATGCCGCATGACGATGATGCAGACGTCACATGGCCGGAGGGCATCCGTATGGGTTTGGATGGACTGAGCCTGCTGCATGGCAATACGGTCGGAATGACAGAGCACATGGAGACTGCGTTACTAGATCTGCCCACCCATTTCACGCCCGGAGGCGCCGGGAGCTCTTTCGTTCCAGTACGGAGCAGGAACATCAGGTCGCTTGAGGCCGAATTCTTCGATCGGCAGGGCGTCCGCGTCTTCGCCACCAACGACCCGCTCATCAACTGGGATGGCCGGAACACGATGGGAGCGGAGGTGTCAACCGGTACCTATCTCTACAGGGTCGTAGCGATCCCGGTCAACGGGGCGCCCATACTTCGGACCGGGAGGGTCCTGCTGCTGCGCTGATCGTTACATCGAGAAAGTCCCCATCACCTCACCGAGCTCATGGTGCAAGGCCTCGGCTGAAACGGCTTCGTGGTCGGCCTTGGGCTTGAACTTCGCTTCATCGACCTTGCCGGGGGTAACGCTCACGGCATCGAGCTTCATGCGGATGCCGTTCTGCACCACTTCGTAGCGGAGCAGCACGCCGGGCACCTCGCTGAAGGGATTGAACCAATTCGGGTCGTTCATGGCGATGCGGTCCGTGTACCACAGCTCGATCTCGCGCTGATCCATGTGGTTGAAGATGGCCAGGGCCTTCTTGCAGGGATAGCCCGCAATGGTGTCGATGTCGCCGGTGTACAGGATCGTGGCCCGGCCGCCCTCATTGTTGAAGAGCTCCAGGTCGCGCGGCTTCAGGTGGCTCACGATGCGTTTGCCCATCATGCTCATGTGGTAGTCCATCTGCTTCGCCTCGTTGTCGGCGAGCATCAGGGTGCGGAAGAGCCCCATGCCGGCGCTTACCTCCGCCGCCTGCATGTCCTCGTTGAAGCTGAGGATGGTCTTCTCCGGCAACATGCCCGCCATGAGCCCGTCCGGGTCGGCTCCCGGGAAGCTGAGCGCGTACTCGATGGTGCCTTCAGAGACCCTTGATTGCAGCAGGCTCGAGTTGCAGCTCCAGAGGAGCAGCGCGCTGGCAGGGACGAGCAGGAGGATCCGGTTTGTCATGCTGAAGGGTTCGATGGTCCGCCTCCTACGAACGACGAATCCACGGAGTTACATGGCAGAATGCTCCTTGGACGCCCCGATTACCTTCGCCCGCATGGATTTGCGATTGATTGAGGCTGCGTCGGAGATCGGCGCTGGCACCCGGGGCACCAGCATGGGCATGGCCGCCTTGCGCGTGGCCGCATGGAAACTCGGCAGCGAACTGTTCGGCCACGCCGAGGAGAGCATCCTGCGCGACGAGAACGATGTGCTTTACGAGGACGACCGGAGCCCGAACGCCCACCACATCGACGGCTTGATCCGCTTCGAGAGCGATTTAGCTTATGAGGTTTACAAGTATCTGCGCAACAGCGTTTTCCCCATTGTTGTCGGAGGCGATCATTCCATCGCCATCGGCTCGGTTTCGGGCACCAAGATGGCCTTCCCCGATCAGCGTTTGGGCGTGGTTTGGATCGATGCCCACGCCGACCTCCACAGCCCGTGGACGACCCCCAGTGGAAACGTCCACGGGATGCCGCTGGCGTTGCTGATGCAGATCGAGAAGAAGGGCAAGAACCGTCCCCGTGTGTACACTATGGACACTTGGGACCGCCTGCGGAAAATCGGCGTGAGCGGCCCGAAGCTCCTGCCCAGCGACCTGGTCTTCATCGCCCTGCGCGACTACGAGCCCGAGGAGGAAGCCATCATCAAGGAGCACGGCATCAAGGTCATTACCGTCGATGATCTTCGGAAGCGCGGGGCCGATGCAGCGGTGAAGGAAACCTTGGACCACCTCGCCGCATGCCAGCGCCTGCACATCAGCTTCGACGTGGATAGCCTGGACCCCAGCATCTCGGTGGGCACGGGCACCCCGGTTCCCAACGGACTCAATCTCGAAGAAGCGCGCGCCTTGCTCAGCGGCTTTTGCGCCGACCCGAAGACCGCCACCCTCGATGTAGTGGAGATCAACCCGGCGCTCGATACCGGCAATGCCATGGCCGAGGCGACCTTGAGCATCCTGGAACCGCTGTTCCCGATCCTGAGAGCACGGTGAGCCAATCCGCTTCCTCCGTCATCCTTATCCGTCCCACCGGCTTCGGGTACGACCCGGAGACCGCTGCCAGCAACGAGTTCCAGCAGCGCGTGCCGGTGGATGATGCGCGCAGATCCGCCGCCGAGGAGTTCGACGGCTTGCTGGAAGCGCTGCGCCAATGCGGAATCGGCTTCACGGTGCTCGAGCCCATCGACCCTACGGCGCCCAACAGCGTGTTCCCGAACAATTGGTTCGGCACGCACGCCGATGGCACTCTGGTGCTCTACCCCATGCTCACGCCCAGCCGCCGCGCCGAGCGAGACCCCAACCTCGCGGAAGTCCTGAAAGCGGAGGGATCCGCCGTGCGCCAAACCCTCGATTTCAGCGCTTGGGAGCATCACGGCCTCTTCCTCGAAGGCACCGGCAGCCTGGTGCTCGACCGCATCAAGCGCCGCGCCTTCGCCTGCCTCTCGCCCCGCACCTCCGAGCGTGCGCTCAGTGCATGGTGCGAGCAATTGGGGTACACGCCCATCAGCTTCACCGCAACCATGGACGGCCGGCTCAATGGTGCTCCCGTCTACCACACCAACGTGGTCATGAGCATCGGCTCCAACTGGGCGCTGGTCTGCTTCGATGCCATGCCCTACCCGGCCGAGCGGCAGGAAGTAGAAGAGGAATTGGCCAAGAGCGGACGCGAGGTCATCGCCTTCGACCTGCCCCAGCTGCACCAGTTCGTGGGCAATGCGCTCGAGCTGGTCCCCCACCGCATTTCCGGTGAAGCCGGTCATCGCGGGCGCAGCGAAGCGATCTTCTTGAGCGAAACCGCATTCCACGCGCTCAAGCCCTTCCAGCGCATCGCCTTGGAGCGCCACGCGCAGCTCATTCCCGTGGCGGTGCCCACCATCGAGGCCATCGGAGGCGGCAGCGTGCGCTGCATGCTGGCTGAGAATTTCCTTCCGCTAACCTGAGCGTCATTCCGGAGCGCGGGAGATGCGAAGCAGCAGGCTCCCGCGCATCCGGGATCTCATCCAAGAACAAGGATCTCGTTTGGTGAGTCGCCGGATGGCCGGGACAAGCGAGCGTTGCTCGCCCGTCCTCCGGCGTGACGATCGTTGCCATTCCTTTGCCACCCGATGTTCCAAGACAGACTTCAAGACCTGCTCGTTCCTGCACTGCAAAGCGCCTTCTCGCAGCTATTCGGGAAGGAACTCGACGTTCGAAGCATCGGCTTCCAGGCTACGCGACCCGAGTTCGAGGGCGATGTCACCATCAATGTCTTCCCCTTCCTCAAGGTCAGCGGCAAGGGGCCGGAGCAGACCGCGCAGGCCATCGGCGAATTCCTGCAAGGGCAAGTACCGGTGGTGGAGCGCTTCAATGTGGTGAAGGGCTTCCTGAATATCGTCATCGCCGACAGCTACTGGCTGGGCTTCCTGAAGGAGGCGGGCCAGCAGGACATCCTCGCCTTTGCGCCCACCGGCCAGAAGACGATGGTGGAGTATGCCTCGCCCAACACCAACAAGCCGCTGCACCTCGGCCACCTGCGCAACATCTTCCTCGGTTATAGCGTGAGCCGGATCCTCCAAGCGGCAGGGCATGAGGTGATCAAGGTGCAAGTGATCAACGACCGTGGCATCCACATCTGCAAGAGCATGATCGCTTGGCAGAAGTTCGGTGGTGGGGAGACCCCGGCTTCCGCAGGAGTGAAGGGCGATAAGCTGGTGGGCAAGTACTACGTGGAATTCGATAGGGAGCTCAAGCGGCAAGTGGAGGAGCAAGTGGCGAGCGGCAAGCCGAAGGAGATCGCGGAGAAGGAAGCGCCGATCCTGCTCGAGGCCCAGGAGATGCTCCGCAAGTGGGAGGCGAACGACCCCGAAGTGCGCGCTCTATGGGAGAGGATGAACGGTTGGTGCTACGAAGGCTTCGATGCCACCTATCGGCGTGCCGGGGTTGATTTCGACAAGAACTACTACGAGAGCCAGACCTATCTCCTGGGCAAGGCGGATGTGCTCGACGGGCTGAAGAAGGGCGTGTTCTATGAGAAGGACGGTGCCGTGTGGGTGGATAATACCAAGGAGGGCCTCGATGAGAAGGTGCTGCTGCGCCGCGATGGCACCAGCGTCTATATGACGCAGGACATCGGCACCGCCATCAAGCGCTTCGAGGAGCACCCCGGCCTGGGCAAGCTCATCTACACGGTCGGCAATGAGCAGGATTACCACTTCAAGGTGCTCTTCATCATCCTGAAGAAGCTCGGCTTCGCCTGGGCGAACGACCTGCACCACCTCAGCTACGGCATGGTGGACCTCCCTTCCGGAAAGATGAAGAGCCGCGAGGGCACCGTGGTGGACGCCGATGACCTCATCGACGAAGTGGTGAGCGAGGCGCGCCGCACGGGTGAGGAGCTCAGCAAGCTCGAAGGCTTCGGCGAAGCGGAGAAGGCCGCGCTCTACGAGATGATCGGCCTGGCCGCGCTCAAGTACTTCCTGCTCAAGGTTGACCCGAAGAAGCGCATGCTCTTCGACCCAGCCGCCAGCATCGACCTGCAAGGGCACACGGGACCCTTCATCCAGTACACCTACGCGCGGATCAAGAGCCTGCTGCGCAAGGCGGGTGGATCGGATGATCAGAAGACCGGGCAATCAGGCGATGCGCTCTATGACGGGGCGTTGCTCCCGGAGGAGCGCACGGTGATCAAGCTGCTGCATCAATACCCTGCCGTGCTCAACGAAGCAGCATCGAAGCTCGATCCCTCCTCGCTCGCGAATCATGCATACGAAGTGGTGAAGGCCTACAACAGTTTCTACCAGGCCATCCCGGTGATGAAGGAGGAAGATGCTGGGAAGCGCGCATTCCGCATCGGGCTGAGCGCGACTGTTGCTGCGGCGACGCAAAAGGCGATGTGGTGCCTCGGCATCGAGGTGCCGGAACGAATGTGACCCATGCTGGAGTGGCTGGCGGAGTTCCTTGTGGAGGTGCTCGTCCGTTGGGTGCTCGCGTATCCCGGGGCGTTGATTTGGTGGTTCTTCACCGGGCGCAAAGAGAGCATACATGCCATCGTAATGAAGCAAGATTGGTGGCAGCTCAGCACGATCGCTGTACTCGCTTTCGTGGTCGTCTTTGCCACACTTGACAGGATCTTCGCCTAGCGATACGCCGCCTAGAACTTCGGGCAGGGCACGATCTTGTGCTTGCGCTTCTTGGCCTGCTTGGGCCATTCGTAGATCAAGGAGATCTCGTGCGCACCGGCGCTGCGCATGGTGAGCTTGCTGATGGTGATGTCGTAGCTGTACACGAAGCGCAATTGGGTCTCGGTCTCGTAGCCGACCATGAGCACTATCGCCTCGTTGTTGCCGTATCCCGGCTCGTAGGCCTTCACGATGGGCAGCCCGCGGTACCAGAGGCCAGCGGTGAACTGCTTGTGGTCGGCATAGGCGCCGAGGTCGAGCTGGTCCCACTTGCCCTGCATCTTGTAGTGCGTGGCCAGCGTCATGCGCGTCTCGCTCTTGCTCAGGTTGCGCTGGCCGTCGAGCGGGAAGCGGTAGCCCGCATGCACGCTCACTCGGCGGTGCAACGGGGCGTTGCCATCAACCATCAGGCTCATGTTCGGCCGGTTCAGGTGATTCATGCTCACGCCGGCCCAGAATCCTTCGGTGTAGTACATCAACCCGCCGGCCAGGTCGAGGTAGTTGGTGCGCTGGACGAGGTTCGGCTCGATGGTCACCGGCGCGTTGTCGCGGATCACCTGGTCGGCGAAGAGGTAGCCGCTGGGATCCACGCCGCGCATCGTGTAGCCCAGGCGCACGCCGCCGCGCAATGCGCGCTTGTAGCTGAGCCGCGCTTCATAACTATAGCTGAGGCCGATGGTGGTGCTGGTGAGCCCGCTGCTGCCGGCCTTGTCGCGCAGCACCATGGCCCCCATGCCGATGGGAGCCGTGCTGAAGCGATGGTCGTAGGCCGCCATATAGGTCTCGTAGCCCGGCTGCACGCCCGGCCACTGCAGTCGATAGTTCAGTGCGATGCGGTCCTGATGCGTGTTGCCGGTGAGCGCAGGATTGAGGTATTGCGGCGCCGCGTACCACTGTGAGAATTGCGGATCCTGTCCATGCGCGGCGAGCACCGGGAACAGCAAGAGAAGATGCGCATGCCGTGCCTTCATCGGAAGAGCGTGAGGTCAGTGAGCATCTGCTTCTCCTTGCCGTCCACGAAGCGCACCCAGGTCTGCACCACATAGACATCCTGCGGGCTGAGCTGGCCGCGATAGGTGCCATCCCAGCCGTAGCGCACATCGTCGCTCTCGAAGATCAGTTCGCCCCAGCGGTTGAAGACGCGCATCCTGAAGTCGTCAACGAAGCGCGCGAAGGCATAGAACACATCGTTGTTGAGCGCATTGGGGTCGTAGTAACCGCCGTTGCCTGTTGGGGTGAAGGCGGTGGGGATCACGATCTCGTGGATCGGTGCGATGATGATGTTCGCCTCAGCCTCGTCCGCGCAGCCATGGATGTCGGTCACCTGCATGATCACTTGGAAGGTGCCCACATCGCCGTAGGCGTAGGTGGGGTTCATGGCGCTGCTTGTGCCGCCATCGCCGAAGGTCCAATCCCAGGTGGCGATGCTGCCCTGGCTCTGGTCGGTGAAATCGATGCTGGCATTGTCAGCCGTGGTGCTATAGGTGCTGGCGCTGAAGCCCGCTGTTGGCGGGAGCCACGCGTTGATGACCCCGTTGGTGGTGCTGCTGCTGGTGCATCCGATCGGCGTGCTCACCGTAAGGCTCACAGCGTAGGTGCCGGCCTGGTACACGAGCACGGGTTGCGGCGCAACGCTCGTGCTGCCGTTGCCCAGGTCCCAGAGGTAGGTGAGGCCGGGGCCGAGTTGCAGGTCGGGGAAGGTCACGTTGAGCGGTGCACAACCTTCCGCGATGATCGGCGGCAGGTTGATGGCGGGCGGTGTTTCTACGCGCAATTCCACCACCTGTTGCAACGTATTGCCGCACTGGTCGGTCACGGTCACGTTCAGGTCCTGATCAACCGTGAAAGGCACGGTGTACGGGCCGGCTCCGGTCTGCCCGAGCTCGGGCCAGGTGATCGTGTATGAGCCCGGATAGTTCGCGAGCAACGCGCCCACCGTGGCCGGGATGCCGCCCGGGCAGATCGTGGTGTCGCCATACGTGGTGAACTCGCCGGAATTGAGGTCGAGCACCTGCACCGGATAGAATTGCGCGGGCGCGGTGCATCCGTTCTGATCGCTGACGCTGAGCTGCACGTTCTGCGATTGCGTGAAGCTGACCGTGATGGGATTGCCCGTACCGAGCGGCCCCCAGTTGAAGGTGAGGCTGCCAGTGCCGCCGCTCCCTTGCGCCACCAGGGTCACCGGGGCATTCACGCACGCGGTGTCGGGCACCACGGCCATGAAGCTCAGCGGCGGCGGTTCATTGATCAGGCCATCAGCTTGCGCAGTGCAGCCGTTCGCATCATTCACGATCAGGCTGACCGGACCAGCCGAGAGGGCAGTTACCGCCGGTGTGGACTGTCCTCCGCTCCAGGCGTAGGTGTATTGCGGGGTTCCGCCGCTCACCAGCGCATAGGCGGAGCCATCGTTGCCTCCGCTGCAGTTCACGTCGGTGAGGTTGAAGGCGGTGATCATGAGGGGCGCAGGCTCTGAGATCACGGCCGTGAGCGAGGTATCGCAGCCGAGCGCATCGGTGACGGTGATGGTGTAGGCCCCAGGGGTGAGGTCCACAGCCGTTGATGTTGATTGACCGGCCTGGTCGTTCCATTGGTAGCTATTGCCGGCTACCAAGGGAGCGTAGGCGATGCTGCCATTGCCGTTCCCATTGCAATCGATGTTCGTCGTGGTGAGCCCCGCACCGATGAATGCGTTGCTGAGGCTGATGACGACCTGGTCGCTCGCTGGCGGACAGATCGGATTGCCGGTGGTCGTGAGCGTGAGGGTCAGTCCGCCATTGGCGATTTCCGCGTTGCTCGGCATGTACTGCGCGCTCAGGCTGGTGTTCAGCCAGGTGCCGGTGCCGCCGCTCCAAACTCCTCCGGTGGCATTCACCACGCTGCCGTTCAGGTTGATCGGGTAATTGCCCATGCAGGCTACCTGGTCCGTTCCCGCATTCACCTGATTGGGCTGCGCTTGCGCGTTGATCGTGACCATGCCGATGGCCACGGCGCAGTCATTCACATCGGTGATGCCAACGATGTAATTGCCCGCGCTGGCGCTTATGCTCTGGGTGGTGGCGCCATTGCTCCAGAGGTAGCTGTATGGCGGTGTGCCACCGGCAGCGGTCACCGAAGCCGTTCCGTTGCCGAAGCCTGCACAGGTCTCATCGGTGCTGGTGATGCTCGTGACGATGATGGGGTCAGGCGAGGTGACCGTGGCCGTGAGCGTGGTGCTGCAGCCCGGGCCATCGGACACGGTCACCGTATAGGTGCCGGCTGCCAGATTGGTCGCCGTGGGCGTGGTCTGCGCACCGGGGTCGTTCCACAGATAGGTGAGGCCGGGGATCACCGGGGTCACGCTCGCGGAGCCGATGGTCTGTCCGCTGCAAGGCGCATTCACCGTGGTGGTGCTCAGGTTCGCGAAGCTGTTGGGGATGGTGATCACCATCTGGTCGGTGGCGGGCGGACAGTTGCTGTTGCCCGCGGTGGTGAGCGTGAGCGTCGCGCTGTTTGCGGCGATCTCCGCTGCCGATGGCGTGTAGCTCACGCCGGGCCAGCTGCCGCTGAAAGTGCCGTTGCCGCTCCAAATGCCGCTATCGGCGTTCTGCACGCTTCCGAAGAGCGCGATGGGGAAGTTGCCCACGCAGCCAAGCAGGTCGGGACCCGCAATCGCCACGTTGGGCTGCGCTGCAGCTGCAATGGTGATCGAGGCGTTTTCCGGAGCGCAGTTGTTCGCGTCGGTCACGGTCACGGTATAGTCGCCGGCGCCAACTGTGATGCTCTGCGTCGTTGCGCCATTGCTCCACAGGTAACTGTAGGGCGCCGCGCCACCGGTTGCTTCGACAGTGGCCGTGCCATTGGCGAAACCTGCGCAGCTCTCATCCGCGCCCGTGATGCTCACGATGCTCAATGGTGCGCTAGGGCCGATGGTCGTGGTCATGGTGATGCTGCATCCGAAGGGATCGGTGGCGGTCACAGTGTAGTCGCCGCCCATGAGGCCGGTAGCGGTAGCGGTGGTCTGCACCGGTGCCGTGCTCCAAGCATAGGTGTACCCGGGCAGGTCCGGATTGAATGCGGCTGACCCTGTTGCGGTGCCGAAGCAGACCGCATCCGTAGGCGTTACTTGCGCATCCGCGAAGCTGTTCGGGATGTTGATGAAGACTTGATCCGTGGCCGGAGGGCAATTGGTGTTGCCTGTGGTGGTGAGCGTGAGGGTCACGCCATTGGCAGCGATCTCATCGGGGCTGGGCTCGTAGCTCATTGCCGGCCAAGCGCCTGAGAAGCTTCCGGTTCCGCCGCTCCATGTGCCGCCTGTCGCGTTGGTCACACTGCCATTCAGCGCGACGGGGAAATCGCCGATGCAGCCCACGAGGTCGGCGCCCGCATCGGCTTGATTCGGCTGTGCGGCTGCATTGATGGTTGCCGTGGCCGTTACAGGGCCGCAGTTGCTGGCATCCGTTACGCTCACCGTGTAAGTGCCCGCCGTGGCTGTGAGGAGCGCGCCGCTTGCACCTGTGCTCCAGGTGTAGGTGTAGGGCGGCGTTCCGCCGCTTGCGCTGGCCGTCAGGGTGCCATCGCCAAGGCCGGCGCAACTTTCATCGCCGATGGCAATGATGCTCACGGCAAGAGCAGGTGGCTGCATCACCGTGGCACTCAGGCTGGTGATGCAGTTGTAGGCATCCGTGATGATCACGCCATAGGTGCCCTGCGCGAGCCCCGTGGCCGTTGCTGCGGTCTGCACCGGCGTGGTGCTCCATTGATAGGTGAAGCCGGGCTGGCCGTTCAGCACCGATGCGCTGCCATCGTTGCCACCGTTGCATGTGGTCGAGTCCGAGGACAGGCTCACATCCACGAAGCTGTTCGGGATGAGCAAGGTGCCCGTATCGCTGTCTGGCGGGCAGTTGTCATTGCCCGTGGTGGTGAGGGTGAGTGCAACGCTGCCTGCCGCGATCTCCGCCGCTGTCGGGGTGTAGGTGATCGAAGGCCAGGCTCCACCGAAAGTCCCGGCGCCGCCGCTCCAGATCCCGCCGGTGGCATTCACCACGGATCCGCCAAGCGTGACCGGGAAGCTCCCCACGCAGCCTATCGCATCGGGTCCGGCGATCGCCTGGTTCGGCAACGACTGTGTGCCGATGACACCGGTGATCGGCGGCGATACGCAGTTGTTCACGTCCGTCATGGTCACCGTGTAGGATCCAGGCGGAGCGGAGATGCTGGGTGTGGTGGCGCCTGTGCTCCAGGTATAAGTGAAGGGCGCCGTGCCTGCGGTGACGTTCGCGGTGGCGGTGCCGTTTCCGCTGCCCAAGCACGTTTCACCCGTGGTGCTCAGGGTGCCGTAAAGGCCCGGGATAACCGTTACGGAGTAGATGTAGGTCTGGAACGCGGGGATCGGGCAGGCCCCATCGTCCACGTTCACGATGAAGGGATAGAAGCCAGAGCTGTTCGGTTGCGCCGTCCAGCACACCTGGCCCATTAGCGGATTGCCGGCCGTATAGGTGAAGGTGGCACCGGGAAGGTTCTGACCGATGTTGCTGAAGGCTTCCAGCACATTGGTCAGGTTGGGGTCGTTGATGGCGAAGCTGAAGCAGAAGTTGCCGGATTCGCACACCTGGATGGCGCGCGGACCGAGCTGCACAGCATTGCCGGTGAGGCCCGTGATCACGCCTGTCGCCGGATCGGGCGGATCGTTGCCGCATGGGAAAGCCACGAACTGCATATCGCGCATCACCGAACCGACGAGCACCCCATTCACCCAATGGTGCACGCGCACCACCACGACCCAGTTGCCCAGCATGTTCAGCGTGAAGTTCACCTCGCCCGTGACCGGGTCGAGCGTGATGCCCGGGATGGGATCCTGGAACGTGTACGGCGGCTGATAGGGGATGGGGGCTCCGCCAAGGCCCATCGCGTTGATCAGCTCGTAGCTGAGCGAGTCGCCTTCGGGATCCCAGGCGCCGAAGCTGTACGTGATCGGATAGCCCATGCACACATACGGGATGGCCGTGTTCGAGAATTGCGGCGAATCATTGCAAGGGCTCACCAGCGTGTTCACGATCGCGTTGATGTGGGTGCGCTGCGTTCCGGGCGCTACCAGGTTCACGATCGCGTCGTTCCGGTAGATGTTGGTGTAGGAGATCGTCCACGAGTCGCATGGGGCGAGGGTGATCGTTCCCGTGTAGGTGTATTGCTGGATGCCCGGCAGCGTTCCGCCGTTGCAGGTGCTGTTGGGCAGTTCCGTGTTGCACAGCTGGCTGATCTCGGTTGGCCCGCTGTGGCTCACCGTCATGCTGGTGTTCCCGCATGGGCTGTTGAGCTGCAGCGTGACGTTCGGGTCGACGTTGATGCCCGCGCAGTCCCGGTACACCATCAGCGTGATCTGGTACTGGTTGTTGCCCAGGCAGGTCCAATAGATCTCACCGCCCGAGAAATGCGTGGCTCGGCCAGCGAGTGCTGCGACGAAGAGCAGGATGGTGAGGGTGTATCGTTGGAGCATCGAGGGCGGCAGCGGAGTGATCCGTGCGTTCCTACGGCCAACTGATCAAGGCAGTTTCCGCTTGACCGCTCCAAGCGGTCGGTTCGGACCGGTCAGGCGGGATGCAGAGGGTGACTGAGGCCGGGTTGGCTGGATGCGGTCGGCCTGTCAGCGCCATCAGTCGAAACCGGACGCGAGCCGCTCTGAAACGAAGAAGGCGCCTTTCGGCGCCTGCTCCATGTCTTGCGGACCTGTAGGGATTTCCCGGCTTTCACCGGGACAGGCCTCGAATCCTTCATTTCTGCGAAATGAAGAAGGCGCCTCGCGGCGCCTGCTCCGTGTCCTGCGGACCCGTAGGGATTTCCCGGCTTTCACCGGGACAGGCCTCGAATCCTTCATTTCTGCGAAATGAAGAAGGCGCCTCGCGGCGCCTGCTCCGTGTCCTGCGGACCCGTAGGGATTCGAACCCCAAACCTTCTGATCCGTAGTCAGATGCTCTATCCAATTGAGCTACGGGTCCTTCAAAATCGGGTGCGAATATAGCCAGCCCCAATGAACCAGGAATCCATCAGACCCAGCCGTTCAACCAGTAGTAGGCTATGGCCAAATACTCCCGCAGGCAAGTGACCTCCAGTTTCAGGTAGTTCCAGAAGGTGTACCGGAGCGCAGGTTTGTCCGATACGTCGGGCACCCAGGCCTTGCCACCGGCCACGGTGTGATCGTAGTTGAAATCGTAATGCATGGCATGATCCCATGCTGGGGCCCCGCACACCTCAGTGAAGCCAACACCGCGAAAAGTGAGCACGCTGCGGTACATGTTCTCGGGTGCGGTCACTAAAGCGATGGACATGGCCTTCATGCTCGGCAGCATCCGAGAGGCTAAGGCTAAGGCCTGCGCGCGTGTATTGTCGCCCTCGTTGATCAGTCTCATCCGGGTGCTGTCCACGCCGCGTTGCACCAACTCATCACGCATCGAAAGGATGGCCTGTGGATCACCGGGATGCACGATGGCCAGGCCGGCTGAAGGCCAGGCATGCGCCAGCTCCGCAGCGCGGTGCAGCCGCAGTAATTCAGGTGCCGAGGGCATGCCGCTGCCACCAAGCACGATGATCAGCGTCGGCTCGCTCCGGCACTCGCCTGCGGCGGTTCCCAGCCAGCGGTGCGCATCGAAGGGGATGCGCGTGAACGCAAGGAAGGCCATCAATAGGGAAACGACCCCGGCAGTGGACACAGCACCGTGCAAAAGACCGCGCAATCGAGGCCAGCAGGTGCAAAGCAGGATCCAGGTCCGCATGGTGTTCCTTCAATCCTCTTGGTCAACCCAGAAGGTTGATGTTGCATTGGGCAAGATCGAGTTCATCAGATGACTTCCGGCTCTGTGGTCGCCGGAACCGTGCAGTGCCCCTACTTCGCCTCGAACCCCTTCGGCCGTCCAGCCTTGTACCAGCGCAGCAGGGTATCGATCATATGCTCCATCTTCCTTGCATCAGCCCAGGTGCTGCGGAATACCAGGTTCCCATCGGCGTCCACCAGATAGGCGCCGTTCGGGACCCGGCCATAGGTGGTGTAGACCGCTTCATCGAGGCCATCGATCAGCACCGGCAAGGCGCCCAGTTGCGCGAACTCCTTGGCATAGGCCGCCTTTTCGGTCTCGCTCTTCGGCTGGGGGTACAGCTTGAACTTCTTCCGGTCGCCGGGATGAAGCTCGCGGCCGTAGATCACGAAGAGCTGCACATCGGCCTCTTTGGCGTACTTCTTCGCCAAGTGGCTCCAGCGCTCCATCTGCACGCGCGCCGGCGGATTGCTG
Source organism: Flavobacteriales bacterium (assembly GCA_016712535.1). NCBI lineage: Bacteria > Pseudomonadati > Bacteroidota > Flavobacteriia > Flavobacteriales > Flavobacteriales bacterium. The sequence goes on from JADJQW010000003.1 coordinate 917,642, forward strand.
ATGCTCCCGAACATGAAGGCTCTGATCTTCCCTTGGTTTTCCATCAGGCGATAGCGGCCTTCTTGCTGCGCGATCGGCAGGTCGAAATCGTGGGCCGCCGGTTGCATGCCATGGCCTTCGCTGTAGTCGCGCAGTTCATGGATGGTCCGCCGCATGAGCTTATCGAAGTTCATGCGCCAGATGCTCACCTGCTTGCGCATGGCCTTGATCTCGGGCTCGCTATAGGCGTTGAGGTAGTAATCAAGGTCGTCGTGGAAGATGAGCGTGCTGTCAGTGGCGTACCACCGCGGATCCCAATTGTTGATCTGGGCTGTGGCGCTGACCGGCAGGAGAAGGGCGAGGAGGATCGACCGCATGGCGTGCGCAAGTTAGACGGCGCTCAGCCCATGAAGACCAGCTCCACCCATTCCTCTTCAAGGAGCCGGAGTTCCCGTAAATGCAGCTCCACGGTCCAGGAAACGACAGGTGCATCCTCGCGCAGCTCAACCGGCTTGTAAGGCCAGTTGCGGACCTTCAGGAATGCGGGCTCCGGCCAGGAGGCATTATAGAGCAGCGCGAAGCGCATGGCTTGATGGTCCACCACGAGCTTGCGGCCATCGAGCCCCAAGGCCGATGTGGTGACCACCAGTGCCGCCCGATAGAGCCGCTGCTGCCAGTGCGCATCACGTGTTCTGAAGAGCGCCTGCCGGAATTCTAGGCGCGGCATGGTGCTGCCGGCGAAAGAGGCGATGGGCTGTTCGCGCGAGATGCGGATGTGATGGAGGGCCATGGAATGAGCGCCGGCTAAGTTGAGCAGGCAACCGCTCAACTTCTAGAACAACCAGCGCACTTGTGCCTTCAGGTCGCTGCGCACATTTCCATTGATCTCCTGCAAGCCGCTGCTGATGCTCGTTTGGTCGCGGTAGATCCACGCGCCGTAACGGACCCAGACATCCACCCGTCGCAAGGGCGTGATGCGCGCCATGCCGTACCAACGGATGCCGCGGCCGTAATACGCAGGGATGGCGAACACGCCGATGAGGTCGTTCTCGAACGCGTACAGTCGCGCATCGTAGCTGTCGCTCTCGAAGAGCGCGAAGCGGGCCGTAAGCTCGACCGGGCTCTTCAGCGGCCGGTGCACGAGGTCCTGATAGAGCAGGAAGCCATGCTGCAAGGGCGCCGACCCGCGCTGGAAATCGACGGTCTCCACACGGGTGCGCAGGGTGATGCTGCTGCTCACCTTGGCGCTCACGTTCACCCGGTAGTTGGTCTGCTCCACGCGTACCAGCGGATCGATTCCGCGCACATCGGCCGACGTGTTGCGCGCACGGTCCTGATGGCGCACCCGGGCATAGAGCTCCACCTTGCGGCTGGGGCGCCAATTCACCTGCGCCATCCAGTCGAAGCCGCTGCTAGGGCCGTCGGTGAGGTAGCGCAGCCAAGGGAAGCGGAATTGGTCGAAGTAGGCGTTGATCTGCCATTGCCGGCTGGGACGAATCTCGATCCCCGCGTAGACCCCGCGCTCGTTCCATGGATTGGTGCCTTCGGCGAAGCCCACGCTCTGCAAGCCGTGGAAGTCGCGGCCGTAGTCGCGCCATAGAAGGCTCATGCTCACGCGCTGGTCTAGCGCGGCCAGCAGGCCGGAGTTCATGGCCACGCCGCCGTTCGCGCTGCGCGCCGCCTCGCCGAACCAGGTGATATTTCGCCATAGCACGTTCCAGTCAAGGCCCATGGTGGTGTTGCTGCGGCCCTGGAACTCGAATCGATTGTAGGGCTGCGTGCTGCGCGCGAGCACTGCATCGTACTCGATGCGGGCGGCGGTGGCGCCGATGCTCCAGCCGCGCTCTTTCCAGCGCAGGTGCCCGCCCATGATCTGCTCCCCGATCGACTCCTTCTTCTGGAGCTCGTTCGTGGTGCGGTGGAAGCCATCCTCCTGGAAGCTGCTGAAGATGACCTCTTGGATGTTGGTGTCCAGCGTGTCGCTGCCGGTGGGCTGGGCGCTCACGTTCGCATCGATGCGCTTCTTCGAGAAGAAGCCCGTGAGCTCGAGTTTGCGCGTGACCGCGAAGGTGGCCGCGGCCCCTCGCATGAATAGATTCTCGTTCACGCTGGTATAGGGCGCCAGCCCGACGGCGTTGCGCTTCACGTTCAAGGTGAAGCTGCTCTTCGCGGCGAAGGCCAATCCGTTCCAGAAGGTGAGGCCCTGCCCGAACTGCGCGCTGTAATCGCCGATGGCCACGGACTTCAACCGCCCGAGATCGCGCACGAAGAGGTGCGCACTGAGGAAGTCGAAGCTGCGCTGCGAGCCCTGGAAGAACTCCTCGCCCTCGTCCTTCTCCGCCGTGAAGCCGAGGCTGATGTTCTGCCGGTAACGGAAGCGGTAGCGCGTGTACAAGCGGTAAGGGCTGCCCAGGTAAACCTTGCTGTTCGCACGGAGCGAATCGCGCACCTCGGGGTCATCGGCATCGGGCAGCGCATCGCCGCTGGGATCCTCGTAGCTCGTACCGATGGGATTCCTGCGGTCCAGGAATCCGCGCCGTGACTCGATGTTCAAGGTGCTGCGCGTGGTCCACTCGTGGCTGCCCTGCTTCAGGATCTCCTTGAGCGAAGCGCGCGCGCCCATCTGGGTCTCGCGCACGGTGATGAAGGGCCGCACCAATTGGATTGTGGCCGCATCCCAGCCATGGATGGCCTGCAGCTCATAGAGGCTGAGCAATTGGCCATTGCGCTTGATGTGCTGCATCAGCGCGCTCACCTGCACGTCGTTCAGCAGCAGCAGGGCATTGAGCTCCTGCGCGGTGGTATGGTTGAGGTCGATCGGGTCGTTGTAGCGGTCAGCCAGCAGCTCGAAGAGGTTCGTGAGGTCCACGTCGTTGTCGCCTCCCAATTGCTCCACGGCGGCTTCGATGCGCTGCTCGATCACATCGCGTGGGACGCCATCGACCTGGGCCCGTGCACCCAGGACCAGCGCGCCGGCCATCACCGATGCCGCGAGGCGTTTCACTTGAAGCGGTAGTTCAGGTTGATCATGGGCGTGGGGCCGAGCTGCGCCCGCACGGCCAAGGCCAGGTCCGCATCGAGCCTGCCCGTGCGCACGCCCACGCCGAAATGACCTTGCACATGCGCGGTGCTGATGCCAGCGCGCAGGAAAAGCGCCTTGCTCGGGCCGTACTCCACGCCGAAGCGGAATCGCTCCGCGCGATCGATGTCCTTCTCGACCTCACCGGTGAGGGTGAGCTTGCTGCTCGCCACCCAGCCCAGACCCGCGCGGAGCAGGGTGGGCACGCGCTCATCGAGGATCACATTCCCTTCGGTAACGGCATCCAGCTTGGCCCGGGTTGGATTGAAGAGGTGCGCGCCCAGCCAGAATTGCTCGCTGATGCGGGCTTGCACGCCTAGCTCGGCGGCGAAAGCACTGGTTCCGCCGTAGTTGCCGCCGAGTTGCACGCCCAGGTAGTCCAGCTGCACGGCGGCGCGCAATCCTTCGCCGAAGCGCATGGCGTACGCCAGGCTGGCGCGCGTCTCGTTGTAGAGCGAGTATCCGAAACGGTCAACTCCCACCCCGAAAGCGCCTTTGCCTACCGGCAGCGCCACAGCCAAGCCTTGATGCGCCAGGTCCTCACTGAGGAAGTGCCGTTGGTAGAAGAGGCCCGCGACCGGTGCTTCGAGGCCGGCGATGCCGGCCGGGTTCAGGCGCACGCTCCAGAGGTCCGCAAGGGTGAGGCCGCTGCCGCCCATGCCCGCGAATCGCGCGCCCACGGTGAGCGGATCGCCACCGGCGAGGCAGGCCGAGGCCGATAGGAGTGAGGTGATGATGAGTGCGTTGCGCATCGTGCCGAAAGTAGGGTCCGATGGATGAAGCGCATGTTCACGCGCGCTCATCGGATTGCTTCACCGGCATGCCTCTGCGTTTCAGAGCATTCGACTACATTCGCGGCCCCGTTTCCCCCGCCCTCCGTGGCGGGCCCGGGGAACGTCCGGGAAGGGGAGCCCCGGGCGCAGCATCAAGAACCCTCTCGGACAGCGCCCCCTAGGTCCGGGATACAAGTTGAAGCGAACGCATGTCAACTGTCGAGAACAACAAGGTCACCTTTAACGAGCCACCAGCCGATTTCGATTGGGCCGGTGTTGAGGATGACAGGAAAGCCATGGGCGTTGAGGCGCACCAGGCCATGGAGAACGCCTACGAGAAGACCCTGAGCAGCATCTCCGAGAAGGAGGTGCTCATGGGCACCGTGGTGGGCATGAACAAGAAGGAGGTGGTGATCAACATCGGCTACAAGTCCGAAGGTGTCGTCCCCATCAGCGAGTTCCGCTACAAGCCCGACCTCGCCATCGGCGATCAGGTGGAAGTGTACATCGAGAAGCAGGAGGACAAGGGGGGGCAAATGGTGGTGAGCCACAAGACCGCGCGCGTGCACAACGCGTGGGGCAAGGTGAACCACGCCATGGAGACCAACGAGGTGATCACAGGCTTCGTGAAGTGCCGCACCAAAGGCGGCCTCATCGTCGATGTCTTCGGCATCGAGGCCTTCCTGCCCGGCTCGCAGATCGACGTGAAGCCGATCCGCGACTACGACCAGTTCGTGAACAAGAACATGGAGTTCAAGGTCGTGAAGATCAACCAGGAGTTCAAGAACGTGGTGGTGAGCCACAAGGCGCTGATCGAGGCCGAGCTTGAAGCCCAGAAGAAGCAGATCATCGGCGGCCTGGAGAAGGGCCAAGTGCTCGAGGGCACTGTGAAGAACATCACCAGCTACGGTGTGTTCGTGGACCTCGGCGGCGTGGATGGCCTGATCCACATCACCGACCTGGCCTATGGCCGCGTGAGCCATCCGGAAGAAGTGGTGAAGCTCGACGAGAAGATCAACGTGGTGATCCTCGACTTCGACGACGAGAAGCGCCGCATCGCCCTCGGCCTGAAGCAGCTGCTGCCGCACCCATGGGATGCGCTCAGCCCCGACCTGAACGCCGGCGACAAGGTGAAGGGCAAGGTGATGGTGATCACCGATTACGGCGCCTTCGTGGAAGTGAGCCCCGGCGTGGAGGGCCTGCTGCACGTGAGCGAGATGAGCTGGAGCCAGCACCTGCGCAGCCCCAAGGACTTCCTGAAGGAAGGCCAGGAGATCGATTGCGTGGTGCTCAACATCGATCGCGAAGAGCGCAAGATGAGCCTCGGCATGAAGCAGCTGAGCACCGATCCATGGGCCGACATCGAGTTCCGCTACCCTGTGCGCTCGAAGCACAAGGCCAAGGTCCGCAACTTCACCCACTTCGGCATCTTCGCCGAACTGGAAGAGGGCGTCGACGGCCTGATCCACATCAGCGATCTCAGCTGGACCAAGCGTATCAAGCACCCCAGCGAATTCTGCAACGTGGGCGACGAAGTGGAGGTGATGGTGCTCGAGGTCGATAAGGACAACCGCCGCCTCAGCCTCGGCCACAAGCAGGTGGAAGAGAACCCGTGGGAAGTATTCGCCTCCGTGTTCACACCGGGCAGCGTGCATGAGGGAACCCTCACGGGCCGCGCCGGTCAGAACTTCGTGGTGAGCCTGCCCTATGGCGTGGAAGGCACCGTGACCCTGAAGCACCTGAAGAAGGCCGATGGCTCCAAGGCGGAGCTGGAGGACAAGCTGCCCTTCATGGTGCTCGAGTTCAATGCTGATGCGCGCCGCATCGCCCTAAGCCATACCCGCACCTTTGAGGAAGGCGATGAGCCGATGGAGACCGTGGCCAAAGGAAAGCGCACCCGCAAGGAAAGCGACAGCACTGCCACCAGCGCGAGCGTGAAGAGCGTGAATGAGAAGGTGGAGAAGAGCACCCTCGGCGACCTCAGCGTGCTGAGCAACCTGAAGAGCTCGATGGAGAACAAGGAGCGCACCGCCGAGGACGACACCCAAGGCGAGGAGGCGTAGTCCTTAGGTTGAATGATGATTCGGAGCCCCGGAGCGATCCGGGGCTCCTTCGTTACCGCGAACTCGTAGCGGCGCTGCCCTTCGGTTGGCGGCCCAGCACGATGAAGTCGAGCAATCCGCGCAAGTAGCCCGATCCATAAGCCAGATGGAGCGTGATGAAAGCGAGGAGCACGCCCGGGGCATCAACCATGCGGTCAGCGGCGTGGAAGGCACTGGCGATGGCCACGATGCCATAGAGCGCAATGCCTGTTCCAAAGCCGAGCGCCAGAAGAGGATGCATGAAGGCCAGCACTCCGCCAGCGACCAGGAAGAGCACAAAGGCTGCAGGCACCAGCTGCCGCGTGGTGGTCACTGTGCGGTGCAGCCGGTTCACGAAGACCTTCCAATAGCCGTATTGCCAGTATTGGCGGAAGAGCTTCTTCAAGCTGGCGCGCACGAAATAACGGCTGCGGATGCGTGGTGACAGGATGATCCTCCACCCGGCGCGGGTGAGGCGGAAGTTGAGTTCATCATCCTGATTGCGGGCGAGCCGTTCATCCACGAAGCCGATGGCGGCCAGCGCTTCGCGACGATAGGCGCCGAATGCCACGGTATCCACTTCGCCTTCCTTGAGGCCCGTGCGGAAATGCGCTCCACCCACGCCGAACGGGTGCCCCATGGCTGCGCCGATGCGCCGGCTCGAAGCATCCGTGTAAACATTCCCGATGATGCCGCCCACGCAGCCCGCCTCCGGATGCGCGACGAGGCAATCGAGGTTCGCCTGCAGGAAATCGGCCTCCACTTCAGCGTGCGCGCCCAAGAGGATGCCCACGTCGTACCCTTCGGCCCTCAAGCCAAGGTTCATGGCCTGAGGCGTGGTGCGCGCAGGGTTGTCCACCAGCTTGATCCAGGGATGCGATGCTGCAAGGGCCCCGATCTCCTCACGTGTGCCGTCATCGCTCATCCCATCGCACACCCAGGCTTCCACCTGCATGCCGCTCCGGTCCGCCTCGATCAATGAGCGCAGGCACTTGCCGATGTACCCGGCCTCATTGCGGCAGGGTATCACCACGCGCACCCTCGGAGGATCCAGCGGCATGGCCGAGGCGTTCGTTGGCTGCGCGCTCATGATCCGCGCATGTTCTCCATGGCCGCTTCGATCACCATGAGCTGTCGGTTCACGCAATCGCCCCATGCATAGCGCGCAAGCACACGTGCGCGTCCGGCTCCGCCCATCGATTCACGCAGCGATGCATCGCGCGCTAGGCGCAGGATGGCATCAGCGGCCGCCTTCCGATCCTCCTTCGGCACGATCAACCCGCTCCGGCCCTCATCCACCACTTCGGGCAGACCGCCCACGCGGCTCACCACCACCGGCAATCCGCAGGCACTGGCCTCGATCACGGCCACGCCGAAGCTCTCGCTGTCGCTTCGGCTCAACGCGGCATACATGTCGAGCTTCACCAGCTCTTCGGGCACACGGTCGTGCGGCACTGCGCCGATGAAATCCACCCTGTCGGCGATGCGAAAGGAACGAACGAGCGCTTCCAAGGGCTTGCGTTGCGGGCCATCGCCTACGAGGCGGAGCCGAGCGAGCTCCAAGCCGGGTTCATGAGCGATCAGTGCGAAGGCCTTGATCAGCGTGTCGATCCCATACTTGGGCGCAAGGGTCTTCACAGTGCCGATCACCAAGGGGCCATCGGCCTTGGGCATCGGCGAGAACCGTTCGGGATCCACGCCGAAAGGAACCACATCGATAGCCGCAAGGTCCGGGCAGATGCGCCTGGTGCGTTCGGCCATCACGCGGCTGGTGCTCACCACGGCATCAGCCTGCATGAGATTCCGGCGCAGGAGCCAGCGGTGAACTGCGCTGGTGTCGGGGAATTCGTACACATCGCTGCCCCAAACGTTCAGGATCAGCGGAACGCCTTCGATCCGTGGAGCCAAGGTGCCATAGCCCGAGGCATAGTGGACATTGATCGCATCGGGGTTGATCTCATTCGCGATCCTTTGCGCAGCAGCCCGGTTCAGCACGTAGCCCAATCCGCCGCGGTGAGGGAGCAGATGCAACCGCACGCTTTCACCATAGGGCTCGCGCGGTGCATGCTGCGAGATCACGTGCACCTCATGTCCACGCTCCGCGAAGGCATCGGCCCATCGCCTCGTGTGGATCGAGTTAGCGGCAGCAACGAGCAAGAGCCTCATGCCTCGGCTGGCTTGTGCAGCGCCACTGCGCGGAGGTGGGCGAGGGTGAGCTCGGCCGCTTCACGCGACCCGGTGTCCGCTTCCACCACCAGGGCTTCGCTGCCCCGCCACCAAAGTCCGTCGCGCACGGCGCTGCTGCGGCAGATCAGCCCAGCGGCGAAGAAGGCCGCGAGCTGTGAGAAGAGCCGTCCGAGCCATGGCCGCGCCACGCCGGGCACGGCGCGCCTGTGCACATCGTCGCCTACGAAGGTGACCACCACAGGGGAGAGGCTGCTCAATACGGTGAACAGCCCTGCCGCCGAGCCGTAGAGCGAGAGCACCACATCGGCACGCTGCGACACGATCATGCGCTTGAGGCGCTGACGCGCGAGCCATAGTCGCCATGGTGACGTGCGGCTCTCGAGATGCACGAAGCTCACATGCGCGCCTTGTCCGGCCAAGTGCGCCGCTTCCTCACGCGCGGGGGCATACACTTCGCCGCCTTCGGCCTCGGGCACCACCACGATCACGCGCAGCGCGCTGAGGTCCTGATCGGCAAGGCGCTGCAATTCGCTCTGCACATACCGCGCATCGCTCCAGGTTGCCAAGCCAAGGTAGGTGAGGGCGGTGAGCAGGACCACGGGCATGGTGTACCACGGCGTGGGCACCAAGAGGTGGAAGAGTCCGCCGAGCAGGAGAATGGCGAAGGACTTGCTGAGGTTGATGCCGTTGCGCGGCGTTCGGAAGTAGGCATCGAGCAGGCTGCGCATGCCATTGAAGTACGCGAAAGGCAGCGCTCCGACGAAGACCAGCCGCGCCATGGGCACATACGCCTCGCCATTGGGCCCGAGGTAAAGCAGCAGCAGGGGTGTTGCCAGCAGCTCGAAGCCCACGGTGAGGGCCACCGAGGCGAGCAGCACCAAGCGTGACATGCGGGCCACGCGTTGCGCGAGGTCGGCGTACTCCCCGCGTGCGAGCTTGGCGGCAGCAGCCGGCAACAGCAACAGCGCCACCGGTGAGAAAGCGGCGGCGGCGATGTTGAGCAAGGTGGCGCCGAAACCCACCTCACCGCTGAGATCGAGGCCGTGGGTGCGCAGGGCGATGTACCCCGGCACCGTAAGCAACGCACCGAGGGCCACATCTCCCGGCACGCGGGGCAGCCCGTAGCGCAGGATCTCGCTGCGCTCCCGTCGCGAGGGACCATCCCTGCGCAGCAATTCGGGCGCAATGGTGATCACGGGCGGCAGCAGCCAGCTGATGCCCGTGGCCCACAGCGCGCGCTCCATGTCGTGGAAGAGGACGAAGGCCAGGCACGGACCGATGGCCAGCACCACGAGCTGAAGCGCATTGGCCCCGACGATGCGGCCGCGACCGCGCAGGTAGCCGTACGCCACGCCGTGCGCTGCCATGCCGAAGGTCATCACGCCGATTGGCGGGACCAGTGCAGCGCTTTCGCGGTCGCCGAAGAGGATCCAGGCAAGGGGCTCAGCGAGCAGTGCGCCCAAAGCGCATACGAGCGCACCGAGGGGCGCCACCACGGCGAAAGCCCCGCGCAGGTAGCGCCGAGCAGCATCGGGCGCGGCATCCATGGCCACGAAGCGCGTGAGTCCCACCATGGCGCCCATGAGCACCACCGGGAATAGGAAAGCCACGGTGCGGCGCGCGATCACGTAGAGGTCGAGGTCGTGTTTGCTCTGTTGCGCCGCCAGCCGGAAAGCGAGCACCATGCCCAGCAAGGCGAGGCCTTCAGTGCCGAAGGTGAGCAAGGTGTCTCGACCCAGACGGAGGGCGGGCTTGCGCGCGGCGGGTTCGGGCATGGCGCGCGAAAATACCGGTCGCCGCCCGGCCCGGTGACCCGCCGCTCATCAGAAGCACGACGAAACGGTTCGGAGGCCCCGGCTATATTCGACGGCGAACAATATGGAAGACCTGTCCCTCTCCCCTTATCACTGGTGGGCCGCAGTGGCCATCGTGCTCCTGATCGCAGAGATCTTCGTGCCGGGCTTCTGGCTCTTCTGCGTGAGCATGGGCTGCTTCGCTGCGAGCGCCACGGCATTCCTGGGCGCTGGCCTTAGCCTGCAGCTCATCGTGTGCGCGGCGGTCTCCCTCGTGGCATTCTTCACCCTGCGCCCCTTGCTCATGAGGCGCATGTGGAAGGACAACGGCGTGCGCACCAACGTGGATGCCCTTGTTGGCCAACGCGGCCGCGTCACGCAGGACTTCGAGGCTGGGATACGCCTGGGCCGCGTTTCGGTCGGAGGTGACGATTGGCGCGCCGAATGCGTGAACGACAGGGCCTTGCGCGTGGGCGATTTGGTCGAGGTGGTGCGCGTGGAGAGCAATACGGTCATCGTGAAGCCATTTGAAGCGTAGCGCAGCCCACCAGCCACCAGCCATGCGAGGATGCAGCTCCCCCTCCGACCTTCTACCGCCGAAGCACCAGCGTAGGCCTACAACCCTCAACCCCTCAACATCAGGATCAACATGACCGACTACATCATCCCCGCGCTTCTGGTCGTCTTCGCCTTCGTGATCATCGCCAAGGGCGTTCGCATCGTCCAGCAGAGCGAAGCCATGGTGATCGAGCGCTTCGGTAAGTACCGCACCACGCTCACCGCCGGCTTCAACATCATCATCCCGGTGTTCGACAAGCCGCGCGAGATCATCTTCCGCTTCACGCGCGACCTGCCCGATGGCAATAAGTACGTGCAGTTCCAGCGCAAGGAGCGGATCGACCTGCGCGAGACCGTCTATGATTTCCCGCGCCAGAACGTGATCACGCGCGACAATGTGATGACCGAGATCAACGCGCTGCTCTATTTCCAGATCATGGATCCGGTGAAGGCCATGTACGAGATCGAGAACCTGCCGTTGGCCATTGAGAAGCTCACGCAGACGACCTTGCGGAACGTGATCGGCGAACTCGATCTCGATGAGACCCTCACCAGCCGCGACACCATCAACGGCAAGCTCCGCGCGATCCTCGATGAGGCCAGCAATAAATGGGGCGTGAAGGTGAACCGCGTGGAGCTGCAGGACATCAACCCACCGCGCGACATCCGCGAAGCCATGGAGAAGCAGATGCGCGCTGAGCGGGATAAGCGTGCGCAGATCATCGACGCCGAGGGCAGCAAGCGCGCAGCCGTGCTGCAGGCCGAAGGGATCCAGCAGGCGCAGATCACCACCGCTGAGGGCCAGAAGCAGGCGCAGATCCTCGAGGCCGAAGGCGATGCCCAGAGCCGCATCCGCCGCGCGCAGGGCGAGGCAGAGGCCATCAAGCTCGTCACCCAGGCCATCAGCGGCGCCAAGGCCGACCCGGCCAACTACCTCATCGCCATGAAGTACCTGGAGACGCTCACCAGCATGACCAGCGGCCAGAACAACAAGGTGATCTACATGCCCTACGAGGCCACCGGCGTGCTCAGCAGCGTGGGCGGCATCAAGGAGATGCTGGATATGAACCGGAAGGGGTGATAGAATCCTGACCTCGCTGAATGCACATGGGCGGCCAACGGTCGCCCTTGTGCTTGCATGCCAGGCCGCGTGCTGACCAAGCGCATCGAGGTCTTGCCCGTTGACGCATGTTCCCGTCAACGTAAGTGCGCATCTCCGCAAGCGTGATCCGGTGCTCTTCCGCGAAACCCGCTTCGGCGGAACAGGTCCATTGACCTGAGGTATTCCGGCTAGCGCACGATGACGAGCGGCTCGCAATGCCAGCGATCGCTGCCATCACGCAGGGTCATGAGGTAGTGCCCGATGGGAAGCGCTGATGCATCGAAGTGAGCCACGTTCGAGGCGCTCAGCAGCAATCGCCCATCGGCTGCGCGAACCTCCATCTGATTCACCGTGCTTCCATCCGCAGTGAGGCGCACCAGGTCCGAGGCCGGGTTCGGCCAGAGCCTCACGTTCCCGGAAAAGGTGACGTCCGAAGCAGCGGTGCTGGTGCACATCACATCATTGAGCAGCGCCCAGATGTCGTTGTTGTAGAAGTTGGGCACGAAGATCCCGCCGGGCAGATCGCCCATGCGCACCACCACGAGTCCGGTGCTGGGCGATACGTTGCAGAGCTGCCCGTTCTTGCCCATGGCGCTGTATGCATCGGCAGGCATGGCGGGGCACAGCATGCCGCTGAAGCTCTGCTGGAGGCCCGGCAGCATGAAGCTTGATTGCCCATTCAGCCACCAGAGGTATCCGTAGGATGGATTCAGCGATTGCGAGGGCGATACCATTTCGCTGAAGTAGGCTTGGTCGTTCATCACCGGGTTCCCATTCCATGCGCCTTGGCCCATGCACAGGAGGCCGAAGCGCGCCATCGCTCGCGCCTTGCTGAAGAAGACGTTGTTCGATCCGAGCTGTGCGTAAGCGCCCTGAAGGCCTGTTGTGAGCGTGAGCTTATTGAAGACGTATCCGTTCAGCGTTTGGCCAGTGGCACCGGTGATCACGCCATCGAGCAAGGTATAAGGCGCATTGTGGTAGGCCCAGCGGGTGCCCGGCTCCGCGAGGCATTCGAGGCAAGCGGGATCGGTGCAATCCGGATCCGGCACGCCATCGTCGAAGCCGGTGGTCATGGTGAGCTGGTGGCGGATGGTGACCTGCTCTTCCTGCAGCGGTGCGCAGCTCGTCCAGCCTGCGCCCAGGTAGGTGTCGCTCGTCTCGTCGATATCCAGGAAGCCTTCTTCCTGCGCCTTGCCCGCGAGGAAGGCGGTGAGGCTCTTGCCGGCGCTGGCCCAGTACCAGAGGCTGTCCTGCGTGAAGGTGCCGAAGTAGTGCTCGATGGCGATGCGGCCGTCCTTGAGCACGATGAAGGCCTTGGTGTTGCTCTGCTCGAGGAAGTCGATCAGGGCAGGGATCTCATCGGTGCACCAGCCCAGGGTGGCGGGATCAACGGTCTCCCACGTGTTGCCGGCGAGCGGCGGGTAATAGGTCTGAGCGGCAAGGGATCCTGAGAAGAGCGCGGAGCAGAGCAGGATGGTGGTTCTCATGCTGGAGGAATCGAGGCATAGACACCTGCCGTGCCCTAATGTTCAAAATCGCTCACTGCGGCTTGCTGCGGTCCACCTCCTTCACCAGGCGGCCCTTGTCATAATGCAGCTCGCGGTAGATCTGCCCGTCGGGGCTGTAATCGTAATGTATCCCATGCTCCACGCCACCCTCCCAGTGCTCAACGTATTTCTTGGTGCCGTTCTCGTAATAGTAGGTCCATTCGCCATGCTCCACGCCGTTCTGGAATTGACCGATGTATTCCAGCTTGCCGCTCGGGTAGTAGACCTTCTCCATCACCTTTACGGCTTCTTCGCCCTTGCCCTTCATGTAGATGATGACCTCGGGCTTTCCGTTGGGATGGCTGGCGGCCACGTATTCGTGCGTGCTGCAAGCCGACAGCAGTGCCGATAACAGGACGAACGCGGGTAGGGAGCGCATCATGGCCCGCTAAAGTAGAGGAATGGCCACTGGCGGCAAGCGCGTCAGGGCAGCACCACGCGTCGCGCCTCTCCAGTGGCCATCCGAAGCGCGATGCACTGACCGCTGCTCCAACCAGCCGAGGTGATGGGGCCGTTGCCGGAAGCCTCGAGGAGCTTGCGGCCATGGGCATCGAGGAAAGTCAAGCGCTCACCGGCCTCCAGGCCGAATGAGTGAAGATGTCCGTCGGGCAAGAGCGCCAGGCCCCATGCTGATCGCGACTGCTGCTCGGGCACGCCTACACCATTCACCATCCAGCCGATGTCGCGCATCACGCCGATGGCGATAGGACCGGGCCAATGGTTGGCGCTGCCAGCACTGCTGAAGGGCGTCATCAGCTCGTTGGGATCGCCAACGGGGTAGGTGCCCTCGTTGAAATGAACACAGCTGCTGCCGAGTGCGAATGCTGCAGGCGCGTAAATGCGTGCTGTTTGGCCGCCGTTGGCGCTCATGGCGTTGGCGCCATTGAAGAAGACCTGATTGCTGGTGAAGGCCGTGCCCAGCGCAACGCCCGGATTCGTGAGGTCGATCAGCGGTCCATTAGCGGTGCTGGTCAGGTAGCGGTCGAAGATGCCGGGGAGCCCTTCTTGCTCCGGCCACGGAAAGGTGGTGATCAGCGGCGCGAAATCGCTCATGAGCAACTGCCCGAAGGAGCCTTCGCTGCCCGCTTTCTTCGCGAGGCCCACGAAGCCGAGTCCGTGCCCGAGCTCGTGCAGGGCCACGGTCACCAGATCGTACTGGCCCGCTGGCGTGTTGCCATCGAGGCCCAAGTACCAATTGGTGCCGCTGTTGAGATAGACGTTGATGTCGTCTTCGCCGGGATTGAGTTCGAAACCCGCAATGCTGTTCGCGAGACAGGAGGCGTACCACGTTGAGGCCACTGGTGCTCCCGGGAAATCCTTGCGCCCATTCGGGAAGGTCACGCCCAGGGCCGAAGCCCCGAGCGGGAACCAGCTCACGGCCACCTTGATGGGCACATCGCTCACCAGGATGCTGCCCCAGATCTGCGCCGCGCGATCGATCGCGGGCTGCGCATCGGTCGGCGTGCCGAAATGCGCGATGGTGAAGGTGGCGGCGGGGGCGGAGAACGCGAGTCCGGAAAAGGCTAGCGTGCTGATCAAGCGTGACATGCTACGAACCTACGCGGTTACGGGCAACGGACATTCCTCAAAATCTATGGTTGCATTCATGCCGGGCGCATCGCCGCCGGAGGTGAGGAGGGCGATATGGTTGAAGGGCATCTTCACTTGGCGCGAAGTTCGGGAGAGACGGTGCGCGGGATCAGGACCGATTTGAGCGCATTCTTATGGACATGGGAAATGGATGCGTACCAATTCCTGTTCAACGAGGGGCGCAGTTTCTTCACCTTGCCTGTTGCAAGTACGGTCCATTCCGCGCCCAACTCCTTGTACATGGGATGGCCGCCAAAGTCGATCCATGCGACCATCTTGAATCCTGGCAGGCAGTTCGTCCATCGCGCGAAGAGGGTCCGCTTCTTCACGCCCCACTCCAGAACAGGCACCTGCGTCGTTCTCAAGTACTGATCGAAGATGCTCTTGTTCAGCAGCGACTTCGTCCGCTCGTTGAAGTTGATCATGAACTCCTCGACCTGCGCGCTGGTGACGACCGCGTGCCTGAATCGCCGGTTCATCTCCAGCAGCATGGCCTTGAAGGTGCTGTCGCCCACGATGTGGCGGATCATGTGGATGAGGTTGGCGCCCTTGTAATACATGTCGCCGCTGCCTTCCTCGTTCACGCCATAAGGGCCGATGATGGGCTTGTCGTTGCGGATGTTCCTGCGCAGGCCGATCACGTATTCCTCGGCGGCCTGCTTGCCCTGCTGGCACTCGGTGAAGATGGTCTCGCTGTAATCCGTGAAGCCCTCATGCACCCACATGTCGGCGATGTCGGCCGTGGTGATGCTGTTGCCGAACCATTCATGCCCGCTCTCATGGATGATGATGTAATCCCACGTCAGACCATGGCCTGTGCCGCTCAGGTCGCTGCCGCGGTATCCGTTCACGAACCCGTTGCCGTAGGCGATGGCGCTCTGGTGCTCCATGCCAAGGTGCGGTGATTCAACCAGTTTGTAGCCATCGGCATGGAACGGATAGGGGCCGAACCACTCCTCGAAGCAGCTGAGCATTTCCGGCACTTGCTTGAATTGGGTCGTGGCTTTCTGCAGCCACTGCTCTTCCTCTTCGCGGTTCGCTCTGGATTCACCTTCGCCCCATGGCGCATGGTGCTGCAGGATCCAGAAGTCCAGGTCGAGATGGCCCTCCATGCCGGCGAACGTGTCGGATAGCTGCGCATACTTGCCGATGTAGGGAACCAGGTTGTAGGTGTTGATCGGATTCCTCACCTGCCAATGCCAGGTGCTCGTGCCATCGCCATTCCTCACGGTGCTGCGCAAGCGTCCATTGCCGATGGCCTGCAAGCTGTCGGGCACGGTGACGCGAAGGTTGGCGCCATGCTCGGGCTCATCGCTCTGGTGGTCCTTGCACGGGTACCACGCGCTTGCGCCAAGTCCCTGGCAGGCCACGCTCATCCAAGGATTGCCGCGCGCATCTGTCCTCCAGATCCAGCCGCCATCCCACGGCGGGTTCTTCGCGGATCGCGGGATCCCGTGGTAATGGATGGTGATCGTGGTGGCCTCGCCCTTCTTCATGGGCTGCGGCAGTTCCACCCAAGCCACGTTCCCCTCGCGATGGAATGGAATGGCCCGGTAGCTCACGCCGATGGTTCCATCCTTATAGGTAGCCACGTCCGCAAGGATGCTGTCGACGATGAGCGGCTGCTGCAGGTCGATCTGCATGCGCTGGCCCTCGGCGACCGCATCGAAGGCGATGATGGTGCGGCCTTCGATGGAACGCGCCCCGAAATCGGGCTTCACCGAGACATCGTAGCCGACCACATTCCACCAGGCTCGCTCCGGACCGAGGCTTCCCCTGAGCGTATCGGCCCTGAGGAATGAGTCCTTCCCGTCTTGGAGCTGGGCCGTTGCCCCAGCGCAAGAAGCGATCATTAGGACCACCATGGAAAACCGCAACATGCGGGCAAGGTAAACGCCTGGTAAGTGCCTGCGGTCCGTCTGGTGCGCAGCGTTCAGCGGCGGATATCTTTCGCCGCGCCAAGAAAGGAGCCATGAGCGAGAAACGGCATTTGCATCACCGCGTGGAGTATGGTAAGGCCGAACTGCTGGAAGAGCAGGCCGGTGATGATCCCATCGCGCTCTTCAGCCGTTGGCTCGATGATGCGATCGCTGATGGACTGCCGGAGCCCCACGCGATGGCCATGGCCAGCATGGGCACGCTCACCATCAGCTGCCGCATCGTGCTCTTGCGTGCATTCGATCGCGAGGGCTTCGTGTTCTACACGAACCACAACAGCCGCAAGGCCATGGACATCGAGCGCGACCCGCGGGTGGCGCTCACCTTTTTCTGGGGTGCGCACGAACGGCAGGTGCGCATCGAGGGCAAGGCAGAGCATGTGACCGCGCAGGAGAGCGATGCGTACTTCGCATCCCGGCCGCGCGATAGCCGCATCGGAGCATGGAGCAGCGACCAGAGCAGGCCTGTTGCTGATCGCGCAGCGCTGGAAGAGCGCTATCAGCGTTGGACCGATCGCTTCAAGGAGGGAGACGAAGTCCCGCGCCCTTTGCATTGGGGCGGCTATAGGGTACGCCCGGCGCGCATCGAGTTCTGGCAGGGCCGCCCCAGCCGGTTGCACGACCGCATCGCTTATGAAGCCCTCAACGATGGGCAATGGTTGCGCGTGCGCTTGCAGCCATGAACGCGTGTGAATAGCGAGGCCCCCGGATCGCCGGAGGCCTCAGCATGAACGCGCCGTGCGCTCAATCCTTCTTCGGAGCGGCCTTCTTGGCCGCGGCTTTCTTCGGGGCGGCTTTCTTGGCTGCGGCCTTCTTCGGAGCTGCCTTCTTAGCTGGCTTGGCGGTGCCAGCGGCCTTGCGCGCAGCGCGGCGCTTGTTTCGCAGGCTCGGGCGCGATTTGCCGGCGCTGCCCATGCGGCGCTTCCCTTTCTTCGACTTGCGGTCACCTTTTCCCATGAGATCGAGGTTGTTGGTTTCGCGGCGAAAGTATCCCGCATCGGATGATGGCGCGCGGGCGGGTCTCGCCCTTGTGAACCCGTGCCTGTCGAAAACGGTCAAGGCCTGCGCTCTTGCCGGATCCGCTCCTCCAGGTGAGCAGCGCTGTGCACCACTTTCCGCGCCCAGGACAGTTTCAGCGCGTCGAGCGCGGCGGCATCGAGCTGCCAGTTCACATCGGATGCGCGAAGGCGTTCCATCACCGTGTAGAGCGTGATGGCCGCCGATACGCTGATGTTATAGCTCTCGGTGAATCCATGCATCGGAATGCGCAGCGCGATGTCGGCTTGCTGCATAAGCGCATCGCTGGCGCCGGTGAGCTCCGTGCCGAAACAGAAGGCCAGCGGCCGGTCCAGCGCGATGGTGGCGGGCGTGCAGTCAGTGGCGCGCGGCGAGGTGGTGACGATGGCGTATCCGCGTTCCTTGAGGTGCGCGATGCAGCGCGCGGTGTTGTCGGCTTCGCCGCGCCAGCGGTGCATGTCCACCCATTTCGATGAGCCGAGGGTGACATCCGGGTTCACCGTGTACTTGTTCCGGTTCTCAATGATGTGCAGGTCCTGGATGCCCAACAGGTCGCAGGTTCGCACCACCGCGCTGGCGTTGTGCGCCTGATAGATGTCCTCGAGCACGCAGGTGATGTGGCGCGTGCGCTCCGGAGCGATGCGATCGAAGAGCGCGCGCTTGTTGTCGGTGATGAAGGCGCAGAGGCGCTCGTACAGGTCGTGATCGGTCATGCGGTCGGAGGGCGCAAAAGAAAAGCCCCCCGCGATGCGAGGGGCTTTCCCGGTAGCGGAAGGGGATTACTTCACGCGGCTGGCGAGGTCGGCGCCGGCCTTGAACTTCACCACCTTCTTGGCAGCGATCTTGATCTCCTTGCCCGTCTGAGGGTTGCGGCCCTTGCGAGCAGCGCGCTTGGTGATGCTGAAGGTGCCGAAGCCCACGAGCGTCACGCGCTCACCCTTCTTCAGGGCCTTGGTGGTGTTGCCCACGAAGGCGTCGAGGGCGCGCTTCGCATCGGCCTTGGAGATCTTCGCGTCGTTGGCAATGCTCTCGATCAGTTCTGCTTTGTTACCCATGGTCGTGTTGTGTTGGTGAGTTGTGGTTTGTTGAACTCGAGGGCAAATCTATTCTGAAACCCGCGCCTGTCAACGGTTTCCGGGCGGACATCCGGAGAATGTTGAAAAATCAGGGTGTTTGTTCATAAGTCATCCGGAATCCCGCTGCCAGCAAGGGTTTCAGAAATGGCCATCGGGCGATTTGTAGGCACCCTTCAGCAGCCGTTGAATCAACGCTCCACGGGCACGCGATCGGCGCCATCGAAGCGCGGTGACTGGATGCTCACCACCCGCAGCGGTATTCCGGAGAGGGTGGTCACGGCATGCACGGTCCCCTTCGGGATCGCTATCGCATCACCAACGCGGATCACGAAGACCGAATCACCGAGCAGCATCTCCCCTTCGCCTTCGATCACCACCACATGCTCCGTATGCCAATCGTGGTAGTGCGGGTGCACTTCGCGCGGCACGCAGATGAGGAAGGACGAGCAAAGGCTGTCAGAGTGCAAGGGAGCCACGGTGTTCGCAGGACCCTTACCGCACGGTGCGAAGTCGCTGCTGAAGCGCTGCCCGAAGGCGAAGCAGACGCTGGCAAAGGCCAGGAGCAGGAATGCGGCCCGGGTCCAGGTCATTGGAATCGGGCATTCTCCAGGCGCCCAGCGCCCCGGATGAACTCGGCTGCGGACATGCGCTTACGCCCCTCGGGCTGCAGCTGTGTCACGGCTAACCAACCATCGGCGCAGCGGACGAGCAGGTTTCGATCCTTCAGGACGATGGCTCCAGCATCGGAACCGTTATCCGAATCAGCCTCAAGTGTGGCCCGGAGTATCTTGAATCGCTCTTGGCGTCCGTCTGCATGGTGCAGCAAGGTCCATGCGCCGGGGAATGGGGAGAGGCCGCGAATCTGGTCGTGTGCCTGCTGCACGGATCTTTTCCAATCCACGCGGCAGTTCTCCGTCGTGAGCTTCGGGGCCAGTGGTGACCCGTTCGGCACTGGGCCTTGCGGCGTGCTGGATCGATCGCCGCCCAAGACGCGCTTCACCGTGCTCGTTAGAAGCGCAGCTCCAGCCGTCATCAATCGGTCATGCAACTCCCCTGCGCTCTCCTCCGGGCCGATGGCCAATTCAACGCGGTCGAGGACATCGCCAGTGTCGATCTCCTCACGGATGAAGAAGGTGGTTGCGCCGGTACGCGTTTCGCCGTTGATGATGGCCCAGTTGATCGGTGCGGCGCCGCGGTATGCGGGCAGCAGGGATGCATGGAGGTTGATGGTGCCAAGCGGGGCCTTCTGCCAGACCACCGCTGGCAGCATGCGGAAGGCGACCACGACGAACAGGTCGGCCTGCAAATCATCGAGGTCGGCTAAGAAGGACGGGTCCCGGAGCTTCTCCGGCTGCAACACGCGCAGGTCGCATTGCAAGGCGGATTCCTTCACGGCGCTCACGCGCACGCGCTGGCCACGGCCTGCAGGCCGGTCGGGTGCCGTGATCACCGCAGCTATATCAATGCCCGCATCGATCAATGCGCGCAGGCTGGCCACCGCGAATTCCGGTGTGCCCATGAAGATCACGCGGCCCTTGCTCACTTCTGCTTCCGGATCAGCGGGGACGAAGGTGCGATGCGGAACCGGTATGGCAGCAGTGCATCGGCGCCAGCATAATCAACGCCGATGCGCTGTCCGGCAATGATCGATCCGCGCACAGGGCGATAGCCGCGATCCTCGATCCTGATCGGACCATCAAGCAGGTCCAGTCCGGAGTGCGCCGTCCGTATGCCGAGCGCGGTGCTCACCAAGGCCGGGCCTCCAGTGCGCAGCGGCTTTCCTTCGCGCCGGGCGCGCATGGCCTCGATCCCCTCCAATGGTTCCATGGCGCGCACCAGAACCGCGTGCGGGGTGCCCGCTTCATGCGTGACCACATTGAAGAGGTGGTGCATGCCGTAGCAGAGGTACACGTATGCCGTGCCGCCATCAGCGTACATCACTTCGGTGCGCGCCGTCCGCCTGCCGCCGAATGCGTGGGAAGCGCGGTCGCCGATTCCTGCATAGGCTTCCGTCTCAGTGATGATGCCGCTGGTGCGGAACCCATCAATCTCGCTCACCAGCACCTTGCCCAGCAGTTCACGAGCTATTCGCACGACATCCTGTCTCGTATAGAATTCCCGGTTCAGCACTGCGCTCATGCCTCCATGGGGCCATCGCCATACTCATCGCGCAGCGCCCGATCGGCAACGGATATCCGCGCATACGCCGTCAATGGCTCAGAGGCCATTGCCCGCGCATCAGCGCCTGCTCCGGCCTTCCTCGTGGCGCGCGTGCATGCATCGCAGCGCCCGCAGGGAGCCTCCAAGCGCTCACCGAAATAGTCGAGCACCGTTATCATCCGGCAGGCCTCTGCGCCTTCAGCGTATGCAAGCATGGCTCGCAGCCGCTCCTTGGCCCGACGTTCACGTTCGCTGAGCGCCTCCGGTTCCAGGCAGAGCTTTGCAGCATCCGCGCGGGGCATGAGCAAGGTGGCCATCGGCGCATCGGTGCGTTGCCGGTAGGATAGGATGCCCATGCGATCGAGTTCCTTGAGGTGCCCGATGATCTCCGCCGACGGCTTGTCCAGGAGCCTCGCGAGCCTCGCCTCGTCAATCAGCGTGGGTTCCTCGAACAAGCCGCCATGGAGGCGGAGCAATGCCTCCAAGAGGGCGCCGAGCCTCAGGTCGTTCACGCGCATGCGGTGGACGCTGGCATGATCCGCCACGACCAGCACGCGGGAAGGGCTGTGGACGCCATCGCTCAACGCGATGCGGCCATCGAGCTCCAAGGCCTTCAGTGAATTGGCTACCACGGGCGCCCGCAAGCCGGTGCGCTTCGCGAGCGCGGCGAGGTCCACTGGGTAGGCTTCATGCAGCCCTGATCCCAAGGCGATGCCGTGGGTATCCGCGAAAGCTTGATAGACGAGGCGCACGGTTTCGATCGGAGGGTAGCTATCCCGGAGACGTTCCTGTGCGCGCTCGGCATCGCCAGGCCCAATGAGCAGGAACGCCCATGATCCCTGGCCATCGCGCCCTGCGCGGCCCGCTTCCTGGTAGTAGCTCTCCAGGTCGGGCGGCGGCTCCAGATGGATCACGCTGCGCACGTCTGACTTGTCGATGCCCATGCCGAATGCGTTGGTCGCGGCTACGCAGCGGATAGCACCTGTGGTCCATTCACGCTGCACGCGATCCCGATCAACGGTGCCAAGTCCGGCATGATAGGCTGCGGCTGAGATGCCGTGCTGCGCGAGCAATTGCGCGATGCGCACTGTGGCCCTTCGTTCACGTGCGTACACGATAGCGCTGCCGGGGATCTCGCGCAATATCCGCAGTAAACGGCCGGTGCGATCCTCGCCGCGGCTCACCCACAAGGCGAGTTCCGGCCGTGCAAAGGACCCGCGGAGGAGCTTGCCTTCGCTGAAGGCGAGCTGGTCCATGATGTCCGCTGCAACCGCTGGCGTGGCAGAGGCCGTGAGCGCGAGCACAGGGATCCGTGGCAGCAATTCCCTCACCTCAGCGATCCGCCGGTAGGCTGGCCTGAAATCGTGGCCCCATTGAGAGATGCAGTGCGCTTCGTCCACGGCCAGCAAGCCCACCGGCATGCGCGGCAATCGCGCGCGCACCATGTCCGTGCCCAGTCTTTCAGGAGAGACATACAGGAAGGCCAGCTTGCCGTGCACAGCGGCTTCAAGGGTGTTCTCGATCTCGGCTGCGCGCATGCCTGCAATGAGCGCGCGTGCCGCGATTCCGCGCTTGCGCAAGCCATCCACCTGGTCCTTCATGAGTGCGATCAGCGGAGAGACCACGATGCAGAGCTTGCCCATGCACAGGGCAGGCACTTGGTAACAAAGGCTCTTGCCGCCACCGGTTGGCAGCAGCGCCAGGGTATCGCCGCCCTCCAGCACGCGAGCGATCACCGCCTCCTGTCCGGGCCTGAAGGCCGGATAGCCCCAATGCTCCGATAGCACATCAGCGGGCGTTCGCATCACGGTTGGGCTTGACATCCCTTAACGGCGGCTTCGTTCGGCGGGGCTACATTGGCGCCGTTCACCTGCGCGGGCCTTCTACATTTGGCCCGAGCCCCTGAATCGCAACGCGCATGATCACCACCGGCCAAAAGATAGCCATCGAGCGCATCGCCGCCTCGAAGCTGCCCGCAACCGACCTCGAGAACATCAAGTTCGGAAGGGTCTTCAGCGACCACATGTTCGTGATGGACTATGCCGATGGCGCGTGGCGCGACATGCGGATCGTGCCCTTCGCGGACATGCGAATGAGCCCGGCTTCCTTGGTGCTGCATTACAGCCAGACCATTTTCGAGGGATTGAAGGCCTATCGCAACGTGGACGGCGGCATAAACCTCATCCGTCCCCAGGACAACATCGCGCGCATGAATCGCAGCGCGCACCGCATGTGCATGCCGCATATCCCGGAGGAGGCTTTCCTGGAGGCGATGGTGGAGCTGGTGCGCGCTGATAGCGGCTGGGTACTGAAGGATGAGGACGCCTCGCTCTACATCCGCCCGTTCCTTTTCGCAAGCGACGCCTACATCGGGGTGCGACCAAGCGATACCTACCGGCTGATCATCTTCACCTGCCCGGTGCGCGGCTATTACAATGAGCCGGTCCGTGTGAAAGTAGAGACGAAGTTCAGCCGTGCATTCCCCGGCGGCACCGGTGAAGCGAAGTGCGGCGGCAACTACGGTGGCGGCCTCTATCCCGCCAAGCTGGGCCAGGAGGAGGGCTTCCATCAACTGCTTTGGACCGATGGCCTCACGCATGAGTACATCGAGGAGAGCGGCACCATGAACGTGTTCTTCAATATCGATGGGACGCTGATCACCCCTGCGCTCGATGGCACCATCCTCCGCGGCATCACGCGCGACAGCATCATCCGCATCGCCAAGGATGAGGGCGTCAAGGTGGAAGAGCGCCGCGTGTCCGTCGAAGAAGTGGAGGTCGCTGCGCGCAATGGCCGATTGCGTTCCGCCTTCGGCGCTGGCACAGCCGCCACCATCGCGCACATCCAGACCATCGCTTTCGACGATGCCACCTACGACCTCCCGGGCGTAGAGACGCGGGAGCTGGCCAACCGCATCGGCAAGAAGCTCGATGATATCCGTCGTGGCCGTGTGGCCGATCCCTACGGGTGGGTGGTGCCGGTCTGAGGGGTCCTCTGTTCTTTCGCGCGAAGGCCGCCACTGGGCGGCCTTCGTCATTTGGCACGAAGCCCAGCGAGGCTGTCAGGGATCACCGCCAATCCGGGCAGCATGAAGAGGAGGGTGTACGGCGGCCAACCGAAGAACATGCAGCCGATGCAGATGCCGCTTACCAGCAGCACGCCGAAGGCAAGGCCCGTGGCATGCAAGCCCCGGAACAAGGTGCGGTCAGTGCGCGTGGCCGGGCGCTCATCCGCCAAAGGACGGCGTGCATGGGTGTTATGGGCCGGGGGCCTGGCATGGGCGGGAGCCCCTGCGCTGCGATAGAATCGCAGCTGCGCATCGTACTCCTCGCGGGCCGCATCATCGCTGAGGATGAGGTAGGCCTGATGAAGTGCATGGAACACTTCTGGCGCGCTCGCTGAGTCGTTCAGGTCAGGGTGCCATTGCTTCACGCGATCGCGGTATGCCCGCTTGATCTCGACGGCCGTGGCATCGCGCTGCACCCCCAGCACTTTGTAATGATCGTATCGTAGGGCTTGCTGCATGCCGATGCCTGATCCAAAGCTCCCTGCGTGACCTGCGGGTTATGCGATCTTCAGCGCCAAGGTATCTTACCACGGCAACGCACGGGCATGAGGATCCTTGCATATGGCTTTTTAGCGGTCTTCATCGCGATCGGCTCGATGCTCCGGGCGCAACCCGTCCTGCTCAGCGGCGTGGTTCTGGATTCCGAAACGAACCTGACCTTGTCCGGTGCGCACGTCAGCATCCCTGGCACGGTCGAAGGCGCGGTGTCCGATGCTGAGGGCCGCTTCAGCCTGAACGTGCGGCGTGGTGTTGATGTCCTGTTGCGCGTCAGTTACACGGGCTACACGGAATTGCAGCGGAAGGTGCCGGCCAAGGAGGTGGCCGGAGGCGAGGTCCTCCTGTTGCGCCTAGCGCGCGGCGCCATCCTGCTCGATCCGACTGAAGTGCGCGCGCGGATCGCTCCAGAGGTCGTGTTCCAACGGACTGACCTCCATGTGGGCGGCTTCCTTGCGAATCCCGATGGCCTCTGGGTGCTAGCCTACAGCAAGCCTCAGCTTTGGCATGCCCAGGCCGATGCCGGACAGCGCGTGATGCAGGCGGCCCGGCTGGTGCTGCTCGATACGCTGATGCGCGAACTGGCCAGCATCGCACTGCCCGATGACGCGCGCGCCATGCACCGCGATCACGCTGGCAGGCCCGTGGTGGAAGGCGCACGCGGGGGGTGGATTGCCCGGCGCGAGGGTGATTCGCTCGCCTTGGGCAGGATAGACGGCGAGACCTTGCGCGCGGCCGTGCTGCCCTGGACCGACAGCCTCGGCGGCAAGCTGCTCGGCAACAACCGCAACGAAGGATACCCGGCCTTCGAGCATTTCGCGCGAGACCTGAAGTTGAACAAGGATCAGCTGCTCTGCACCGTGCAGGACGATTTCATGATCGAACTCTTCCGGAGCCAGTACAAGTACATGAGCGGGCCGGACAAGGTGATCGCCATGGACCTTGAGATCGAGACCGGCATCGACCGCGAGATCATCGCGGGCTTCATGACAGGCTTCCACAAGGACCTGTACTTCAAGGTGCCATATGCGCCGCTCTTCGTGGTGCGCGATACGCTATGCGTGTTCGACCACGCCATCGATCGCATCCGCCGGTTCCTGCCCGACGGCACAGCCGTAGCTGAGGTCAAGATGCGGCATGCTTCGGAGCGGCATTGGGCCAAGGCATTGATCCAGGATGGGCACAGCGGACATGTGTACGCGCTCTTCCGCCAAGGCCCGCGAACATGGCTGCGATCGGTTGAAGCGCGCGATGGATCGCTGGGCGGGCCCGAGATGCTCACGCACCCGTTCCCGGAAGATGTGCAGGTGCATGAAGGCCACGCGTACTACGTGCATCGGCCGCACGGATCAACGCAGAAGCGGACGCTGTATCGGGAGCGATTGAGGTAGCGCGTTTCAGACCGCAGAGACCAACGGCTCGCAATTCACCGGGAAATTCACGCTGCGCGCAATGAAGCAGTACTTGTGCGCCTCGCCATGGAAGTAGCGGGCCTTCTCCATCATGCCCTCGCTCTCCACCACAACCCGGGGCCGAAGCGTCACTTCGCTGAAATGCCCGCCGCCATCCTTGGTGAGCACGAGGGTGCCTTCGGCGCGATCATGGTAGCTGAGCACGTTGATGCGGGCACGCGCGCACAGGGCGAGGTAGGTGAGCAGGTGGCAGCTGCTGAGCGCGGCGAGCAATAGGTCTTCCGGATTGTGCAAGGCGCCATCGCCGCGGAATGCAGGGTCGGCGGTGACGCGCAGCTCGCTCTTGCCATTGATGCGGATGATATGCTCACGCGTGTAGTCCTCATAGGCGCGCGTATGGTCTCCGCGCCACAACAGGTCCAGTGCGTATGAATGCATGTCGGGCATGGGGTGAAAGTAAACGCCCGATCCATCGCTGGACCGGGCGTTGCCTTGAGTTATTCGCGACTTAATGCTTCGCTGCGCCGTTGAAGGTGGGCGTGACCCCCACGCTCGCGAAGAAGAAGGCGTACTTATCCGCCTGTTCTTCGATGATCTTGCTGGTGGGCTTGCCAGCACCATGACCGGCCTGCGTCTCCACGCGGATGAGCACCGGCGCATCACCTTGCTGCGCGGGCTGCAGCGCGCTGATGAACTTGAAGCTGTGGGCGGGCACCACGCGGTCGTCATGGTCCGCTGTCATGACCATGGTGGCCGGATACTTCGCGGGCTTGCAGTTATGCAGGGGCGAGTACTTGATCAGGTAGTCGAACTCCTCCTTGCTGTTCTCAGCGTTGCCGTATTCCGGCACCCAGCCGAAGCCGGCGGTGAACTTCTGGTAGCGCAGCATGTCGAGCACGCCCACCTCGGGGAAGCACACGCCGAATAGGTCGGGGCGCTGCGTCATCACCGCGCCCACGAGCAGGCCGCCATTGCTCCCGCCATTGATGCCGAGGCGCGCGCTGTCTGTCCATTTCTCCTTGATCAGGTATTCGGCGGCGGCGATGAAATCATCGAACACGTTCTGCTTCTTTTCTTTCATGCCGGCCTTGTGCCATTCCTCGCCGTACTCGCCGCCGCCGCGCAGGTTGGCCAGAGCGAACACGCCGCCTTGCTCCAGGAGCAGCATGCGGCTGGTGCTGAAGCTGGGAGAAAGGCTGATGTTGAATCCGCCGTAGGCGTAGAGCAGCGTGGGGTTCTTGCCGTTCTTCTCAACGCCCTTCTTGCGCACGATGAACATCGGGACCTTCGTGCCATCCTTGCTGGGATAGAAGATCTGATCGGTGACGAACTGTGAAGGGTCGAACTTCAGCTCGGGGCGGAACCACACTTCGCTCTGGCCGGTGGCGTAGTCGTATTTGTAGATGCTGCCCGGATCGGTGAAGCTGGTGAAGCTGTAGAAGCTGTAGGTGTCATTTCGCTTGCCGCCGAAGCCGCCCGCGCTGCCGATGTCGGGCAATGCGATCTCTTGCCTGCTGCTGCCATCGAGCTTCATTCGGTAGAAGCGGCTGGTGGCGTCCTTCAGGTATTCCGCGAAGAGGTTGCCGCCGCCTGTGCTTACGCTTTGCAGCAGCTCCTTCGCTTCGGGGATGATCGTCTTCCAGTTCTCCTTGGCGGGATTCTTCGGGTCCACCTCCACCAAACGGTAGTTGGGCGCATCCACTTCGGTCATCACCAGGAAATTACCTGCGGCGGGCACGAAGTCGATGATGCTCGTCTTGTGATCGAAGCCGGTCTGCAAGGGAATCCATTTCGTGGCCGGCGAGGGCAGGCCGCCGCTGCGCAGATCGTGGAAGTGCATCTCGTAGCCGTTGGTGCCGGTGCTGATGTAGAGCGTCGCGAATTCCTCTTCCTCCGTGACGCCAACGCCCACGTAGAGGTCCCCGTTGTCCTTGTTCTCCCATACGAGCTGGTCCTTCTCCTGTGCATCGCCCAGCTTGTGGTAATAGACCTTTTGGAATTTGCTGGCCGCGCTCAGTTCGGTGCCCTTGGCCGGGGTAGGATAGCGGCTGTAGAAGAAGCCGTCCTTATACCAGGAGGCACCGCTGAACTTGCTCCATTTGATCAGGTCAGTTGTAGGCTGCAGGGTGGTGAGGTCGTAGACCATGATCTCCTGCCAATCGCTGCCGGCCTTCTGCACGCTCACGGCCATGTACCGGTCGTCTTTGCTGGTGCCGATGGGATTGTAGGTGGTGGTTCCCGCAGGGTCGAGCTGGTTGGGGTCGATGAAGACCTGGTCCTCGCCGTCGAGTCCTTTGCGCACCAGGATCACGCTCTGGTTCTGCAGGCCGCTGTTCTTCCAGATGAAGTAGAGCTCGCCTACGCGCATGGGCCCATACACCTTGGGGAAGTTGTAGAGCTCCTCATAGCGCTTGGCCAGCGCACCACGATAAGGGATCTTCTCCAGGTAAGCGTTGGTGACGGCGTTCTGGCGTTTCACCCAATCAGCGGTCTCCGCGCTGGTGTCGTTCTCGAGCCACCGGTACGGATCGGCGACGAAGCTGCCGTGCAGGGTGTCGCCAGCAGCTGGATCCTTTCGGGTTTCAGGGTAGGTGATCTTTTCCACGATGGGTTGGTCGCCGCCGCATGCGCAGAGCAGCGCAAGGGGAAAGGCAAGGATAGCGGGCTTGAGCATGGCGCTTCGCGTTTATGGCCGGCGAAGCTATCCGTCGGCGATGATCGGCAACGCGAAGGCGCGATGATGAACGGTTGGCTCAGGCCACCTTCCGCTTGGCCAGTTTCTGGCTCACGAGTTCGTACTGGGTGCCGGGGCCATCGAGCAAGTGGATATCGCAATCGAGCTGTCCGGCCAGGGTGTGGATCAGGTCCATGCCCAAGCTGTTGGGCCGGTGGAAGCCATCGCGGCTCTTTAGCCCAACGCCGTCGTCGCCCACGCGCATGCGCAAGCCATCGGCCTCACTGCCATGCAGGTGGAAGGTGATGGTGCCGCTGTTGCGGCCTGGGAACGCGTATTTGAAGCTGTTGCTGATCACCTCATTCACCAGCAAGCCCAAAGGAACCAGTGTATCAACGGTGAGTGTCTTCACGCTGATGTCGATGTCCATGTTCAGCTTGACGTTCACCGAGTAGGCATACACGAGGTCGCGCACGAGGCTGTTCAGGTAGCCATCGACCGGGATGTTCGCGAGGTCCTTGGTGAGATAGGTCTGTTCATGCACCAGGGCCATTGCGCTCACACGGTTCACGCATTCGTTGAAGAGCTCGGTGGTCCGCGGGTCCTTCACCTGGTCCATTTGGAAACGGATCAGGCTCTTCACGATCTGAAGGTTGTTCTTCACGCGGTGGTGGATCTCCTTGATCATCACCTCTTTCTCTTCCTTGCTGAGCATGGTTTCCCGCAGGTCGCGGTTGGCGCGTTCCACATTCTGCCTGGCGACCTCGAGCTGCTCGGCGCGCAAGCGGCTCTCGGCGAGCAACTGTCCCCGTGCACCAACGAGCCAGGCCATGGCCACGGCCAGCAGGCAAGCCGCGATCAGCAGGAGCTGGGCCTCTTGCCATTGGCGGCTGAGCGTGCCTGAATGCGCGCTCAATCCTTCCTCGTGCACCGCGCGGGCGTTCCGGTCGATGGCTTTCTGTGCACGGCCCATCATGATCTGGAACACGGCCTCCACGGAGCGGGGGTCGGCGATGTGATCGCCGCGCAGCACGGCTTGCGCGTGCAATGAATCGGCTTGGACCAAGGGCGGCATCAGCTCGTTCGGAAGCCGCTCTACGCCCGGCAGGCCAGTGAATCCCTGAGCGATCGACCCGGCTTGGTCCCGGAAGCGCTGGAGGTCAATCGGCCAATGTCTTTGCGCGCTGCTCACATCCACACGGTGCACCACCCCGAGGCGATGCAGTTCGTCACTGAGCTTGCTAAGGGCATCGAGCAGGCGCACTTCCTGCGCGATGCGTGCCTGTATCACGCGCGAGCGGGATACCAGGCTGATGCCGTAGCCAATGAAGAGAAGGGCGAGGATGCCGGCAGCCAAGGGCCATCGGCGCCAACCGGTCAGGAGTTTCAAATGCATGGGCCGCCTTTCAACGGCGGATGCGGATCCGGGTTGCGCCGGGGCTCACGGCTCCGCGTTCGCGCGCAGGCGGGCATCAAAGGCTTGGAGCAGCGCCAATACGCGTGCTTCGGCCACCGCCTTCACCTCGGCGTAGATCCGCCTGCCGGTATTGGCGCCGATGCCCTTCACGTTCTTGGCGGGCCGATCGCCCCGCAGCAGTAGCCCAAGGTGGATGCCCCCGCGTGCCGTGCCCCGGTTGCCCGTATGGGTCAATTCGCTCACCGTGACCCTGCATTCGCCGGCACGGGTTATCACCACCACGCGGTACTGGATCACGCCCATGGTCTCCTCGCGCAAGGCCAGCTTCTCCGACCGGTAATTCACGCGCGCCAGGCCTTCGATCACGCCTTGTTCACGGTCGGTCCGCAGGGTCTTCCCGGCGGGTTCCTTGCCGAAGGTCCAGGTCCAGGCATCGAGCGCCTTGTCGTGAAGGAGCAAAGCGTTCAGCGGAACAGTCACCGTCCGCGTGTAGGTGAGCGGCGGACTGTCGCCCATGGCAGCAACTTGGCCGGCCACTGCCGCTGGCAAGGCCAAACCCAGGAAGATGAGGCAGCGCGGGGACACGGTGGCAAGTTAGCCCCGGCCCGTCGCGGGCCTACATTTGGCGACCTTATTCCGATCAAACATGAGCAAGCAAGGAAGCACCGCCCTGAAGGTGGGCGTATTCTACGACGGGAGCTATTTCACCCACGTGAGCAACTACTACAATTACGTGCACGCGCAGCGGCGCAGGCTTCACATCGGCGGGGTGCACGAGTTCATCAAGCATAGCCTTGCGGAACGGGAGGATACCCGCCCCAGCCTCTGCCACATCATAGACGCGCACTTCTTCCGTGGCCGCTTCAGCGCTCGCGATGCCATGGAGAAGACCAACCAGCTCTACTACGACCGGGTTTTCGACGATGTGCTCATGTACAACGGCGTCCAAACGCACTACCTGCCGGTGAAGGACCTCATGGGCCGCAAGCGCGAGAAGGGCATCGATGTGCTGATGGCGCTCGAGACCTATGAGCTCTGCATGCTCAAGCGTTTCGATGTGGCCGTGATCATCGCCAGCGATAGCGATCATGTGCCCTTGGTGCGCAAGCTGCATGCTTTGGGCTGCAAGACCATGCTGCTGGGCTGGGACTTCGAGTTCGCTGACCAGGAGACCGGCGAACTGCAGACCACGAAGACGAGCACTGACCTCTGGAATGAGGTGAGCTACCCCATGCCCATGCACGACTTGATCGAGGAAGGGCTGAAGGAGGATGATGAGGTGGTGCGGGACATGTTCGTGACGCGCGATGCCCGCGACGCCGAGCCCGACGTTGAGCGTCCGGCCCCTACCTTGGTGGATGAGGAGCGTCATCGCAGCGCGATCATGAGCCTGATGAACGGCTACGGATTCATCCGCTACCCGGACAACAACCTCTTCTTCCGCCATGACGACCTCCAAGGCATCACCTTCGAGGAGTTGTCGGTGAGCGATGAGGTTGAATTCAATGTGGCCATCAATCACCGCGGCCAGCGCGTGGCGAAGAACATCACGTGGCCGGCGGAATAGGCAGCCTGATCAAGCCAACGGCAGCCGCAGGGTGAAGGCGCTGCCTTGATCAGCGCCATTGCTCGATGCCGTCAGCTCGCCGCCGTGAGCTTCAGCCCATTGCTTGGCACGGGCCAGGGTTGAGCGCCCTTGGGCCTCGCCGGCGGTTGATCTTCCTTTCAGGAGTGCATAGCGCGTGAACACATGAAGGAGGTCATCGGCGTCAAGGCCGATGCCTTTATCAGTTACGGTGATCTCGGCCATGCCATTCGCCTTCCGAAGGCGGATGGAGATGGAGTGCCCGGCATCGCTGAATTTCGACGCGTTGCTCAGTAGCGCGCAGACCAGATCCTCGAGGAGGCGGGCATCTCCTTGGGCCAAGAGTCCGGATTCGACCGATTGCTCCACCGCTTGCTGCTTGCGCGCGAAACGGTGCTGTTGGGCGTCGATGGCGCGGCCAATGCACGCAGCGAGGTCGACGGGCTGTTTCGCCATCAGCTTCGGGCTTCGGTCAACCATGAAATCGTCGAGGAGCTCCTCCGTGGCCCGCAACGCCTTGAAGCACTGCTGCTCAGCGAAGTCGAGCAGGTCAGCATGCTCACGCGCTGCAGGTTCAGTGAATTGAGCCAGCACCTGCCGAATCGCGCCGAGGCGGTTGCGCAGGTCGTGCGCGAAACGGTGCAGGCGCTCGGCTTGCTCTGGCGATGCCTTCATGGCCTTCGCTTATTCGCGGGCGAACCGCTGGAGCATGTCCTCCAGGCTGTCGCTGTTGATGGGCTTCGGCAGGTAATGGCAGCCCTTGAGCGCGCGGATGGCCTCCACCACTTCAGGCTTCGTGCTGGCGGTGAGGAAGAGGATGGGGATCGGAACGGGGTCACTGGCATGGATCTCTTGCGCCAGTTCGAGCCCGGTCTTGGGGCCTTTGAGGTACACGTCCATGATGATGAGGTCAGGGCGCTCCGTGCGGAGGAGCGCCTCAGCCTCTTCGGCGCTCTTAGCGGTGCCGGTGACCTCAAAGCCCATGCGCTCCATCTGGAGGCGGTAGCTGAACGAGATGATGGCCTCGTCCTCGATGATCAGGATCTTCTTCATGGTTGGTCCGTGGGAGAGGTTAATGGCGACCAACTTCACTTCCGCCCGGCCCGGCGATCGGCTAATACGCGCTCGAAGCTATCCACCGAGAGCGCCTTCTCGACATAGCCCATCACGCTGCGGTAGGAAAGCGCGCGCTCCAGGTCGCTGGGCCGGTTGCTGCTGCTGAACATCACCACGCTGGTGAGCTCATTGGGGAGCAGGCCCTCGGATTCGCAGGCGGCAAGGAACTCGAATCCGCTAACGGCTGGCATGTTGATGTCAACGAAGAGCAGGTCAGGCAGGTCGTGGCCGGCGCGGAAATGCGCCAGGGCCTCCGCTGCGCTCGTGTAGCAGGTGACTCGGCCGGAGAAGCCGGCCTTCTTCAGCACCAGCTTCGTCACGAAGTTGCAATCGTCCTCATCGTCCACCACGATGATGTGGCGGACCTCGGTCTGCTGAAGGGTCCCTTGGGTCATCCGCGATGGTCGTTGAGGCGCTTCAAACGATTGTCTTCGGCGAAAGTTCCTGCCGGATCGAACCAGCGAAGGCGTTGCGGGTACCGCATCCCTGAAACACGCCCGCATATGACCGCCGTGATCCAGCACCTCCGCCGCGATGCGCGCCATTTCCAGATCCTCTTCCTATCGGCCTTCCTCGCATACGGCATCGCGGTGCTGCAGTGGGATGCCGAGTGGCGGCGCTACCTGATCCTCTTGGGCACTTGCCTCGCGGCGCAAGCGTTCTTCATCCGTTGGAAGAAGCTGCCTTGGCATTCGGTCAAGAGCGCAATGGTGACCGGCTTGGGCATGAGCCTGCTGCTGAAGGCCGGGTCGCCGTGGGTGCTGGTGCTTGGCGCATCCGTGGCCATCGCGAGCAAGTTCTTGCTCCGGATCGATGGCAAGCATGTTTTCAATCCCGGCAACCTGGGCATCGCGGCAGCCGTGCTGCTCACAGGCGATGCGTGGGTGAGCCCAGGGCAATGGGGGAGCGGAGCCGCGCTGGTCTTCCTGGTGGGCGCTGCCGGCTGCATGGTGGTGCTGCGGGTCGGGCGCATTGATACGAGCCTCGCATTCCTCTTGGCCTTCGCTGCCCTGGATTTCGCGCGCCAGGTGCTCTACCTCGGTTGGGAACCCGATGTATGGCTGCACCGCATGAGCAACGGGTCCCTGCTGCTCTTCACCTTCTTCATGATCACCGATCCGATGACCACGCCCAAAGCACAGGGCGCTCGCATCGGCTGGAGCCTCGCTATCGCCTTGCTCGCTTTCCTGCTCGGCTGGAAGTGGTGGGTGAATGCCACGCCGATCTGGGCATTGCTGATCATCAGCGCGTTCACCCCTTTGCTCGATCGGATTTGGAAAGGAGAGGTGTTCCGGTGGGTTGGGCATGCGGAAAGCGCCCCAACCGGGGCAGCCGCACCTGCGATCCACCAGATCGCCCCAACGGTTGCCACAGATCGAACCGCCCCCTGATTGAAAACGAGAACCCAATGAACATGCGCCACGCATTCCTCCCCATCCTCGCGCTGCTTGCGCACCAAGCCTCCGCCTTCTGCGGCTTCTATGTGGCCAAGGCCGATGCCACGCTCTTCAACGACCGCAGCGAGGTGATCCTCGTCCGCGACGGCCAGCGCACCATCCTCACCATGAGCAATGACTTCAAGGGCGACGTGAAGGACTTCGCCATGGTGGTGCCCGTGCCCACGGTGCTGCTGCGCGACGACATCAAGGTGGTGGAGCGCCGCGTGTTCGATGCGCTCGATGCCTATAGCGCGCCGCGGCTGGTGGAGTATTACGATGAGAATCCCTGCCGGCGCTGGCTATTCAGCAATGCAGACATGCAGGAGAGCGTGGCGGCTACGAGGTCCGCCATGGCCATGAAGCAAGAAGAGCGGGAAGCCAGGGACAAAGGCGTCACCATTGAGGCGCGTTACACGGTAGGGGAGTATGACATCCTGATCCTGAGCGCGAAGGAGAGCGTGGGCTTGAAGGATTGGTTGATCGAGAACGGGTACAAGATCCCCCAGACGGCGCACGAGGTGCTCGATCCCTACATCAAGAGCAACCTGAAGTTCTTCGTGGTGAAAGTGAACCTGAAGGAACTCCAGGCATCGGGCTACAGCACTTTGCGGCCGATCCAGATCCGGTACGAGAGCCATAAGTTCATGCTGCCCATCCGATTGGGCATGGCCAACAGCAACGGCTCGCAGGACATGATCGTGCATGCCTTCACCCGCACCGGCCGTGTGGAGTGCGTGAACTACCGAACGGTGAAAGTGCCTACCGACCGCAACATCCCGCTCTTCGCCAAGCCACGATTCGGGCCGTTCTACAAGGACTTGTTCGCGCGGGCGCATCGCCGTGAGGGACGCAACACGGTCTTCCTTGAGTACGCCTGGAACGTGACGCCCAGCTTCAGCGGGATGAAGTGCGATCCCTGCGTCGGTCCGCCGCCCATGCCGCGCGAGTTCGCTGAAGCTGGCGCCTCTTGGAGCCAGCAAGGCGCGCCAACCTTCTACACGCGCCTGCATGTGCGCTATTCGCGCGATCGCTTTCCGCAGGACCTGGTCTTCCAGGTAACGCCCAATACGGAGCACTTCCAAGCGCGCTACATCCTCACGCACCCGGCCCAAGGCGATCTTACCTGCTCCGAAGGGCAGGATTACCTGGAGCAGCTCTACTACCGTCGCCATCGTGAATTGGAAGAGCTGAACGCGCTCACCGGCTGGAACGTGGACAAGCACCGTGATTACGCCGATGAAGTGAAGCGGCGCATGAGCCCTGAACGACGCAATACGGTGGCGCCTCCAGTGCCCTTCCGTGGCCCGGGCGGGATGGGCGGTCCTTGGATGCTCGTTGCACTTGCGGCCTTTGCCTTTGCATTGGTGGAGCTCGTTCACCGCAGTCGTTTACGGCCGGCTTAGCACGATGCGGCGCGGCACTGACGAACGTCAATGCGTCCGCATCCCATCCGGGTACCTTCGGACCGAAACGCACACCACATGGACCGCATCGACATCAAGCGCGCTGTGCTGCAAGCCGCGCGAAGCCACATGGAAAGAAGCGCCAACGAGTTGAGGGTGCGGATCGAGGAGTTGAAGTCCGTGACCATCGGCGACGACAATGCCGAGACCGCCAGCCAGACCGAGAGCACGCGCGGCAGTGATGTGGACCTGATGAATTCGCTCGGTGCCCAGTATGAGCACATGCTCCAGGACCTCGACCGGCTCGGCATCGTCGCGCCCGATGCCCTAATGGACACGGTGCAATTCGGCGCGGTGGTGCATACTGATCAGCGCAACCTGCTCATCGGGTTCAGCATCGAGGAATTCGAGGCGGCAGGGAGGCAATACCTGGGCGTCACGCCGAAAGCGCCGCTCGTGCAAGCGCTCTACGGGCGCAAGGCCGGCGAGAGCGCTGTGGTGAACGGCATTCGATACGCGGTGCTGGAGATCTGCTGAGCCGCGCTTTCTTTGGCGGAAACATCCCGTCAAGCATGGAACTCTACGAAATCGCGGTCGGCGCGCGCGTGAAGCACCCCACCATGGGCGTGGGCGTGGTGTACGACCTGGATCCGCGCACGGTGCACGTCTTCTTCCGGGAGCACGGCGAGCAGCCTGTGAGCCGGAGCTTCGATGGCCTGGTGACCATTGCGCCCGGCGTTGAGATCGGCCAGGAGCCGCTGGACCTCGATGCGGTGCGGGACTGCCTGAAAGAGGTTCTCGAGGAGATGCAGCAGCCGCAGCGTCCGGTGGACATTTCACGGCGCTATGACGGCGGAACGCTGGTGCTGAAGCCGAAGGACACGGGCCTGCTGGCCAAGGAGCTGCCCATCGACGACTTCTTCCACAAGATCGTGATGATCCGTGACCGCTTCCGTGTGCTGGAGCAGAAGATCAACGCGCACGAAAAGCTCAGCGAGGCTGAAAAGGTGGAACTGCAGCAGTACATCACACGCTGCTACGGCTCGCTCACCACCTTCAACATCCTCTTTGAGGAGAAGGAGGACCACTTCGTGGGCCAGAAGGGGGACTAGTGCCCGTTCCGCGCTTCAGTCCTTCACTTGGATCCTGAGCAGCTCCTTCACGCGCTCGATCGGCGCCGCGAACCCCAGGCCCTCCAGGCCTTCGCCCACGAGCTTGACTTGGATGATGCCGATCACCTCGCCTTTGTCGTTCAGCAAGGGCCCGCCGCTGTTGCCGGGACTCACGGCTACATCGGTCTGCAGGTACACCTTCTCGTCGATCTTGCGTTTGCCGCTCAAGATGCCCTTGCTCACGCTCTGGCCCAACTGCACATCGGCGGGCGTGCCGATGGTGATCACCTCATCACCCATGGAATTGTCCTCGTCCTGGCCCAATGGCAGGGCGCGGAAGCCCGAGCCGGTGATGTCGAGCAGCACCAGGTCGTTGGCCATGTCGTGCACCAGCACGCGCGCTTCCTGCCGAAGGCCATCGGAGAACTGGGCCTCGATCCGCTTCGAGCCCTCCACCACATGGTAGGCGCTGAGCGCGATGCCTTCGGGGTCGATGATCACGCCGCTTCCGTGCCCGTCGTCGGTGACGATCGTGACGCAGGCCCTGTCGGCATGCTTGATCATCTCGCTCAACGACTTGAAGGCAGGGTTCTTCGCGCGGGTGATGCTTGTGGGCGCCCTGCTGCTGTCCGCTGCCGCGAATCCGCCACCGGTATCGGGTCCGGCATTCCTCAGCAGGTCGAGGAATTCGCTGCTCCGGATGAACTTCCAGAGCGCATCCTCGAAGGCATCGATCTGGTTGTCGGTACCGAAGATGGTGCGG
Organism: Flavobacteriales bacterium; assembly: GCA_016712535.1. Lineage (NCBI taxonomy): Bacteria > Pseudomonadati > Bacteroidota > Flavobacteriia > Flavobacteriales > Flavobacteriales bacterium. The sequence continues at coordinate 955,004 of JADJQW010000003.1, forward strand.
TTGCGCGAACGTGAGAATCCCGTGGTGGTCCTGGTGAGCACCACTTTGCTGCTGTTGCGGTCGAGCACCTGCCATTCCATGCGCATCTCCGCGCGGCCCTGTTCGCCTGAGAGCTTTGCGTCCGCGTTCTTCTCATAAGCGATGTTCACCTTGGCCTCCATCAGCTTGGCGCCCACGAGGAATCGGGGCATCTGCACGCGCTGTTCGCCGGGCTTCGCGAAGAGCTTGTCGGACTGCTTGCCCGGGATGCGGACACCGGCCTGATCGAGCGCTTCATAGAACCTGCGCTCGGCGGTGCGCTCGCCGATCTGCGTGGTGCCGTCCCAGAGCAACGGCCTGCTGTCGCCGCGCTTGTCGGTGTAGGTGCCGATGCGGTCGCCGCTCTTGGGCGCCACGATAACGCGGTCGAAGCCCACGATGGCCGTGGTGGAATCGAGGGCAGGGGTGATCGGTGTTCGCTTCAGGTGCACCGTCACGCTCTGGTCGTAGCTCTGCGGCTTGCGCGTCATGGTGTCGCGCCAGCTCTCATAGCCTGGAGCGATGATCTCGATGGCGATCCGCTTGTCCACGGCCTCACTCCAGCTGAATCGCGCTCGGCAGGGCACCTGGCACTTGGGCTTGCCGTTGAAAAGGACCTGCGCGCTATCGGGAGAGCCGTTCACGATGTAGCCGAACTGCGCGATCGCGGCATGCGCGGAGAGCAAGGGCAGGGCAAGGAGGAAGAGGCGTGGGTTCATTATGCATCAGAAGTATGTTCCAAGGCCCAGGCCTGCACGGAAGACCTGGCGGGAGCCGTTGAGCAAGGTGGTGAAAGTGGCGTATTCCATCTGCCCGTCGTAGTCCTCGGTGTAAGAGACCGTCATCGAGAAGCTCTTCTCAGTGAAGGCGTAATAATCCAAGCCAAGGAAGAAGCTGAGGAAGAGGTGCTCTCCTAGGTGCGGTGCCATTCCTACGCTCAGTCCAGGTGCGATCAAGGTGCGCTGCCAGGCCTCGTTCGTGGAGAGCTTGGCCACCGGGCTCCGATAGACTTCCCAAAAGGAATCGTAGTAGCCGGATTGGGCATTCCGAGTGAGCACGAGCTTCTCCTCGAACCGCGCCATGGTGACGCGCAGGTCCACGTAGAAGTTCAGCTTGTCCTCTAAATAGATCCGCAGGAATCCGCTCGCGGTGGAGCCCGCCGTCAGTTCGTAGTCGAACGCGCTCGGGATGTGCCTGTACGAGTATTCGCTATAGCCGCCCCAATCAGAGAAGCCGTAGCCATCGGTGGTGGGAGAGCCTTTCAGCGAGGCCTTCACCTTGGTGCTCAAGGGCAATCCGAATGAGGCGCCAATCCCTAGGCTCCGGATCGGGCGGTAGATGATCTGGGGTGCGAATTCGATGCGGCTGATCCCATTGCGCTTGTAATCCATGGTGCGCAGCTTCAGGTTGGAGTAATCGAGGCTGCCGCCGAGGTAGAGGTATTGCGCCGTGGCTGAACCACTGATCAACAGCGCGAGCAGCAACCCCGGAATCCGGCTGAACGGCAGGAAGTTCTTCAGCGTGTGCATCGGGGCGCAGGTGCCGATCAGACATAGCATGCCCATGGTGAAGTTCCCCCGGAACCGGATGGCGCGCCCGGATTGAGGAATCGATTTCACGGCTTCAGGGGGGAGTTGGTACGCTGTCGCGAATAAAGCACATAGCTTCATTCCTCGTCCTAGAACCATACGGTGTGGGCACCTGCGGCAGAGCGGTCCCCGATACCAATGGTCCAGAGGCTAGAACCGGCGGCCATAGGTGAAGCCGAACCGGAACATGCTGCCTCGTTCCAGGGTGGAGCGGAGCGTGAGCGTTTGCAGGTCGCCGCCATTGGGTTGCGAATCCAACTCGTACCGGAAGCCGCTGCTTGTGCTCAGGAGCAAGAAGTCGAATCCGCCCTCCAACCTGATGAAGGAGCCCTCGCCCACATGCGGCATGATTCCGATTCCGATTCCTGGCGCGAGCCCACCCTTGCGCGCTTTCACGGTCTCGTTAAGCGGTTCAACGCCAGCGGATCCCTCACGATAAATCGCGAAAACTTCGCGGAAGCCTCCATAAGCGGCCCGCGCTTCGACGAAGAATCCGCTTCTATCATGCATGATGAGCATGAGATGCGCGGCGTACAGCGCGGCGGGCCTGATGGTCACACCATAGGCCTCCGGCGCTCGGCCAGAAGTTTGGTCGGCCCAGCTCCAAGAGGTCATCTCCTCTCCATTCTCATACTCGCCAACGACCCGGTACGGGTTCCCGTACTCGTACTCATCGTCGCCGAAGCTGGTCAACCTCTTCGAGTTGATCATGGGCAGGCGCGCGCTGAGACCGACAGCGAAATGCTGACTGATCCTGTACCCGAGGAATGGTGATGCCTCCAAGGCGACAAAGGCGGTCCTGGAGTCCAGGGCTTCGATCACCTGGATGCTCTCCGGATTCTGCACGCTCAAATGAGCGCCTAGGCCAGCATAGAAGAACTGCGCGGATGCGACAGGCCCGCAGAGGGCGGTGAAGAATGCGCATGCGGCGCGAGAATGGTTCCGGGAAAGCATTGGGGCAGGGAGGGTCAATGGGTAAGCTGAATGCTCTGTGGGATGAGCAGGGCTCATTCCTCGAAGGCCTCGATCGTGGCCTGCCGCTCCACCAATTTGGTGAACTTGCCATCGTACCGCGTAGCGCGCACGATGTGGTTGTCGATCCAGTGGTAGTTGCCGCCTCGCGGCTTGCCGAAGAGTATCGCGTGGTACTTGAAGCCATGGCGGTCGAGCCATTCGGTGGTCACTTCGCGGTGCTCCTCCGTGCGGCTGGTGAAGAATGTGAGAATGTGCCCATCATCGAACCAGCCGTTGCAGATCTCCAGCGCGCCCTCGTAGATGGCGGCGGTGGCCATGCGCTCGGGCTCCTCGTTGGGGATGTCCTCGCAGATGGTGCCATCGATGTCGATGAGGAAGTTCTTCTTCCCGTCGGGCAGCTTCGGGCTGATGCGCTTGCCGTCCTCGAAGGTCTCTTGGAGCTGGGCCATGGGGTAAAGTTGGCTAAAGGCGGCCGTTCTTGATCTCCTCCACCACCGCGGGGTCCAGCAAGGTGCTCGTATCGCCCAGATTGTTCATCTCGCCTTCTGCCACCTTCCGCAGGATCCGCCGCATGATCTTGCCGCTGCGCGTCTTGGGAAGCCCGCTCACGAACTGGATCTTATCCGGTCGTGCGATCTTGCCGATGATGCGCTCCACGGTGGCGATGACCTCTTTGCGCAGCGCATCCTTGTCAGTGCGCACGTGGTCGCAGATCACGAAAGCATAGATGCCCTGGCCCTTGATGTCGTGCTGGTAGCCCACCACGGCGCTTTCCACGACATCGGGGTGCTCATCGATCGCGTTCTCAACTTCCGCGGTGCCGATGCGGTGGCCGCTCACGTTGATCACATCATCCACCCGGCCGATGATGCGGAAGAAGCCGTCGGCATCGCGCTTGGCGCCATCGCCGGTGAAGTAGCGGCCAGGGTATTGCGCGAAGTAGTTCAGTCGGCAGCGCTCATGCTCGCCCCATGTGGTGCGGATCACGGAGGGCCAAGGGAAGTCGATGCACAGGTATCCTTCGGCCTCGCCGTGCAACTCCTTGCCTTGCTGGTCCACGAGGATGGTACGGATGCCCGGCAGCGGCAGCCCCGCGTGGGCTGGCTTCATCGGCGTGATATCGCCCAAGCCGCTGAGCATGATCCCGCCGGTCTCCGTCTGCCACCAGGTGTCAACGATGGCGCAGCGCTTCTTGCCTACTTGCTCGTGGTACCAATGCCAGGCCTCTTCATTGATCGGCTCGCCCACGCTGCCGAGCAGTTTCAAGCTGGGCATGGCGAAGCTTGATGGCAGGTCATGGCCAGCCGCCATGAGCGAACGGATCGCCGTAGGTGCGGTATAGAATTGCGTCACGCCGTGCTTCTCGATCACTTGCCAGAATCGCGCGGGGTCGGGCCAGGTGGGCACGCCCTCGAACATGACGGTGGTGGCTCCATTCAGCAGGGGTCCATAGACGATGTAGCTGTGGCCGGTGATCCAGCCGATGTCGGCGGTGCACCAGAACACGTCGTTCTCGTCCACCTGGAACACATTGGCGAAAGAGCAGCCGGCATACACCATGTAGCCACCGCAGGTGTGCACCACGCCTTTGGGCTTGCCGGTGCTGCCGCTGGTATACAGGATGAAGAGCGGGTCTTCGCTGTCCATGGCTTCGGCGGGACAGTTCGCGTCGACTCCCTTCAACTCATCCTCGATCCAATGGTCGCGACCGGGCTGCATGGTCACTTCCTCCATGGTGCACTTCGCCACCAGGACACCGCGCACGCTGGGGCAGGAGGGAAGCGCCTCGTCAACCACGGTCTTGGCCGGGATGTTCTTCGCGCCCCGCCGGATGCCATCGCTGGTGATCACCAGGGAGCATTGCGAATCGTTGATGCGGTCAACCAAGGAGTTGGCGCTGAAGCCGCCGAAAACCACGGTGTGGATGGCGCCTATGCGCGCGCAGGCCAGCACACTGATGGCAAGATCCGGGATCATGGGCATGTAGAGGCAGACGCGGTCGCCCTTCCGAACACCGTTGCGCTTGAGCACATTGGCCATGCGGCAAACGCGCTCATGCAATTGCGCATAGGTGATGTGGTCACTTGCTCGGGACGGATCGTTCGCTTCCCACAGGAGTGCGGTCTTTTCACCCCGTTCAGCCAGGTGCCGGTCGAGGCAGTTCTCAGTGATATTGAGCGTGCCTTCGATGAACCACTTCACCTCAGGCTTGGTGAAATCCCATTCGAGAACCTTGCGCCAAGGCTGCTTCCACGAGAAAGCCGAAGCAATCCCGGCCCAGAAGCCTTCGGGGTCGTTGATGCTGCGCGTTCGGGCCGCATGGTATTCGGCCATCGATCGGAGGCGGTAGTCGCTCATGCGCTGGTGCGGCGGATTTGAAGTGGTAGCGGCGAAGTTGCGGCATTGATTACTACATCCAACGCCTGCATGTCAAGTGGATTCGTCGAAGGAAAATGATGGTTCGTCCTTGACTTCGGTGCCCTCCATCTGAAATCTTGCGCCACTCCTCGGCTGACTGTCCCGCACGAAACACCTTCCATCACGCATGTGGCCAGTTCAGACCCTTACGCTTCTCCTCTGCCTTACCGACGAAGAACAGCTCTTCGCACAAGCCATTCCGCAGGATGCGCAGCCCGCAACCATCGAAGTGGAGGCGCCTGAACCAGAACCTGCAGCGAACGCCCTGCTCTTGAGCATCGAAGCTGAAGCCTGAGCGACCGTTACCCCGGACCCGGTCCGCCGAATGGTGGGCCGAGTACGAAGACCCCGGTGCCACCTGCCCAGGTGCCGGGGTCAACTTTTTCGATCTCCTCTGGAACCTAGCTTAGCTGCCTCATGAAAAAGCACATGAAGCACCTGACCGCTGCCGCATTCGCCTTGCTCGCCTTTCACGTCTCCGCCATTGACCGGATCGTGGAGGAATTCGGCGTTGCACCGACCTATCCCAACATCGCAGCGGCTGTCGCCGCCGCGGTTGATGGCGACCGCATCATCATCAAGAACCGCGCGGGCGATATCCCGTGGATCCAGGACATCACCATCGACAAGAGCCTTGAATTCCTGAGCTATGCGAACGACGGCTTCTTCGTGGTGCAGGGCACGTACAATATCGCTCCTGCGGACGGTCGCACCGTGCTGATCAACGGCATGCGCAATACGGCGGGGAGCATTGGGGCAGCAGCAGGCAGCTCGGGCATCCGTGGAACGCGCGTACGGGTGGTGGACAGCTACTTCGTGAATGGCAGCATCAACCTGGCCAGCAATTGGTTCGATGCCGATGTCGTGGGCTGCACCTTGGTGAACGGATCCTTGAGCATCAACTTCGGCAATGTGGTAGGCAACGATATCGATTGCAGCCAGGTGAATGATGAGGCGATCAGCGTGAACACCACTTCGTCAGGCACCGCCATCGATACCTGCGCCATCATCGGGAACAAAGTCAAGGGCCGCGTTGGCTACGAAGGCATCTTCGGCAGCAGCATCGGCCAGGTGTTCCACATCCGCAACAATTATGTGCAGCATGGCTGGATGGGGATCGAGGTGTATGAAGGACCCGTGACCAATGCAGCCAACTTGGTTTGGAACAACACCGTGACGGCCTACACCGGCAACTTCACCACCTACGGCATCAACCTCGCGAACACCAACACGGGAAGCATATGGGAGATCATGAACAATGTGGTGACCCGCACCTGGAACGGCGAATGCCGCGGAATCAATAACGACAGCGGCAACCTAGGCCAGATCAACGTGTACTTCAACCACATCTCAACCGGCATCTCCACCCCGGTGAGCACAGGCTTCACCTTCGCGGGCAGCAATACCATCGATCAGGCCATCACCCTCAACGCCGATGGCACCTTCCTCGCCGACGGCGCGGCCATCGATGGCGGGAATCCTGCTGCGCCGTTCTACGACCTTGACCTCACCACGGGCGATGCCGGCGCGTACGGAGGCAGCTACGCGCTCACGAATTTCTTCCCTCTGCAGACTGGCGCGGCGCGGGTGTACATGACCGGCCATCCCTTCAACGTGCGCCAGGGTAGCACATTGCGCGTGAAGGCCACCGCGTTCGACCGTTGATGCGCGCACGATGATGATGGTACGATTCCTTTCATCCTGCTCGCTGTTGGCGGTCCTCACGGTCAGCGCGCAGCGCGTGGACAATGCCGAGTACTTCTGGGATGCGGATCCCGGCGCAGGCAACGCGAATCCGATGAGCGCCATGGATGGCGCCTTCAATGACGCCGTGGAAGCCATCTTCCTTGAAACCGCGACGCTGCCCCCAATCGGGGCGCACACGTTGGGTATCCGGGTAAAGGACCAGCAGAACAATTGGGGGCCGACTTACACGACCGTTGTGGTGATGGAGCCTCCGGTGGTGACGGCCCCAGAGATAACCGTAACGCAGGCCGAGTACTTCTGGGATGCGGATCCGGGCCAAGGCAGCGGCACGCCCATGGTCGCGTTCGATGGCGACTTCAACAGCGCCTTGGAAGCGATCTCGATGGAGACCGCCGTGCTGCCATCAACCGGGGTCCATGTGCTCAGCGTTCGCGTGAAGGACGTGAATGGCGCTTGGAGCCTGCCGTTCAACGTGTTGGTGGAAGTGCTCGACGGCGCCGTGAGCTTCCCGGAGATCAGCGTAAGCGCTGCCGAGTACTATGTGAACGATGATCCCGGCTTCGGTCTGGGCACGCCCATGCTCGCTGTGGATGGGGGCTTCACCAGCGCGCTAGAGGCGATTAAGGGCGGTGGCATCCCCGCACCGGTCACGGCTGGCGTGAACGTGCTCTGGCTCCGCGCGAAGGATGTGAACGATAGCTGGGGCCCGAGCTTCGGCATCGTTGTGAACATTGATACCACCATCACCGGAACGGTGGGGGTGATTGACCAGGGATCCCATGGCATGCGCCTCTCGCCGAATCCGACCAGCAGCGATGCGGGCTTCAGCATCCTCTTTGATCGCACGATGAGCGATGCGCTGATCCGCGTGCTCGATGGGGCAGGCCGAGTCGTCCTGGAACGGCAGGTCCGGCAGGAGCGGCGCATTCAGCTGAGCATGCCGCACGCGGCGCCGGGTGTTTATCATGTTGGCGTGATCATCGGCGGACAGCCGCGATGGGAGCGGCTTGTGGTGAGATAGCGAACCCTTCCGACCGAAGAGGCCCTGCCCGAGCGAGCAGGGCTTCTTCGTTCGCATCTTCGGCGCCATGCGGATCGCGCTAGTCCAATTGACATGGTTGCTGTCTTTCAGCTTGAACGGCCAATGGGCATTCGAAGGTGACAGCACCGTCACCTGGGAGCAGGCCATCGCGCGCTACCGCGAATTGGATCGCCAGCACAGCGGCGCGCAGCTCTTCGAGATCGGCGAGGATGACGACGGCTCACCGCTTCATCTATTCGTGATCAGCGACGGCAGCGGTTTCACGCCCGATAGCATGCGTGCCGCAGGGAAGGGCGTCCTATGGATCACCAACGGCATCCATCCCGGTGAGCCCGATGGGATCGATGCGAGCCTGATGCTGGCCCAGGCCCTGCTCGAGAGCGACCAGTACATGGGACTGCTCGCGAAGACCGCGGTCTGCATCGTGCCGGTGCACAACGTGAGCGGAGCGAAGCAGCGCAGCGCCACCAGCCGGGCCAACCAGAACGGGCCGGCCGAATACGGCTTCCGCGGCAATGCGCGCAACCTCGACCTCAACCGCGACTTCATGAAGATGGATTCGCGCAACACATGGTCCTTGGTGGAAGCGCTCAGCATCATGGACCCCGATGTGTACTTCGAGACGCACGTGAGCAACGGCGCCGATCACCAGTACGTGATGGAGCTGCTCACCACGCAGAAGGACAAGCTCAACGGCGGTCTCAGCTACTTCATGACGCGGACCATGATCCCTGAGCTGCACGCCTGGATGGAGCGCAGGGGCATGCTGATGTGTCCCTACTTCGAGGCGCGCGGCGACATCCCCGAGGATGGCCTCTATGGATTCAGTGATGGCGCGCGCTACAGCTCCGGCTATAATGCGCTCTTCGACCGCATCGGCATCCTCAGCGAGAGCCACATGCTCAAGCCGTACGCCGATCGCGTGAATGCCACCTTCCAGTTGATGCTTGCGACGCTTGCCGTGATGGATGAGCATGGCGATGAATTGCTCACGCGCAGGAGCGAGGCCAAGCGCTTCACCGCGAGCATGACAGAGCTCGGCATGAATTGGCGCCTGGACACCACTGCGTGGGCCACGTTGCCTTGGAAGGGCTGGAATGCAGAGCGTGTCGCGAGTGATGTGACCGGGCTGCCGCGCACACGATACGACCGCACCAAGCCCACCGAAACGATGGTGCCTTGGAATGATTCGTACGCTGCCGCGCTGGTGAAGCGCAAGCCCAAGGCCTACATCGTGCCCGCCTCGTGGCACGAAGCGGTCGTGAGGCTGCAGGCGAATGGCGTCCGGATGCGTGCGCTGGCGCGCGACACGGTGCTTGTCATAGATCAGGACAGCATCGGTGATATGAGCACCTCGCGCTCGCCCTATGAGGGCCATTACCTCCACAGCGAGAGCCGTACGAGCACCAAGAGCATGGGCATGAAGGTCGCGACGGGCAGCTGGTTCATTCCGATGGGATATGCCACGGATCGCTACGTGATGGAGGCGCTCGAGCCCGAAGGCGAGGACAGCTTCTTCGCCTGGGGCTTCTTCGACAGCGTGCTGCAGCAGAAAGAGTGGTTCAGCGATTATGTCTTCGAGGACTTGGCCGCGGATTGGCTCAAGAAGAACCCGGAGGTGAGGAAGGCGCTCGATGCCAAGCGTGCGGCTGATCCCGCGTTCGCCATGGACGCGTTCGCGCAGCTTTACTTCGTTTACAAGCGTTCTCCGTGGCTCGAGCCGGGCTTCAGGAAGTATCCGGTGCTGCGGGTGCCGAATTGAATCGCGCTCAGCCGCATCCGGTTTTCCGGCTAGATTCGTGGAGCCCAATCCACTCGCCATGAAGCTCACTCCGATTGCGATCGTGACCTGCTTGCTAGGCATCCCGGCGCTCAGCTCGGCCCAATGCGTTCCAGCAACCAGTACGATCCAGAGCATGACGCTCACCGCCACGCCGCAGACCGAGAACCGGTCAGGACTTGCATTCAACCCGTTGCTTGGACTTTACTACAGTGTGAACGCAGGCAGTGCGGGCTATCCCATAGACACCTACGATGAAGCCGGGACCCTTGTGAGCACGGTGACCTCCGGCTTCGACTACCGCGGCGCTTGGTGGGACCCGATCGGGCAGCGCTTGCTCGGCAACGGCTATAACAACCTTGGCATCTTCGAGCAGGACCTCGACCCGGTCACTGGTTTTCCTCTCGGGGCGGGGACTGTTGTGCTCGCTTCCAGCCAGCCGGACGCGCAATCCATCGGTGACCTGGATCCCGATGCCAGCGAGATCATCTACTTCTTCAATGGCTCCATCCATCGCTTCGATGCCGCTACGCACGCGGCGCTCGGCACCACGGCGATCACTGGGCTTCCTGTTTCGCTAGCCAGCATCAATTCGAATACGGTCATGTACATCGGCTGCATTGGATACGAGTACGGTCTGTACGATTACGCCAATCGCCGGGTGCTGTACGTGAACAAAGCAACCGGTGCATATAGCGGCAGCACGCAGTTGCCGGCGAATGCGCCCGCGCGTTCCTCCTTCGGCTTGTCTTATGCCAACGGGAAGGTGTGGCTCTTCGAGCAGGGTGCTTGGCTCGGCTACGACCTCGGATTCTCTGTGGGCATTGGCGACGCGGCGACCCAGGGCTCGTTGCAGCTGTGGCCGAACCCTGCAGCCGGGTCGATCGCCATCGCAGCGGATGATGGGCGGCCGATAGCCGCCGTTAGGATCACGGACCTGGCTGGGCGTGTGGTGCTCAATGCGGCATCTGCACGATCAAGCGGCCCCTGCTCGCTGGATGTAAGCGCTCTGCCTAACGGCAATTACCTGGTGCATGCCACAGTGACCCGTGCTGATCGCGTGTTGCCTCTGGTGATCTTGCGTTGATCAGCGGTCACTTGATGAACATGCTCGCGCCGGGGCCGATTGGCAGTTCGAGCAGCACCCAGATCACGAGCAGCGCGCTCCATCCGATCAGGAACACGATGGAGTAGGGGAGCATGGTGCTGATCACCGTGCCGATGCCCGCCTTCTTATCGTAGCGCGCGATGAAGGCCACGATGAGCGCGAAGTAGCTCATCATGGGGCTGATGATATTCGTGACGCTGTCGCCCACGCGATAGGCCATCTGCGTGAACTCCGGCGAATAGCCAAGCAGCATGAACATGGGAATGAACACCGGTGCCATGATGGCCCACTTCGCGCTGGCGCTGCCCATGATCAGGTTGATGGCTGCGCTGATGAGCACGAAGCAGAGCATGAGCGGGATGGGGCCGAGGTCCGCGGCTTTGAGCACATCCGCGCCCTTGATGGCGAGGATCAGGCCCAGCCGTGTCTCGTTGAAATAGGCCACGAACTGCGCCGCGAAGAAGACGAGCACGATGTAACTGCCAAGGGTCTCCATGCTCTTGGCCATTCCCTTCATCACATCGTTGTCGCTCTTGAAGGTGCCCGCGCCGATTCCATACGCGATGCCCGCCAGTGATGCGCTCAGGAAGATCAGCGCCACGATGCCGCTCATGAAGGGCGAGTGGAGGATCTCGCCGGTCTTGGGGTCGCGCAGGAATCCGTTCTCGGGAATCAACCCCCAAAGGATGATCCCTACAACAACGAGCACGGTGAGCATCGCGTACAGCATGCCCTTGCGCTCCTGCGGCGTGGCGTTGCGGATCTCCTCAGGCTTCTCATCGCCCGAGTAATCGCCCAAGCGCGGTACCACGATCCGCTCGGTGACCCACGTGCCCAAGCCTGCGATGAGGAAGGTGCTAACCGCCATGAAGTAATAGTTGCAAGCGGGATTCACCAGGTAGTCCGGTCTGATGATCCTTGCCGCTTCCTGGCTCAGGCCAGCGAGCAATGGGTCAATGGTGCCCAGGAGCAGGTTGGCGCTATAGCCGCCGCTCACGCCCGCGAATGCCGCAGCAAGTCCAGCCAGCGGATGTCGGCCTGCGGCGAGGAAGATCACGGCTGCGAGGGGCACGAGCAGCACATAGCCCACCTCGCTCGCAGCGTTGCTCATCACGCCGGCGAAGACGATCACGAAGGTGAGCAGTCGCTTGGGAGAGGCCAGCACGACGGCGCGCAGCACTGCACCAATGAGCCCGCTGCCCTCGGCGATGCCGATGCCCAAAAGGGCCACCAGCACTGTGCCCAGCGGCGCGAAGCCGGTGAAGTTCACCACCATCTTGGTGAGGATGAAGTGAAGCCCCTCGGCGCTGAGCAAGTTCTTCGGCGTCACAGGCTCGCCAGTCGCTGGGTGAATGGCGCTCATGCCGCTCAGGTCGGCGATCCAGCTGATGAGCACCACCACGAGCGCGAGTATGGCAAAGAGCGTGGCCGGGTGCGGCAGTGCGTTGCCAGCTCGCTCGATGATGGCTAGGAAACGGTCTACACCGCTGCGCTTCTTGGTTGTGGTGGCTTCGCTCATGGCCGACGAAGAAAGCGCTTGGCGCGATCGGGACGCGCCTCCGCGGGCAACTTCCGAACTGATGATCAGTGTTTGGTGAAGCGCGCAGCGCCAAGATCCGTGCGCAGCACATATGCCCCGGGCGAGAGCCCGCTCACATCAGCGATGAAGCCGGTTTCATGCCAGTCGATGGGCACATGCACCATCCGGCCATCCGGCCCGAAGCACATTGCGACACGGGCGGCGCCCTTTGGGAAGCAGGCCTGCAACGCATCCTGGACCGGATTGGGTGCGAGCCGGATGCGGTCCTGCTCCGCTGCGCCAATGCCCGTGCTGAAGTCCACAATGTGCGTCACCGTGTTGGTGATGATCGGTGGATTGGAATCGAAGTAGATGCCCGCGGTGTTCTCCAGTTCATCACCGACCAGGATGTCGTCGTTCGGCTTCAGCCTGAAGCGGATGAAACCTTGGCTGCCCAACAGGTCCGCAGTGCTGTCCGGCAGCAGGATGTCCTCGAAGGTGAAGACAAGCTCGCGCCCTTCACCGAAGGAAGGCGCGTAGGCATGCGAGGCCCCCAGCACCTGCAGGCTGAAGAGATCCAGGTCGATATCGATCTCGTCGCGGATCTGCACGGTGAAGGCCGTATCGGTGCCGGTATTCTGGAAGCGGACCGTGTAGTCGATCCATTCATCCTGATCCAGGAAGTACTGGCTCCCGCTGAGCGCGCTGCTCGTCTCGCCTTGCTTGTCATTGGGGTCGTAGCTGCCCGTGATGACGCGCAGTCCGGTGGCCGCATTGTTCGCGGTGTTCGGCTCAGAGATGGTGTTGCTCACGGTGGCCGTGTAGCTCAACACCGTGCCCAGCAAATTGATGTTCGCGGGCACATCCGCGGTGAGGGTTCGTGTGACCATGGTGTAAGGCGGAATGACGCCGACGTTCCATTGGCCACTGGCCGGGGCGGGATTCAGCAGCAATTGATCAAACGCCAGATCGATGGTGACATCGCCGCTCGGGTAGGCGGAGTTGTTGAGCACGTTCACCCAAGCGCTTGTCGGGAAGCCGGGGCGCGCTGCGCTCGAATGCATGCTCACCACCAGGTCATGCGGCGCATTGCTCAGGTTGGCGAAGTCCACTACCGCCTGCGGGTTTCCCGCATCCAAGGTGAAGGGCTGCGGATCGGCGACCGGGCAGAGCTGGGTCTCATTGACCAAGGCTTGGCCTATGGTGAAGTTGCCGAAGAGCAGACCGGTGGTGTAGTTGCCTTCCCAATCCGTGATCGCGTAGCTGGGGCCCGGATTCACCTCCAGCACCTTGTTCGGGATGGCCAGGTCGAAGCCATTGAAGGAGCAATCCTGATCGGCATCGTGGTAAGCACGGCCGCTCACCCCGCCACAGGGCGAGTTGATCTGAGGCACGGTTCCTGAATAGGCATTCGAGCAAAGCGGTGTTCCGCCGCCACCCTGGATCATCGAGACCAGATCGTAAGCGCCGGCTGGCATCCCGGTGATGGTATATGGCACATTCCACGCTGGAAAATGGATCTGATCGTAACCTCCGCCGATGCGCGTCACCTGCATCACGCTCGCCGCCGGGCCATCCATCAGTACCGTCATGCTGCCGTTGCTCTGGCTCTCGCAGGCCGGGGTGCTGCCCTGCACCGTGATCCCAGCAGGGTCCACGGCCATCACAGCGCCCAGCAGGTCGATGGTGCCTGGGCAGCCATTCGCATCCGTGATCGAGATCGGCATCGGAAAGCCCGCACAAATGCCCATGATGGTGATCTGGAATCCGCCATCGATCACATTCGGTGGATAGTTGTACGGAAAGGTGCCGCCAGCCGGGACATCGCTGATTGCAATGCCGGTGCAGGCCCCTTGGCAATCGGGCTGCAACTGCGATGGAAATCCTGTGGGCGCGAGCTCGAATACGGCGAGCACCGTTACGGTGCCCTGTGCCGTGCCCGCCAGCGCATCCGTCACCGTAACGGTGTAGTCCCCAGGGGCCAGGTTGTTGATGCTCGAGGTCGTCTCGCCGGTGCTCCAGCTGTAGGTATAAGGTGGCAGGCCGCCTTCAGGCTGGGCGTGCGCAGACCCATTGTTGAGCCCGCAGCGTGCGGGTGAGACATACATGTTGACCGTAACGGCCTGACCGGCGGTCGCAATCATGATTGCAGCGAGCGTAAGGGTCGATCTCATGGGTCGGCGATTGGCGGAAGGACGTAATGGAACGGAAAGGTTGTCCGAATATCGGTTATTCCCTTCAGCGTCCGACGATCAGCCGCCTCTACTTTCGCCCCATCGACCGCGACCTCACATACGCCGCCATCGACATCGGGTCAAACGCCGTGCGATTGCTGGTGGCCGAAGTGATCGAGCGCGACGATCACCCGGTGATCAAGAAGCAGACGCTGGTGCGTGTCCCGATCCGTTTGGGCGAGGACGTGTTCGACCAGGGCGCGATCACCGTGGCCAAGCAGGATTACCTGATCAAATCGCTAAAAGCCTTCCGTCTGCTCACCGAGGTCTACGGCGTGGGCTACCTGCGCTGTTGCGCCACCAGCGCGATGCGCGAAGCCGAGAATCGCGACCAGGTGCTCGCCCGCGTTGAAATGGAGAGCGGTGTTCACATCGAGACGATATCGGGCAAGGTGGAGGCCGACCTCATCACCAACACCTTCTGGACGCAGGACCTGTTGAAGGACAGGCCCTACCTGTACATTGATGTGGGCGGCGGCAGCACCGAGCTTACGTGGCTCGAGAACGGCAAGCGCACCAAGAGCGCCAGTTTCAAGATCGGCACCGTGCGAACCCTCAAGAACAAGGTGCCGCTGAGTGCATGGGTGGAGATGCAGGGCTTCCTTGAAGAACTCCGCGTGCAGCACGGAACCCTGATGGCGGTGGGAACCGGCGGCAACATCAACCGAATCTTCAAGGAGAATGGCAATGCGTTCGGAGAGCCTTTGGCCAAGAGCGACATCCAGAACCAGCGCGACCGCATCGCCTCGCACACCTTCGAGGACCGCGTGAAGCTGCTGCGGCTCCGTCCCGACCGCGCCGATGTGATCATACCCGCCGCCGACATCTTCCTGCGCGTGATGGATTTCGCCGATGTGGAGGAGGTCTTCGTGCCGAAGGTGGGCCTCGCCGATGGCATCATCTACGACCTGTACATGAAGCAATACGGCCGCGTGAAATACCCTCTGAACGAGCCTGTGGTGGCCTAGAATGTCCGCGTGCCCACGCCGGAGCGCCGTTGCGCAGGCACCCGAAGCCTTGTTGAAGCAAGGCCCAGTGCAAGGATCGGGCAGAGGTGAAGAGCCAGCCTTCGCACGGCCAATTGGCTTGCGCCAAAGGCCGTGCTTCGGCGAGGCGAACCTGCCTGCCGGCAGGCAGGGGTGGAGCCGGAGGGAATCGAACCCTCGTCCAAACGACCGTGGAATGAGCTTTCTACACGCTTAGCCGCTTCATTGGTTTTCGATCCGCCGCTGGAGAAGGGCACCCCACGATGGACTTAGGTCCTGTTTCTCGCCCGCGCTACGGACCACCGCGCGAGCCAGTTCCCCATGATGACACCTCGGATCCGGGAAGGAGGAGAACGGGCCTCCCCGAGAGGTACTCGTCCACGCTACTGTTATTCACGTGGATTAAGCCTCATAGCCTTGGGCTATTAAGCAGCGAGAGCGTAGTCTACTTCGCCAGTTATGGCTTCGTGGCACTGGGATACGGGCCGCACCACACGCCCGGCATGCTTACACACCCCATGATGCCGCTGTCGAAACCAGATCGGCCCCAGGATTTCCAAAGAACCCCGCAAAGGTAGCCGGTGCGAGCGGGGATTCGTTCTGGGTCTTGTTGCTCACGCGTTCGGCTAAGTTTGCCGCCGCCTGCAATGACCAGCACATTCCGCAAGATCGGCATCATCCGCGAAGGCAAACTGCCCGCCGACCGCCGCGTGCCCTTGACGCCCGCCCAATGCCGGGAGGTGAGCATCCGCTTCCCGCAAGTTGATATTGCCGTTCAGCGCAGCACGGTGCGCGCCTTCACCGACGCGGAGTACGAAGACGAGGGTGTTCGCCTCACCGACGACCTGAGCGACCGCGATCTCATCATCGGCGTGAAGGAGGTTCCGGCCGAGATGCTGATTCCGGGGAAGTCCTACCTCTTTTTCAGCCACACCATCAAGCAGCAAGCGCACAACCGCAAGCTCATGCGGGCGGTGATCGAGAAAGGCATCACTCTCATCGACCATGAGCTGCTCACCGACCAGCATGGCGACCGGGTGCTCGCCTTCGGGTATTGGGCCGGCGTTGTTGGCGCGTACAATGCCTTCCGGGCGTGGCAACTCACGCATGGGGGGGCGCTCCTGAAGCCGGCGCATGCGTGCCACGACCTGGAGGAACTCGAGGGCCACCTGCGCAGCTTCCCCTTGCCGAAGGACCTTCGGATCGTGATGACTGGAGGGGGGCGAGTAGGGAAGGGCGCCATGGGAGTGATCGAGCGTGCAGGTGTTGCGCGCGTGAAGCCGCAGGAATTCCTTCAGCAGGATTTCGCCAAACCCGTTTACACGGTGCTGGGCACATCGGATCTGTACGAACGGGAGGATGGCCGTGGGTTCGACAAGGCCGCATTCCACGCCGACCCCTCTGGCCACCGCGCCTCCTTCCTGCCCTATGCACGGCGAGCGCAGATGTACCTGGCCTGTCATTTCTGGGACCCGCGTGGGCCGAAGATCCTCAGTTCACAGGACCTGCGTGATCCGGCGCTCGGGCTCCGTGTCATCGCGGATATCAGCTGCGATGTGGGCGGGCCCATCGATAGCACGCTGCGCGCCACCAGCATCGAGGAGCCTTTCTTCGGATACGCCCCGGGCGCCGCAGCTGAAACGGCTCCTGGATCGGAAGGCAGCATAACCGTGATGGCCGTTGATAACCTGCCCTGTGAACTGCCCCGTGATGCCTCTGAGGCCTTCGGATTGGACCTTATCGAGCGCGTGATGCCGAGCCTGATCGGGCAGGACGGTCCTGCCATGATCGATCGTGCGACGATCGTTGAGCACGGCCGTCTTTGCGACCGCTTTGCTTACCTCGCGGAGTATGCGGGCTTGCAAGGGTCAAGCATCGCGTAGGATGCGCGCTTCCATGATCAAGTAACGTGTCGCTTCATCGCGCACGCGGCTCGTCACGTTGAGCGGGCGAGCGGATTTCCGGGCGATCGTGATCAGTCCCAAGCCTGCGCCACCGCGGTCCGTGCGCCCCGAGTTGCCCAAGAGCATGAGGAAGTGCTGTTTCAGTTCAGCCTCACTCATGGCGTTCAGGACTTCTATCCGATGGCTCACAACCGCAGCCGTCGCTGAAGGCATGGCATTCCCAATGAACAAGGTGAACGCTTGATCATCGGCCTTCAGCACAGCGAACGAGGTGTGCGCAAGAGAGGGGTCGGTGTGCATGCGCAGGTTCTCCAGTGCCTCGACGAGGACATTCAGCAGACGCTTGCGCGTGACGACGCCATCAGCGGCCTCGAGGCTCCATGCTTCTGCATGCTGCACGAAGCGATCAAGCTCAGCGTGCCCGACCTCTCCGGTCAGGCGCAGCACCACGGAACCGGAACCGACATGGGGCAGCCCGAGTTGCGGATCGCTCGACCAATGATCTGCCACCCTGCTTGTATTTGTGCTGTCTAGGCTCACTTGGCGTTTCGCCTGATGGTTCGTTCGAAGCGACCGGCTGAACCGGGATAACGATATACGGGAGTCCGTGCTCGACGGTTTCGGCAAGCGGGACCCGGCGGATGACCTCAACCCGATGACTGATGGATGATGCCGCGCGTGTTGGGGCTTCGACGGCTGCAACTGTCTGCCCTTGGCATCCCGGAATAGCAGTGGACAACCCCTAACCTTGCCATCCATAGATTGCTGATAATGAAGGTTGTGCGCTCCTTGATCATGGTTGCTGGTCTGCTGGCCCTCCATGCGGCGTGCGATCAATCGAGGCAAGCGAATCCGGTACGTACCGCTGGAAAGCGTCCGATCGAATTCCGGGCTATCGATGACAACATCGTTCACGATACGCTGCTGATCCAAACAACCTTCGACCTGGGTGACGGCAGCTTTGTGATGGTGGCTTCGAACCGAGAGGACACCTGGGAGGGACTGCGACTTTACCGATACCGGTTCGGGGAAGACAGCATACCCGTGATCATGGCGGTTTCAGCCCCCGCGTACGACAGCTGGACCATGCTGCCCACTTTCTTCGATCGTGACAGCACTGTGGCCCGTGGCCTCTGGGTCCTGGCGAATTTCGGTGAGCGTGAAAGCTGGGGGCAGAAATTCATGAAGCTCGATTCGGTATTCCATGACCTCGGGTTCCTTGACGCCACAGCCGTGGAATGGGTCGATGAGGGCGGAATCCGGGCATTGAAGCGCAGGAACATCGGACCCTTCACCCGGATGGAATTCGTTGGGGATTCCATCCGGATCGCCTTCGATTGCGACAGCGTCTTCTTGTACGATGACCGTGCAGGGACCATGGACCAGGTGATCGCTGCCAACCGGCTGAGGTACACTTGGACACCGGATGAAGGCCTTCTGCTTTGGCTTGATGGCCAGAAGCGACTGGCTGCAACCCCGCTCTAGAAATGACCATCATGCAGAGAATACCGTTCGCTGTGGCTTGCGTGCTTCTCCTGCCAGCCAATACCCTGGCACAGACCAAGCGCGAGAAGCGCATCGGACCGAAGGTGAATGACGAAGGGGCGGCATGCGATACCGCAGCATGGCAACTGGTATTCAGTGACGAATTCGATGGGGAGGCGCTTGATCGCGGGAAGTGGCGCACCTGGTTCCCGTACAGTGCTGACGGCAGCGACCAATGCGAAGGCTGCAGGATCATGGGCACCAGCAATACCATTTTCCGCGACGACCTGGTGACCGTGAAGGATGGCCAGCTGCGCCTTGGAGCGCGGGCGGGTGCCAGCGAGTGGTACGGCAAGCGAAAGGAGCATGAAGGGGCCATGGTGCATACCGCGATCGACCGCTTCACCTATGGCCGATTCGAGGTGCGCTGCCGCATTCCGAAAGGTGCTGGCCTCTGGCCGGCGTTCTGGGGCTTCGGCGGAGAGACGGAAATCGACGTGTTCGAGTTCTGTGGCGAACAGTCCAACCTGTTCAAGGGCGCCTTGCACCGATGGGGGCGGCCCAAGTTCTCGACGAACGGCAAGCGGCGGCTTTCAGACCTGTCGCGCGGTTTCCATGAATATGCGGTGGAGTGGGAGCGCGACGGCATCTCGTGGTTCATCGATGGCGAACTGGTGCTGTACCGCGGCCGATTCGTGGATAAACGAGGCCGACCATTACCCGCCTGTGAGCGGAGTCCCGGAGAGCATTTCACCGCTCCCTATTTCCCGCGATCAGAAGACGGAGTGAATATCATCCTCGACCTGGCGGTATCGGAACCCAAAGGCTTCTGCAAGGGACCGAAGCGGCCAACACCATGGCCGGAAGGCACCAGCTTCGACGTGGATTACGTGCGTGTCTATCAGCGCAGGGGCGATCGCTAATCAACGATGGGTATCATGCCGCGCACGCCCATGTCCACCACGGCGTCGCCGATGGCTGGCTCGTAGATCCCGTCTCCGTTATCGAGCCACTCGAAGCTGTTGTTCGTGCTCAGCGAAACGGTGATCACCACATCCTGCGTCTCTGATCCAGTGATCGTGAGCGGCGTGGCGAATGCGCCCGTGACCACGCATGATCCAGCCGGGATGGGAGAGGTGGCGAAGAGCGGATTGGGCACGGTGGTGGCGCCCGGAGGAGCCTGACCTGTGACCGGTGCGGTGGCGATCGGTGGATTGATGACCTCGAAGGCCCAGAAGCCCTGGAGCTTATTCGCGTTCACGGCAACGTTCTGGTTGCGCACCGGGAAGCTGGTGATGTAGGTGTTGTAGCCAATGAAGCTGGCCACCGTGCCCCAAAGGTTGAAGGTGCCCCAGGTGGCATCGGTGTAGCGGAACTTGATGTCGTAGTTCTGGTAGGCGAGCGAGACGCGGAGCCATTCGTAGGTGCCGGGCTCCATGTCGGCGATGGGCATGCTGAAGAAGGTCTCGCCTTCACCGGCCTTCACGCTCTGCGCGAAATTGATCGCGGGGGCCCCTCCGGCGCTCGTCTCAGGGGCGTGGTACACCACTTCACCGGCCCCCAAGGCGGTGAGCATCGTCGGTGCGAACTCGATGTAGTGCGCGCTCATCTTGTTGAAGCGCGGATTCTGCGCGGCACGGCCAGGGGCGAGCACGGCCGGTTGCCCGATGTTGTCCAAGCGGGCCTGCGTGCTGTCGAAGTGGAACTTCATTACCAGCCGTGGAGGCTCCGGCTGCGGCGTAGGCGTGTTGACAGGCTCCTCCTTGCGGCAGGAGGCGAGCACAGCTAGGCTGAAAAGGACGAGGAGGGTGGCGCGCATGGCGATGGGCTTGATGCGCAAAGAACGCGAGAACGTGTTCAGAAATTTCCGCTCCCTTGGTATGCGCGCATAACAAGTGCAGCTAATTTGGCGCCGAAGCCGATGCCCTATGGCCCCAGAAGAAACGATCGACTTTCCCATCCGTCGCGTGTGGAGCCGCATCTCCCGCATCTACAACACCGAGGCGGCCAAGTACGGCGGCAGCATGGCCATCGGCCAGATCCTCCTGAACATCGAACCGGAGGGGACGCCCAGCACCAAGCTTGGTCCTAAGATGGGCATGGAGGCCCGGAGCATGGTGCGCACCCTGCAGACCATGGAGGAGGCCGGGCTCATCAAGCGGATCCCCGACACCGTCGACAAACGCGTGGTGCGCATCCACCTCACCGCGAAAGGCAAGCAGATGCGCGATGTGAGCCGCAACACCGTGATCAAGTTCAACGAGGCGGTGCAGCGCCGCTTCACGCCCGCACAACTCAGCAACTTCCGGCAGGTGATGTCGGAGCTCGACCGGATACTGGAACAGGAACAACTCTTCTGAAGGATAGCCGCAGAGACGCAAACTCGCAGAGAGGATGAATTGCCAAGCGCCACATAGCCCGATGTGCCCGCTCAAGCTTGTTAAGCTTCCGCACCTCCAGTGGCATTCTCCGCGCCTCCGCGCCTCTGCGGCAAACACCACACTGGAATGACCAAACGAAACATCCGCAAGATCGCCGTGCTCGGCTCCGGCGTCATGGGCAGCCGCATCGCCTGCCACTTCGCCAACATCGGCGCTGAAGTGCTGCTGCTGGACATCGCTCCGAAAGAGGGCAATGACAAGAACAAGATCGTCAACGACGCGCTCGCCGCCGCGATCAAGAGCAGTCCCGCGCCGCTGTACGATGCCCGCTTCGCCAAGCGCATCAGCACCGGCAACTTCGACGACGACCTGCCGAAGATCAAGGACTGCGACTGGATCATCGAGGTGGTGATCGAGCGGCTCGACATCAAGCAGCAGGTGCTGGCCAACGTGGAGAAGCACCGTACGCCCGGCACCCTCATCACCACCAACACCAGCGGCATCCCCATCCACGCCATCGCACAGGGCCGCAGCGACGACTTCCGCAAGCACTTCTGCGGCACGCACTTCTTCAACCCGCCGCGCTACCTGCCGCTGCTGGAGCTGATCCCCGGTCCGGACACCGACCCTGCGGTGCTCGACTTCCTGGAGGACTATGGCCAGCGCATCCTCGGCAAGGTCACCGTGCGCTGCCAGGACACGCCCGCCTTCATCGCCAACCGCATCGGCGTGTTCGGCATCATGGGCCTCTTCCACCTGGTGAAGGAGATGGGGCTCACCGTGGAGGAAGTGGACCGCCTGACCGGTCCCGTGCTGGGCCGTCCCAAGAGCGCCACCTTCCGCACCGCCGACGTGGTGGGCCTGGACACGCTGGTGAAAGTGGCGCAGGGCGTGAAGGACAACTGCCCCAACGACGAGCAGAACGCGCTCTTCGCCATCCCCGGCTACCTGCAGAAGATGGTGGAGAAGAACATGCTCGGCAGCAAGACCGGCAAAGGCTTCTTCTTCAAGGACCGCAGCTCACCCAAGGGCGAGATCCTCGCGCTGGACCTGAAGACGCTGGAATACCGTCCGCAGGTGAAGCCCAAGTTCGCCACGCTGGATGCCGCGAAGAAGGAGGACAACCTGGTGAAGCGCACCGCCCTCCTCTACAACGGCACCGACAAGGCCGGCGAGTTCTACCGCAAGAGCTTCCACGGGCTCTTCGCCTATGTGAGCCACCGGATCCCCGAGATCACGGATGCGCTGTACAAGATCGACGATGCCATGCGCGCGGGCTTTGGGTGGGAGCTGGGGCCCTTCGAGGCGTGGGATGCGATCGGGGTAAAGACCGCGCTCGACGCCATGAACAAGGCAGGCGTGAAGGTGTCGCCGTGGATCAACGAGATGGTGGCTGCCGGACACACATCCTTCTACAAGACCGAAGGCGGCAAGCGGATGTACTACGATGCCGCCAGCAAGGGCTACATAGCCATCCCGCGTGCAGAGGGCATGATCGTGCTGAGCGACCTGCCCGAGAGCAGCGTGGTGTGGAAGAACAGCGCCGCCACCGTGCGTCACCTGGGTGATGGCATCCTGAGCGTGAGCTGGACGAGCAAGATGAACACCATCGGTGCGGAGGTGATCCAGGGCCTCAACAAGGCCATCGACCTCGCCGAGCAGGGCTACAAGGGCCTGGTGGTCTACAACGACGGCGCCAACTTCAGCGCGGGTGCCAACGTGGGCATGATCTTCATGATGGCCGTGGAGCAGGAGTACGACGACCTGGAGATGGCCGTGCGCACTTTCCAGAACACGATGATGCGCATGCGTTACAGCAGCATCCCCGTGGTGGCGGCCCCGCACCAACTGACACTGGGGGGCGGCACCGAGCTCTGCCTGCACGCGGACAAGGTGGTGGCGCACGCCGAGACCTACATGGGCCTGGTGGAGTTCGGCGTGGGCGTGATCCCCGGCGGCGGCGGCACCAAGGAGTTCGCGCTGCGCCTCGCCGACGAGCTGAAGGAGGGTGACATCCGCATCAACGCCATGCGCGAGCGCTTCCTCACCATCGGCCAGGCCAAGGTGGCCACCAGCGGTCACGAGGCCTTCGCGCTCGGCTACCTGCGCAAGGGCCAGGACGAAGTGATCGTGAGCCGCGCCCACCAGCTGGCCTACGCCAAGGCCTGCGCGCTGGAGCTGTGGAACAAGGGCTACACCAAACCCGCACCGCGCAAGGACATCAAGGTGCTGGGGCAGGAAGGCCTCGGCATCGTGTACGTGGGCGCCAACAGCATGCTCAGCGGCAATTACATCAGCCAGCACGACGCGCTGATCAGCGAGAAGCTGGGCTACGTGCTATGCGGCGGTGACCTGAGCGAGGCGACGGAGGTGAGTGAGCAGTACTTGTTGGACCTGGAGCGGAAGGCGTTCGTGGAGCTGTGCATGCAGCGGAAGACGTTGGAGAGACTTCAATCCATTATCACCTCTGGCAAAGTGTTGCGGAACTAAGACATTGAAGAGTGACCGATCAAGACATCATAGCTGTCGTGGAGGCAGAACTAAAGCAGCCTAGCCAAGGAACTACCGAGCAGTACTTGGAAGTCCATGTACCGGTAAGGAATGGATCATCACTGAGCGTTGCGCGGATCGATCGCGATCGAAATGATGGCATTGTGGTCGTTTACCTACCCGTGGAGAAGCAAGCTTTCCATTTTGCTGTATATGTCAACGAAACTGAAGGCTCCTTCAGTGGAATAGACACCGAACCATACAACCGTGTCTACTTCCGGGCGACGTCCGAAGAACTCTCATTGGATCAATTGAAGGGGATGACAACACTGACTCCAACTGGCGGGTGGAACAAAGGAGACCTAAGGCCTAACGGGCGGTCAGCATACAACTTCAGCAGCTTGGAGCTCTTGCCGAATCCGGAGCCGGATGCTTTCAAGGACAAGCTTCAAAAACTGTTGACCTTTTTGGAGCAGGACCCAAATGGAGTGCGGGGGTTGGTCGACAATGCCAGTGCGGGTATCCAGGTCGCACAGAACTATCACAACGCGAACGGCATGATTGGCGGAGTGCACTTGGATGACCATTGTATCCGACGTATGGCAGCTCTTGGTCTCGAGATCGACTTCGACCTTTATGTGGAAGGCAACGGGTTCATCAGCTAATGGGACAGCAGTGCGTCATATCATACCTGCTGGACCTGGAGCGCAAGACCTTCCTTGGAGTCCCGGGCTCCGACCCGGGATGCATGCAACGCAAAACGCTGGAGCGGTTGCAGTCCATCATCACCAGCGGGAAAGTGCTGCGGAACTGATGAACGCGAGGAAGCATAGTGGTTGTTGGGGCGTGCCCCTCGCAAAGCCTCGGGTCGCGCTTTCCGCTACAAGTCCTCGCTGCGCTGCGGGCTTTCCGCTGCAATCGCTCACGCGAATCCCAACCGGCTCAAGCGAATGAAGCTCCAGGACAATATCTATTTCCAGTCCTACGAGTATGGCTTCAACCATCCAGAAGGGCTAACACTGAACGAGCTGCTCGCATATCTCAAAGAGAAGGGTCATGTCTTCGATGCCAATGCTGAGCGGTACTTCCAGCATTGGTTTTTCCTGAATTTCTTCAACGAGTCGGCGACTTGGCAAACGCAAGTCCATGAGCACGGCCGCATGGGTAGCGGGATAGTCAACATCAAGGACTACTACGATAAGAAGTCGGTGATGACCGGGGAAGCAATGCTACGATACGTGGACATCCTCGAGCTAATGCAAGCACGCGATCACGCTGCCAAAGCCAATGAGAATGCGACGAAATCAATCCAGCTATCGGAAGAGGCTTCACGGCACGCAGCCGATTCAACTCGTACGGCTAGGCATTCCTTGTGGGCTACGATTGGCGCCCTCGTGGTGACGATTCTCCTTGGTCTTTGGCAGGTCTTTGGACAAGTTGACGAACAACCGCAGTGTTGCGATCATGGGGAACGAGAAACTCAGCGCGAACAGCAGACAATCAAAGCAAATGCAGATGCTCTTGTGAATGCGCTTACTGGCAGGACCATTCGCGAAGCCATTGCCCTTCTGAAGGTTGATACTTCTCAGTTCTATGTCTTCGATGAACCACCAGGCATACTGAGAGGCATGAATGTTCAATTGAACGATTCCACAGTCCTGAGTTTGAACTACAAGCGGAGGTCGATCATTGACAAGCCTTACCGCGGCTTTCGACAGCAGTACCTGTATGTAGTTGACGATACAATCACAGCGGTCTCCATCAAACAAGATAGACCCTGATGCGCCGACCAAACCTCGATATGGAAACCGCACTTCGCGTGTGGGATAGAAGCGGAAAGCCCACAGGCCTGCTCATATGGGGGTTAGTGAAGGGAAATGCCCTTGGCCCTAGGTCTAAGGTCCTAGGTCCAAGGCCTGACTTGCACGCGATATGAACCGGTTCAAGAACCTCGATATCTGGAAGGATGCGATTGCTCTCGCGAAGAACGTTCATGTCCTGACGGCAACGCTTCCGAAAGAGGAAACCTATGGATTGAAGAGCCAATTGCGTCGAGCTGCAGTTTCCGTTGCAAGCAATATCGCTGAGGGCGCAGGACGGAACACGAACGGCGAATTCCATCAATTCCTCGGCATCGCCATAGGCTCTGCGTTCGAGGTGGAGACCCAGGTGATCATCGGCATGGAACTCGGTTACTTCAGCAAGGATGCGGTGTCTGCCTTGACCAAAGACATCGAGAGCATCGCCAACCGCACGTTCAAACTTCAACAAACACTCAAGCCCACGACCCGTCAAGGAGTGGGCGGACCTAAGACCTAGGACCCACGACCTAAGACCGCATTTCATGAACGCATACATCATCGCCGGTTTCCGCTCCGCAGTGGGCAAAGCTCCCCGCGGCAAATTCCGTTTCACCCGTCCGGACGACCTGGCCGCGCACGTGGTGAACCACCTGGTGAGCTCGGTGCCCGGGCTGGACCGCACGCGCATCGACGACGTGATCGTGGGCAACGCCACGCCCGAGGCCGAGCAGGGCCTGAACATCGGCCGCATGATCAGCTTGATGGGCCTGAACACCGACAAGGTGCCGGGCATGACGGTGAACCGCTACTGCAGCAGCGGCAGCGAGACCATCGCCATTGCGGCGGCCAAGATCCACAGCGGGCAGGCCAACATGATCGTGGCGGGCGGCGTGGAGTGCATGAGCCCGATCCCCTTCGGCGGCTGGCGCATCGTGCCGAACGCCAAGGTGGGCAAGGCGAACCCCACGTACTACTGGGGCATGGGCCTCACCGCCGAGGCCGTGGCGCGCGACTTCAAGGTGAGCCGTGAGGACCAGGACGCGTTCAGCCTGAAGAGCCACGAGAAGGCGCTGGCCGCGATCAGCTCCGGCAAGTTCAAGGACGAGATCGTGCCCTACACCGTGGAACGCGTGTACCTGGATGCGAAGGAGAAGCGCCAGGTGGAGAAGTACGTGGTGGACACTGATGAAGGTCCGCGCGCGAGCACCCTGGAGGCGCTGGCGAAGCTGAAGCCGGTGTTCGACGCGAAGGGCAGCGTGACGGCGGGCAACGCCAGCCAGACCAGCGATGGCGCGGCCTTCGTGCTGGTGGTGAGCGAGCGCATGCTGAAGGAGCTCGATGTAAAGCCGATCGCGCGTCTCCTCTCCTACCACGTGGCGGGCGTGGAGCCGCGCATCATGGGCATCGGTCCGGTGGCGGCGGTGCCGAAGGCGCTGGAGAAGGCCGGGCTGAAGCTGAACGACATCGGGCTGTTCGAGCTGAACGAGGCCTTCGCATCGCAATCACTGGCGGTGGTGCGCGAGCTGGGCATCGACCCGGAGCTGGTGAACGTGAACGGCGGCGCCATCGCGCTGGGGCATCCGCTGGGGTGCACGGGTGCGAAGCTGAGCGTGCAGCTGTTCAACGAGATGCGAAGGAGGAAGCAGAAGTATGGGGTGGTGACGATGTGCGTGGGGACGGGGCAGGGGGCGGCGAGTGTGTTCGAGTTGTTGAATTGAGCGAGCGATGGCTGTCTGGCAAAGGAGCTTCTACCTCGAGGTTGGCCATTCGGCGCTAACCATCGACGACATGCGGCCACACCTTGATGGTGCTTTGCCGCGTGACTGGGGAGGTGAGGATCACCAGACTTGGGGCAAGACAGACACGAACGATTTCTGGATCGAGTGGGCGAAGGACACCAAGGTGATCGAGGAGATCCGCTTCCGCATCGATCTGCGGAATGTGGACAGGCCCTTCATCGACCTCGTGCTCGGAATCGCGAAACGCTTCCAACTTCAACTGAAGCTCATTCATGTCGAACTGCTGGATCCGACTGTCGAGAATGTGATGACGGTATTGGATCGATCAGATGCTAAGAGGTATGTGCAAGATCCGATGAAGTTCATTGAAGGGCTCGGAGACCAGCAATGAACCCCAAGCCCTTCACCAAGCCCTGCCGTGCCGCATTGTTCACGGGCTTTTTGTTGCTGGCCGCCTGCCAGTCCCCCGCCCCACCCCAAGCCCAGACCCCGCGCGAGATCCACACCCCCGCCTACGACCTGATCATCCCCACCGAACTGAAAGCGCTGCTGATCCTCTTCCCCTGCTTCCCGTGCGATGCAGCGGATACGCGGTCGGAGTCGCCCATCGCGGACACGGCGGTGGCCAACGGCATTGCGGTGCTGCTGATGAACTTCAACCGGCACATCCTGATGAGCGATGCCGAGAAGCGGGAGGTGCTCGATACGATCGCGGCGGCTGTGAAGGCGCATGGGGTCGATGCCACGAACACCTTCATCGGCGGCTTCTCCTCGGGCGGAAACGTGAGCGTGCTGCTGGCGAAGGAGCTGGTGCGCGCGCCGCGACCGGGCATCGGCCTCAAGGGCGTCTTCGCCGTGGACAGTCCGCTGGACCTGGTGCTGCTGTACGAATGCTCGCAGCGCGACCTGTCGAAGACCACCTTCCCAGAATACAAGGACGAGGCGCGCTACGTGTTGGCCTTTCTGGACAGCACCCTCGGCTCGCCCACGGACAGCATGGCCAACTACGAGCGCTCAGCTCCCCTGCTGAACTGGTCCGCGAGCGTGGCTGCGCTGAAGGACCTGCCCATCCGCTTCTATACCGAGCCGGACACGGCGTGGTGGCGCGCGAACCGGGATGACAGCTACGAGGAGCTGAACGCCTTCGGGTTGAAGCGCATCCACGATACGCTGGCGGTGGCGGGGAATGCGCGCGCGGAGTACATCACCACCGAAGGGCGCGGCGTGCAGCACGGCAACCGACATCCGCACGCGTGGTCGATCGTGGAGGAGCGGGAGCTGGTGCGGTGGATGGAGCAGTTGATGGAGTGAGGCTCTTGGCGGAACACCTACCTGTCGTATGTTGTGAAATGCAGAACGACGGGGAAACCGTCAACGGTCCACCAGATGAGCGCCCATCTTCCTTCCTCCACCCTCTTTGAACAACACCAGATCCGTCGGCTCTATGATGAAGCCACGGAGACGTGGTGGTTCTCGGTGATAGACATCATCCAAGTCCTCATTGATCAACCGGACTACCAGACCGCACGGAAATACTGGAACAAGCTGAAAAGCAGGCTGGACGCAGAAGGATCTCAGTCGGTGACAAACTGTCACCGACTGAAATTGGAAGCCGCTGACGGTAAGAGCTACCTCACCGATGTGGCCACTGCCGAAACACTTCTACGCCTCGTTCAGTCGGTTCCAAGCCCCAAGGCCGAACCCATCAAACTCTGGCTGGCGAAAGTGGGCTACGAGCGCATGCAGGAGATGGCCAACCCGAGCTTGGGTATTGATCGGGTGCGGGAGCTTTATCGTCAGCATGGCCGTAGCGAGAAGTGGATCCAACAGCGGATGATGGGCCAGGAGACCCGGAACAAGCTCACCGATTACTGGAAGGAGCACGGGATCAAGGAAGGAGAAGAATTCGCCATCCTCACGAACATCATCCACCAGGAATGGAGTGGCGTGACGGTGAAGGACCACAAGTCGATCAAGGGCCTGAAGACCCAGAACCTGCGCGACCACATGACGGAAGCCGAGCTGATCTTCACGGCGCTGGCCGAACTCAGCACGCGGGCGATCGCCGAAAGCGAACTGGCCGCGGGCATGCCAAAGAACAAAGTGGCGGCGAAGAAAGGCGGCGGTATCGCGAAGAAGGCAAGGCTGGAGTTGGAACAACGCACAGGTAAGGCGGTGGTGTCGGGAGGCAACTTCCTTCCACCGAAGAAGAAACAGGTCTCAAAAGGCAAGAGGAAATGAAGGGAACCCGCTCGGTCGTTTGCCAAGCCGTCGGATCGCTGCTCCTGCTCTCCTGCAACGGCCAGCCCGCGAGCAAGGCACCCGTGCTGATCATGAACGATACGGTCCCGATCCCGACCGAGTGGTTCTTGAAACTCGACTACCCGGAACAGCTCTGCCACTGGGTGCGCCACATGCGCGAGGACAGGAGCGGAACGCTGTGGTTCGGCACCAACCACTACGGACTGATCCGCTACGCGCACGATACACTGGAATACCTCGCCGATAGTGCAGGCATCACCAGTGGCCGCATCAACGGGATCGTGGAAGGCGCGGACGGTATCCTATGGGTGGCCACCCAGGATGAAGGGCTGTTCAAATACGACCCCTCGACGCGCTACTCGGCGCGCCATGGCTTCAGTCAGTTGACCACGAAGGATGGTCTGCTGCACAACGATGTCGGGAACATGGCCATGGGCCGCGATGGCGTGCTGTGGGTCGGCACGATGAACGGGCTGTGCACGTACGACGGTCGCACATTCGCAGCGATCGACCTGCCACCGAACACGGCGGTGGACGCTCTGAGCGGAGTATCGCCTACTCGCATCACGTGCGTCCTGGCGGACCGTCAAGGAATGATCTGGTTCGGGCGGGAAGGGGATGGACTCTTGATGATCGATCCGAAGGAGACCGGACCGCGCAGGATACTGAAGCACTACACCGTGGCAGATGGCCTCCTCGACAGCAGCGTCTCCGGCCTGATGGAGGACAGCAAGGGCAGGCTCTGGATCGGGAGCATGTTCGGCGGTGTGAGCCTCTTCGATCCTTCAGCAGTTGATGAAAAAGGGACCAAGGCGTTCATCAATTTCACGAAGGACGGCGTGATCCAAGGGATCGAAACAGGTGCTTTCTACGAAGACCGGCATGGCCATATCTGGTTCGCGGCGGAGCACCAGGGCGTTTTCCGCTACGATGGCACGAGCTTCACGAACTACGGCCCCAAGGACGGGTTGACGTCGGGCGGTATCCTGGCCATCAAGGAAGACCGGGAAGGCCGGTTCTGGTTCGGCGGTTTCGGCGGGCTCTTCCGCTTCGATCGGAAGACCTCGCGTTTCATGCAGGTGGGGAAAGCCGGTCCTTGGGAGGCCCTATAACCGCGTGCTGGGTAAAGCGTCACGCCAACGGAAAGGTGCGCAAATGCTCGTACCTCGCACCGGGAATCAACTCGCGGCGCATCAAGACCACTTCCCTCACCTGCTCCTGTCTGTGGCATTCATGCGGAGCGAGATATACCCAGGCACGCATGAACTGCGTGGGCTTAAGCCCCGCCGCAATGGTGAGGTGCGGATGGTCGGTCTCGCGGACAGCCGCGTGCAAACTGGGATCGGCCTTGAGGGCCGCGACGATTGGCGTGCGCACCGCAGCGATGGCGTCCTTCTCCACAGGATCGATGTAGATGGTGCGCTTGTCGGGGAAATGCGTGATACCGTGGTAGTGCAGATCGAAGGCTGAGCGTCCAGCCGTTCCACGCGTGATCGCCTCCAGGATAACCTCCTCGTTCTCCTCTGTAAGGTCAAGGAAGCAGAGTGTGATATGCGGCGAGTTGTTCCGGCCGCTGAATGAGCCGATGCGGTCGAAGAGCACGGTGCGCAGGCGCTCCACCTCGGCGGCCAGCACCGGGGCCGGCAGGATGGTGAGCAGGAAGCGGTGGAGCGACATGGGCTTTCAAACTTCAGCAGGACCTTTTGGATATTTGTTATGCGTGCATAACTTTAACCCGAACCCAACGTACCACAATCAGAAGTCATTCGATCATCGGATCGCCTGATTCTCTGAATATCTGATCGACACCATGAGCACTGAAAGCAAGAAAGCTCTTCAAGGCGGCGAGTTCCTGATCCGTGAGAGCGCACCGCAGGACATCTTCATTCCTGAGGAGTTCAACGAGGAGCAGCGCATGATCGCGCAGAGCGCGCGCGAGTTCCTGGAGCAGCACGTGTGGACCCAGCTGGACCGCATTGATTCACTGGAAGAAGGGCTGATGCCGAGCCTGCTGGACAAGGCGGGCGAACTAGGGCTGCTCGGCATCTCGGTGCCTGAGGACCTTGGAGGCTTCGGCAAGGATTTCGTGACAACCATGCTCGTGACGGAAGTGACGGGTGCAGGGCACAGCTTCAGCGTGGCCATCGCGGCGCATACAGGAATCGGCACGCTGCCGATCCTTTACTACGGCAACGAGGCGCAACGCAAGAAGTACATCCCCAAGCTGGCGAGCGGCGAGTGGAAGGCGAGCTATTGCCTCACCGAGCCTGGCGCGGGCAGCGACGCCAACAGCGGGAAGACCAAGGCCACCTTGTCGCCGGATGGCAAGCACTACGTGATCAACGGCCAGAAGATGTGGATCACCAACGGCGGCTTCGCGGACATCTTCACCGTGTTCGCCAAGATCGATGATGATGAGAACCTCACGGCCTTCATCGTGGAGAAGGACTTCGGCGGGATCACGCTTAACCCGGAGGAGAAGAAGATGGGGATCAAGGGCAGCAGCACGCGCCAGGTGTTCTTCAACGACTGCAAGGTGCCCGTGGAGAACATGCTGAGCGATCGGCAGAACGGATTCAAGATCGCGGTGAACATCCTGAACATCGGCCGCATCAAGCTGGCCGGTGCCGCGCTGGGTGGCGCCAAGGCCACGGTGGATATGAGCGTGAAGTACGCCAATGAGCGCATGCAGTTCGGAAAGCCGATCAGCGCGTTCGGCGCGATCCGCCAGAAGCTCGCCGACCAGGCGACGTATTGCTACGTGGTGGAAAGCGCGACCTACCGCTGCAGCCAGGACATGGAGAATGCCATCGAGGCGTTGGAAGCGGCGGGCGCCGACCACGCGAAGGCCCTGCTGAAAGGCGTGGAGCAGTACGCGGCCGAAGCGGCCATCCTCAAAGTGGCAGGCAGCGAATGCCTCGACTATGTAGTGGACGAAGGCGTGCAGATCTATGGCGGCATGGGCTACAGCGCCGAGAGCCCCGTGGAGCGCGCCTACCGCGACAGCCGCATCAACCGGATCTTCGAGGGCACCAACGAGATCAACCGCATGCTCACGGTGGACATGCTGCTGAAGCGTGCCATGAAAGGCCAGTTGGACCTGATGGGTCCGGCGATGCAAGTGGCCAGCGAATTGATGGGCATTCCTGACTTCCCAGAGCCAGATGATTCATTGCTCGGCGACGAGAAGCGCATGGTGGCCAACTTCAAGAAGGCCGTGCTGATGGCCGCCGGTGGTGCTGCGCAGAAACTGGGAATGGAACTCGCGAAACACCAGGAGACGCTGATGCACATCGCCGACATGGTGATCGATACCTACCTGGCCGAGAGCACCTTGTTGCGCACGCTGAAGCTCGCAGAAATGAGGGGCATCGCCAATGCGCAGGAGCAGATCGCCATGTGCCAGCTCTACATCCATGATGCGGCCGACCGCATCCACAAGTGGGCGAAGGAAGCCGTGAACAACTTCGCCGAGGGCGATGAGCGCCAGGCGATGCTGATGGGTGCCAAGCGCTTCGCGAAGAGCACGAACCTGAATACGGCAGAGCTGCGGAAGGCGATCGCGAAGAAGATGATCGCGGAGGGGAAGTACTGCTACTGATGGTTGATTGGATCGGCGTCACCGTCCGATTCTTTCCTCGTGCTGCAGCCATTTGAGGTCGGCACGGCGTGAGGCATCGAACGCCATGTCAACCAAGGTTATATTGATGGATCGCGGCTCCGTTGCGTGTTTTGCTCGCACCAAACACGCAGCTATGAAGCTCTTTCCGCTCTCGACCGCCGCCTTGTTCGCATGCCTCGCGATCGAGGCCGCGCAAGCACAATGCTGGACCTCGGTATCGGCTGGCGGCTCGCATACGCTGGCCATCGATGCGAACGGAGGGCTTTGGGCCTGGGGGCTCAATGACTTCGGACAAGTAGGCGATGGCACCAATTCCACCCGTACGGCTCCAGTTCCGGTGGACACGGTGAACAGCTACACCTCCATATCCGCAGGGATCTTCACCTCGCATGCCATCCGGAACGATGGCACCCTCTGGGGCTGGGGCCGCAACACCTGGGGCGTGGTGGGCGATGGCACCAATTCCCACCGCAACCAGCCCGTGCAAGTCGGGACTGAGACCGACTGGACCTATATACAGGGATCGAGGTTCTTCATATCCGGGTTGCGCGCGAACGGCACCATCTGGGCCTGGGGCGACAACGGAAACGCGCAACTGGGCAATGGCACGCAGGGAGGCCCGGGATCCCTTGTCCCCTTGCAGGTGGGCACCGGCACCAATTGGATCGCGATCTCCAACGGGGACAATCACTGCATCGGCATCCGTGCGGACCATACCGCCTGGGTCTGGGGATCGAACGTATTCGGTGCGCTGGGCATGCCTTCCCCGCTGCTCACCGAGCCTACCCAATTGGGTGCGGACGACGATTGGTCGATGATCCGCGGGGGCGAGAACTGCAATCTGGCGATCAAGCTGGACGGGACCTTGTGGGGCTGGGGCAGGAATTTCACCGGTCTGCTGGGCACCGGCAACACGAACGACGTGTCCGCACCGATCCTGATCAGCGCCGAGACCGATTGGGCCAGCTTGTCCACGGAAACCTGGCACTCCGCCGCGCTGAACACGGCGGGTGAGCTGCACACCTTCGGGTCCAATCAGTTCGGCCAATTGGGCAACGGCACCACCGCGCAAGAACTGGATGTGGAACATCAACCGGGCAGCGAAACCTGGCTATCGGTCTCCATCGGCTTCATGCACAGCGCAGGGATTCGGTCAGACGGATCGCTTTGGTCCTGGGGGGACAACTCCACTGGACAATTGGGAGATGGCACCTTCGTTCAGCGCAATGAGCCCGTGGAGATCGATTGCGTGATCGACATCGGCACCTCGATGAATGAAACCCAGCGAACGCAAGGAATCGTCCTCTGGCCGAATCCTGCTGCCGATCGCATCCGCGTGGGCCATTCTTCGGAGAACCTGCGCTGGGCGTTGCGAGATCCACGCGGGTGCACGATCATGCAGGGCAGCGGTCCGGCGGATCGCGGCATCGACATCACGAGCCTGCCCTCAGGCTGCTACTCCTTGGAGTGGGATGGTGGGATGGGACGGCGCGTTGCGCGGTTCGTGAAAGAGTAACGCCATCGCGCGGCATCAATTCAGCCCGTCGACTGCGATTCCTGGCGCATCGGTGCAACGACGAGCATCGCGATCAGCCCGATCACCACGAACGACTTCAGCTTGTAGTGCGCGTACACATCGGCGAACTCGCCGAGCA
This sequence comes from Flavobacteriales bacterium, assembly GCA_016712535.1. Lineage (NCBI taxonomy): Bacteria > Pseudomonadati > Bacteroidota > Flavobacteriia > Flavobacteriales > Flavobacteriales bacterium. Next base: position 989,720 of record JADJQW010000003.1, read on the forward strand.
GCAGCTCCGTGTTCAATCCGAGGAAAACGAGCGTCAGGCCGATGGTCCAGCGCTTCGCCGCAGGGCCTGATGGCAGCAATAGGCGCGTGTGCAGCAGCCAGGCGATGGCAGGCGCTGCCAGCAGCATGCTGTAGTTGCGCTGATGCGGGAAGAGCATGATGGTGCAGAGCAGCAGGTAGCCCACCTCGCGCAGCACGCGGCGCTCATTCAGCTCCATGCGGAACGGTGGCCAGCGCACGAAAACGATGGTGAGCGCGATGAGCGCCAATCGGCCCACGAGGAGCAAGCCGGCGATCTGCTCGATGGTGAGCGCAGCCAGATTGCGCGGAAGGGACATGGTGTTGCTGCTGCCGCCCTCGGTGCTCAGGTATGCCGAGAGCAGGGAGCCCAGCGCGATGAAGGACGGCTCTTCCTCATCGAGGATGTGGCGCGCATCGGTGGGGTTGAGCAGCTCAGCGCGCGTGCGCTGCAGTTCCATCAGCTCATCCCAGCCGAGCAGCAGGGCCGGAGCGAATTGCAGCGCCACGAAGAGCATGACGGAGGCCAGCGCGCCCAACCAATGGCGCCGCCAGAGCAGGTAGGGAGGAGCACGGCCGGGAGCAGCTTCACATCGAGCCCGATGGCGATGAGCGCGCCGCCGAGCAACGGACGTTCCGCGCGGATGAGGCGCAGTCCTTCGAGCGAGAGCCAGACCAGCAGCGGCGTGAGCTGCATGGAGTTGATGTTGTCGCGCACCGGCTGGAAGAGCAGCAGGAGCAAGAGCGCATGGAAGCGCGCGCGATCCACCGATGGGGCATCGTTCAGCCCGATCCATCCTTGCACGATGCGCAGGCTCCGGAGCGTGAGCGCGATGATGCTCAATCCCCAGAGCCATTTCGCACCCTCCGCGCCGAGCCACTCGAGTGGGGCGATCGCCAGCGCGAAGAAGGGGCTGTAGAAGTAGCGGTACCACTCGTTGTAGCGCAGCAGGTAGGCGTTGCGGCCCGCGCGCAGGTCGGCGCTGGCTTGGAGGAAGATGTCCATGTCGTTGCGCTCACCAGCGGCGATCAGCACGGTGACCAGCAGCCCGAGGATGGCAAGCGCCGATGCCCCAAGCCAGATCCGGCCGCGGAGACCCCCGTGCTGCCAGCAATCCCGGATCCCAAGCGGTAGCATCATCCCCCCGCCTTCTTCGCCTTGTAGCCTTTCTCCATGAGGTAGGCCAGCACCTTGTCGCGGTGGTCGCCCTGCAGCAGGATCACGCCGTCCTTGGTGTTGCCACCCACGCCGCATTTGCTCTTCAGCGCGCGGCCTAGGTCGTCCAGGTCGACGGGCTTGCCCACGAAGCCCACGATGCGCGTCACCTCCTTGTTGCCTTTAAGCCGGTCCAGGTGGATGCGGAGGTCCTGCTGTTGTGGGGGCAGGGTGGCCGGTTCACGCGCGGTGCTCAGGCTCTTGTTGGTGCTGTACACCAGGCCACCGAGGCCGCTGGGTGGGCGCTTCTTCATGGATGCAATTCTAGGTGAATAGTGAATGGGAGTATGCGAAAGGTCGCGAGCACGGTCTTCCTATTCACCATTCACTAATCACTATTCACCACTCACCACCTCCTATTTCCACCACGTGATCAACGGCCTTGTCATCTCCAGCCCGAAGCGCCTTGCCTCCTCCAGCTTGAACGGCCCGTGCATCTTCAGGTAGAGGTCGAAGGTGATGGGGCCTTCCTGGTCGGCCTTGAAGTTGGTGTGCCAGTAGTTGTTGAGGGCGTAGAGGTAGAGGGTGCTGCTGCTCTTCGCTTCGGTCTTCCAGGCCTTGTACATCTCTGGATTGGTGCCCTTGCCGGGGTTCACCTTACGCTCGTCCACCATGTCGCCCACCTCCCAGAGCGCGCCTTGCGGACACACGATGGTGACGCCCATGCTGTCGTTGCTCACATCGATCCAGCGCTGGGCGCAGAAAAAATCGTTGTTGCTGCCGGGGATGCGGCCGCTCTCAGGCGTCACGCAGGTATCGCCGATGCCGATGCGGACGGTGGCGTTGGGGATCTCGCCGAAGGG